>CAYLPI010000005.1:10165-41181 GCA_964385505.1 uncultured Bordetella sp.
GCAAAAATGCAAGATGCACTTGTCAGCGCGGCCGTGCTTGGCTAGACTGCAATCTCACAACTTTGAAAGGAGGTGATCCAATGATCAGTCCCATAGGCTTAACCGGCCAGAACGGCTCACGCAGCGGATCAACCTTTTCTGTACGGATGACCGCCAGCCTATAAGGCCGGCACGAGCCTGAGCAGTAACAAGGCCCCGGTGACGCAAGTCACCGGGGCCTTGTCTTTTCCGGTCAACCCGATCTCAGCCGCGGCGCAGTTTTGCCAGTTCGCGCGCCGTGCTCTCGGCGTAATCGCTGAACAAGTCGTGCACGCTGCGGCGCAGCCACATATTGGCCGGGTCCTTGTTGAAGCGCCGGTGCCAGTATTGCTTGACGTCAAAGGCCGGCGGCTTGAGCGGCGGATCAAGCAGCCTGATGCGTGCGAGGCGCGCAAAGGCGACGCCGATATCGAGTGGCACGGTGGCGATCAGGTCGGATTCGACAATGATGGCGAGCAGGCTGGTGAAATGCGCGATATTGAGGCGCACATCGCGCACGATGCCGCGCTGCTGTAAAAACACCTCGAAAATATGGTTGCGGCCCTCGGGCCGCACCACGGCGTGCGCGCCCTCGACAAACTGCTTCAGGCTCAGCCGTTCGCCGATGCGCGGATGGTTGGCGCGCACCATGCAGATGTAGGCGTTGCGGAACAACCGCTGCTGGTAAAAACTGGCGCCGGTGAGGTCGGGGAAGTAGCCGACGGCAAGGTCCGCTTCGCCCGCCTCCAGCGCCTGCGCCGTCGCGGTGGCCGGCATCGACATCGCCCGCAGCTTGGCGTGCGGCGCGTCGACGGCGATGCGGGTGAAGATTTTCGGCAGCAGCGCAAACTCGCCGATATCGGGCGTGATCAGGCCGAAGCCGCGCTCGGTGCGCGCCGGGTTGAAGCTCGATTTTTGCAGGATGTCGGACTTCACCGTGTCCAATACTTGGTGCACCGGGCCGGCGAGTTCGAGGGCGAGGGCGGTCGGGCTCATGCCCGAACTGGTACGCACGAACAGCGGGTCGTTGAACAGCACGCGCAGCTTGGCCAGCGCCGCGCTCATCGCCGGCTGACTGAGGCCGATGGCGCTACCGGCGCGGGTCACGCTCTGCTGCACCAGCATCGCGTCGAACACCACCAGCAGGTTGAGGTCGGCCTTGCCTATGTCCACGGCGCAGTATCCATAATTTGGATTCAGACAATCATAAAAATAGGATTTTCAAATTATGGGCCGCTGCGTAGCATGTGCGCAAGCCGTCGGCAAAGACCGTCGGCGCCGGGCGCCGGCCCGGACCAGTCAAGGAGGGGATACCGTGGTGGCACAAGCGGGCGCGCAATTCGATGTGGTGGTGGTGGGCTTCGGCCCGGCCGGGGCGACCTGCGCTGGTTTGCTCGGGCGCCTGGGCGTGCGCACACTCGCTATCGACGGCGCGCGTACCGTTTACGACAAGCCACGCGCCTTTGCGCTTGACCACGAAATCATGCGCGTGTTGCAGAACCTCGGTCTTGCCAAGGCCGTGCTGCCATACACCGCGCCCTTTACCCCTTCCGAGTACTACGGCGTCAACGGGCAACTGATCAAGCGCTTCGGCGCGGTGCCGCCGCCTTACCCGCTGGGCTGGCCGCCGAATCTGGTGTTCACGCAGCCGCCGGTCGAGCAGCTGCTGCGCAATGGCGTGGCCGCCACACCCGGTGTCGAGGTGGCGCTGGGTACCGAACTCACCGCCATTGCCCAGGATGAGGATGGCGTGACACTTGACCTGCGCGATGAGACCGGCCGCGCGCGCAGCGTGCGCGCCCGCTACGTGGTTGGCTGCGACGGCGCCTCCAGCACGGTGCGCCGCCTGCTAGACATGACTTTTGAAGACCTCGACTTCGACGAGCCCTGGCTGGTGGTCGATCTCAAGGTCAACGAACGCGGCCTCGCCCGGCTGCCCGAGGTCAGCATCCAGTACTGCGAGCCGGCGCGCCCGACCACCTACCTCATCGGTCCGGGCAATCACCGCCGCTGGGAGATCATGCTGCTGCCCGGTGAAGACCCGCGCCAGATGGAGATGCCCGGTGAAATATGGCGATTGCTGTCGCGCTGGCTCAAGCCCGACGAGGCCGCGCTGTGGCGCGTGGCGAGTTACCGCTTTCATGCGCTGGTGGCGCGCGACTGGCGGCGTGGCCGCGCATTCATCGCTGGCGACGCCGCACACCAGCAACCGCCCTTTACCGGCCAGGGCATGTGTCAGGGCGTGCGCGATGTCGCCAACCTCAGCTGGAAGCTGCAGCGCGTGTTAAAGGGCGAGGCGGGTGAAGCGCTGCTCGATACCTATCAGGCCGAGCGCAGCGGCCATGTGCGCCGCCTGACCACACTGATCAAAGACATAGGCCGGCTTATTTGCGAACGCGATCCGGCGGCGGCGCGGGCGCGCGACGCGCGCCTGCTGGCCGAAGCCGGTGGTGAGATCAAGACCGTCGCGCGCCAGGACCTGATTCCGCCGCTTTCCGGCGCGGGCTGCCTGCTGTCGCCGCTGGCGCACGCCGCGAACGGCACGCTGTTCCCGCAGCCGCGCGTAAGTCGTGACGGCGCGGCGGTGTTGCTCGATGAGTTGACCGGCGGCGGCTTTCGCATTGTCGTCAACGACGGCGCGATGGCCGCAGCGCTTGCGGCGGGCGCGCTGGTGCGCAAACTCGACGCAAAGGTGGTGCTGCTTGGCGTCACCAACGACCCTGCAGTGCTGGACGTGAGCGAAACGGACGGCGTGCTGGCGCGCTGGTTCGCGCGTCACGGCTGCGCCGCTGCGATCGTGCGGCCCGATCATTATGTTTATGGCGTTGCGTCCGATGGTCCGCAACTGCAAATGCAACTCGGGTCGTTGCTCGCGGCGATGACCCCAAAGGGAGTCAGCCATGCGCCTGCGTAGTGTCGAATTACAGCTTGCCGATGTCGCCGCCGCCGCCCGCTTTTTGCAGCGTACCTGGGGATTGCTGCCCGCAGGCGGGGAGGCGGGCGTACGATTTTTTCGAGGCAGCGGCGATCATCCGTATATCCTGTCGCTGCGCGAGGCGGCAACGCCCGCGGTCGGCGCCATTACCTTTGCCGGCGCGGCGGCTGAACTGGACGCATTGCAAGTGCGGCTGCGTGCCGGCAACACGCCCGCGCGGCCGTTCGCCGTGCTCGATGCGCCCGGTGGCGGCGCCGGATTCACGGTGTCCGGCCCGGAGGCACAGGTCTATTGCTTCGTCACCGACAGCACGGTCGCACCCGTTGCCGCGGCGAATGACACGCCGATGCAGATTACCCACGCCGTGCTCAACGCGCTCGATGTCGCGGCGTGCGAGCGCTTTGCCGTCGATGTGCTGGGCTTCACGGTGTCCGATCGCACCCGCGCGATGACCTTTGTGCGCTGCGACCGCAAGCACCACGCCGTCGCCTATGCCCATGCCGATGTTGCATCGCTCAATCACATCGCTTTCGAGATGCGTGACATCGACGCGGTGATGCGCGGCTTCGGCCGCATGCGCGAGGCCGGCTTTGCGCCGGTGTGGGGGCCGGGCCGGCATGGACCGGGCAACAACGTGTTCGGCTATTTCATCGCGCCCTTCGGCGCGGTGATTGAATATACGGCGGAGGTGTCCGAGGTCGGTGATGACTACCGCGTCGGCAATCCGGAAGAGTGGAAATGGCCGCCCGGACGCATTGATCACTGGGGTGTTTCGGTCAAGGACAGCGCGCCAATCATGTTGGCGGAGCGGACGTTTCGTTTTCCCACCGCAGTCGAGGGCGCGGCACCTGCGCCAGGCTGAGCGATGAAAACAAGCAACGCAAGTAAGCGGTAAAACCCACACCCTGCGCAATGCAGGCATCCTGAGGAGGACAGCATGAAAATCTGGAATCGACTTATCCGTATCAGCCTGGCTGCGGCATTGAGCCTCTGCGTCACCGGCGCTGCGGCGCAAAGCTGGCCGGTGAAACCGCCGAAAATCATCCTGTCGCAGCCTGCCGGGTCGCCGCCCGACATCATCGCGCGCATTCTTGCCGACAAGCTGACGCGTACCTGGGGCCAGCAGGTGGTGGTGGAGAACCGCCCCGGGGGCAACAACGTCATCGGTGCGCAGGCGGCGGCGCGCTCGCCGGCCGACGGTTACACGCTTTATTTTTCCACTACTGCGGCGCTCGTCACTAATATCTACACCCTCAAATCCATGCCCTACGATCCGGTGAAAGACTTCATGCCGGTGGCGATGATCGGCCTCAGCCCCTTCCTGATTGCGGCGACGCCCTCTCTTGCGGCAAAGACCACGGCGGAGCTGATTGCCATGGCCAAGGCGCAACCGGGCAGCATGGCCTTCGCCAGCGACGGGCAGCGTGGTTTTGGCGGCATTGTCGGTGACATGCTCAAGGTGACCGCCGGCGTGCAGGTGACACAGGTGCCCTACACCAGTTCGGCGGCTGCGGTGCAGGACACCGTCGCCGGGCGCACGCAGTACACGGTGATGGGTATTCCGTCGGTTATCAACCTCGTCCGCGACGGCCGCCTGCGTCCCATTGCCGTGACCTCGGCCAGGCGCCTGCCCGGCCTTGACGGCATTCCGACCTTGTCCGAAACCCTGCCCGGGTTTGCCTATGTCGGGTGGTTCGCGATGGTCGTGCCCACCGGCACGCCGGCCGATGTGGTGGCGAAAATAAACCGCGACCTCGGGCAGATCCTTGCCGATGCGGAAAACGTCCAACGCCTGCGCGACCTTGGCATTTATACTGAGGGCGCCGGCACCCCCGAATCAACCGGCCAGTTTTTTGCATCCGAGCGCGAGCGCTGGGCCCGGGTGATCAAGGGCATCGGCATGCAGCCGGAGTAAGATTTTTCCAAACCCCCTGGAGCATCCATGACATCACTCGGCTTGAAGCAGGCGAACACCATCATCGACAAGGCGCTGGCGAAGGCGCGCGACATGAACATCAGGCCTCTTGCGGTGGTGGTCATCGACGCCGCCGGCCACATCGTCGCGGCGCAGCGCGAGGACGGCGCCAGCATGTTTCGTGTCGATGTGGGCCTGGGCAAGGCCTGGGCTTCGGTGGCGATGGGTGCGTCAAGCCGTGCCCTCGCCAAGCGTGCCAAGGACAACCCGGCGTTTTTTCATACGCTGGCGCAGACGGCGCAGGGCAAATTCCTGCCGCAGCCGGGCGGCGTGCTGATCAAGAACGCCGCAGGCGAGATCATCGGCGCGGCCGGCGCGAGTGGCGGGACGGGTGAGGAGGATGAAGCGGCGTGCGTCGCCGGCATCGAGGCGGCCGGACTGGTGGCCGACGCGGCGGGCTGAAGTCGGCGTCAGTTTCGCATAAGCAATGGCTGGAAACGACCGTCCCTAGGGCGTTTCCAGCCATTGCTTATGGCTATACGGTCGTCGGGGTGCCCTCGCTTCCTTGACTGGAGAGCATCAAGACGTGACTCCGCCTGGCACTCGCGACTTGTGAGTTCTTCTGGAATTGCTCGGTGTCGAGTCTATTGCGTTGAGATATTTCGCTCGCGCAAGGGGGGTGAAACACCCCAACAAAAAAATAGCGCCACCGAAGGCAAAGAGAAGAACCAGGTAGTCACGGGTTTCAACCGAACGTACTCCCGCCCGCAACACCACCATGCCATCGACTGAAAACGCCCGTCCCCAGAGCGCTTCCAGCTACCTGCCCGATTTTTTCCGGGCAGTGGCGATTATCCCCGCCGGGATATTCTCGACGGCAGTATCCAATCGCAACTGCACCGGCTGCTCCGGCCCCGGCACCCGCGCTGGCGGCGCCTGCGGACCGGGAAAGGCGATGAAGTAAAGCGTGATACCAATGACACAGGCGACGCCGACCGCCGCCTGGCCCGACCATCGGCGCTTCGGCCGCTGGCTTTGCACCTGCTGCGCCTCGGCTTCGAGCGCCTGGCGCGACGCGGTGTCGCCGGCGAGTTCCCGCTCGCCTTGCAGTCGCGCCGCAGCGAGAGCGGATGCATTCTGCCCGGCTGCGATACGTTGCTGCAGCACCACTGCCGCGCGCTGCTCGGCCGCACTGCGTTTTGCCGCGACCTCGATGGCGCGTTGTTCGGTCCGGGCCAGCGTCGCGGCCTGCTTGACCGCCGTCGCCGCCCCCCGCGCCTTGTCGCGCGCGGCGGCTTCCGCGCGGGTGTCAGCCTCGATGCGCGCGGCGGTCGCGCTTTCGCGCAAAGCATCGGCGCGTGCGCGCTCGGCCGCTGCGACGGCGAGCGCTTCGTCGGCCGCCGCCCGTTGCAGCGCCAGCGCCGTGGCCGCCTCCTCGCTCGCGCGCCGATCGGCGGCGAGCCGTGCCGCATCGGCTTCCTGTTGTTCGCGCAGACGTGCCGCAAGCAGCGCGCGCTCCTCGGCTTCGATGCGCGACTGCGTTACGGCGAGGGCGCGGGCTTCGGCATCCGCGAGGGCCGCTGCAACACGCGCCGCCTCTTCCTCGGCCAGCATGCGCTGCGTTGCCTCCGCGGCCAGAACCGACTCGGTGCCGGCCTTGTGTTCTGCCGCCGCCGTGCGTTGCCGGTCCGCTTCCAGGTGCTCGCTGGCGGCCGCGCGCGCGGCCCGTTCCGCCGCGCCGCGTTCGAGCGCGAGTCGCGCCGCTTCGGCTTCCAGTTGCCCGCGCGTTTGCGCCGCAGCGGCCGCGCCGCTCTCGGCTTCGATCCGCGCCTGCTCCAGCGCGAGGGCCTGCGCTTCGGCCTCGACCCGTGTCGCGGCAGCGCGCGCGGCCGCTTCTTCCGCCGCCATTCGTTGCGCAGCGGCTTCAGCCAGCGCGGCCTCGCCTGCGGCCCTGTCCCTGGTCGCCGCGGTGAGTTTTGCCTCTGCCGCCAGCGTTTGCGTCGCAGCCTGTTGCGCCGCCTGTTCCGCGGCGCTGCGCTCGCCCAGCAGGCGCGCAGCCTCGGCTTCATGCTGTTCGCGCTTCGCGGCAGCGGCAGTCGCAGCCGTCTCGGCACTGATGCGCGCCTGCTCCCGCGCCAGCGCATCGGCCTCGGCTTCGATGCGCGTTGCGGCAACACGCGCACCGGCCTCATCCGCAGCCATGCGCTGTGCCGCCTGTTCGGCCAGCCTGGCTTGGTCTGAGGCCTTGCGCTGTGCCGCATCGAGCAGCGCCCGGTCGGCCTGCTGTTTTTGCGTTGCCACCAGCAGCGCCGACTGTTCAGCCTCGCCGCGCGCCAGCGCGAGGCGGGAGGTCTCGGCTTCGTGCTGTTCGCGCAGGCGCGACGCGGCAAGCGCGGTGCTCTCCGCCTCCAGCCGTGCCTGTTCCTTGGCCAGCGCCTTCGCCTCGGCCGCGGCCCGCGTTGCCGCAAGCTGCGCCGCAGCCTCTTCCGCAGCAACCCGTTGCAGCGCCTGCTCTGCCAGCGCGGCGTCGTTGACGGCTTTGGCCTCTGCCGCTTCAGTAAGTGCCCGCTCCGCTGCGGCGCGTTGCAACGCGGCCTGCTGCGCCGCCCGCTCCGCCGCGGTCCGGGCAGCGACCTGTGCCGCAGCGTCCGCCTCTGCTGCGGCGCGTGCATTTACGGCAGCAGCGGCATCCGCATCGGCGGCGGCAAGCGCCGCTGCCGCAAGCGCCGCCCGACCCTCGACTTCGGCCAGCACCGCCGCCTGCCGCGCGGCCTCTGTGTCGGCGCGGGCGCGCAACTCCGCCTGGTCGCGCAAAGCCGCATCCTTGCGAATGCGTTCCTCGGCCGCGTGCGCCAGCGCGCGCTCGGCTTCGATGCGCCGGTTGGCGGCACGCTGCGCCTGCTCTTCGACGCCATGGCGCTGCGCCGCCGCCGCAGCGGCGGCTTTTTCCTGGGCGACGCGTTCCCCGGCGGCTTCGGCGGCGCGCGTCTCGGCCTCGATGCGCTCGCGTGCCAGTTTGAGCCCCCGGTTTTCGCTCGCCACCTGTTGCATCGCACGTGCGCCGCTTTCGCGTTCGGCGGCAAGCCGCTGCTGCGCCAGCTCGTTGCGTTGTGCCTCGGCCTGCGCCGCCTGCTCTGCGGCGTCGGCCAGCGCCAGTGCGGCCGCCACACGCTCTGCTGCCAGCGCCGCAGCCTCGCGTTCGTGCACAAGGGCCTGTGCGGCCATCGCGCGCACCTCGCTTTTCGCCCCGGCAAGCTGGCGGGTCTCGAATAAAGCGGCGCGCTCGGCCGCTTCGCGTGCTGCCGCGGCGCCGACCCTTTGCGCAGCATCGGTGCTGGCGGCATCGGCGGCAAGGGCAACAATAGCGGGGGGCTGGGGTTGGGCCGTCAACGCACGCTGCCTTGCCGCGGCTTCGGCCTCGCCGCGATCGCGTTCGGCCTGCTTGAGCTTGTCGAGAAGCCTGCTCATGTCTGCGCCGGCGGCATCATGCCCTCTCTGTGCCGCAATGACGGAACGGGTTGCACGAAGACGGGGGCACAAAGCTCATGCCCGGCATTCTACCTGTGCCTGCACGCGACAGATGCGCATGAGCGCGCATGAGCGCGCATATTCGCGCCCGGACGCCCGGCTCAGCGCTGGTACAAGCCCCTGGCTGCAGCGCGATGCGCGAGCAAGGCCACCACCAGGCGCAGCGTCGGGGCGGCAACGCCCGCAGCGCGTGCAAAAGCGAGCGGCGTCTGCGCCAGCGCCTCCACTTCCATCTGCCGGCCGAGCAGGTAGTCCTGCAGGATCGAGGGTTTGTGCATGGTGCTGTTGACCACAACCGGCTCGAGCGCAATGCCATGTGCCGCGCCGATGGCGATACCCTCGCGGATGAGTCCGTGGATGAGTTCGCCCACTTCGGGGTCGGCCATCATGACCTGCCCGGGCTGCTCGGTAATCGAGGCGACGAGGGACATGAAATTCATCAGCAATTTGTTCCAGACCACGGCGCGAATGTCATCGACCGGCGGCGACAGGATGCCGGCGGCGATCAGCACCGCACGCAGCGCATCGAGGCGCGTGCTCGGCCGGTCATCGGGCTCGCCCATGGTGAGGCAGTTGTATTGCGGCGTGGCATTGCTGATGACGCCGGGTTCGAGCACGGTATTGGCGGAAAAGATCACGCCGCCGACGACGCGCTCCGGCGCAATGCTGCGCGCCAGCGCGCCGCCCGGGTCAAGGCGCGACAAATCGGGCGGCCGCGGTCGTGACGCCGCGAGCCCTTGTGCATACCACCAGGGCAGGCCGTTTTGCGCGAACACCACAGCGGTATCCCTGCCCAGCAACGGCGTCACGCCAGCGGCGAGCGCAGCGAGGCCGGTCGTCTTGAGTGTCGCAAGAACGATATCCTGCGGACCGAGATCGGCCGGATTGTCGCTCGCCCGCACGCGGCCGGCAATGCGCTCCCCGCCGCTATGCAATACCAGTCCGTTTTCGCGAATGGCCGCGAGATTTGCGCCGCGCACCACGACCGAAACGTCGTTGCCCGCGGCCGCCAGGCGCGCAGCGAAGTGTCCGCCGACGGCGCCGGCGCCAAAAATGCAGATCTTCAGGATTGCCCCCGTCAGGTTGGCGTGCCGGCAGAAAACGCAGGCCGGTTGCGGCGCCAATCTTCGCAGATAAACGCGCGGCGCACCATGCCGCGCCGACCGCGTGGTGAAATGAGCGCGTGTCCTCCGGGCTGTCGAATACCGGCGGCGCGACGCGGCGGCGCCAGCGACCCCGTATCCTTGCAAACGCGCTCAAGCGCGCCCCGCCATGCGACCAACGCCGGCGCCTGCTCGCCCTGCTATGCTGGCGCGCGCCGCGACGGGCTTGCCGCCGCCGGCGACGCCGTCGCGCCAACCCTGCCGGAAGCCGCCATGTCCACGTTTACCAAAGTCATCCTGTATACCGATACCGATGGTCGCGCGAAATTTCGCGAAGAGCAGATCGCGCTCGAAGGCGGCACGCCGCAAGCCATGCTCTCCGCGCTGCTGCCCGTCAGCGCCTGCCAGTTACGCCAGAGCCCGGTCGGCTTTCGCAGCCAGTTCCACTGCACCGAGTCGCCGCAATGGCTGTTCGTGACCGGCGGTGAAATGGAAATCGGGCTGCAGGACGGCAGCACGCGCAGTTTCCGGCCGGGCGAGCATTTTTACTCGGCCGATACGCTGCCCGAGGGGGTGCAATTCGATGCGCAGGTGCACGGCCACTGGAGCCGCCAGGTCGGCGCCCACCCACTGGTGACGCTGTTCATAAAGGTCTGATCGGGCGTCGTGCCGTTGCGCGCGCACCGGTTCAATCCAGTGTGAAATAAAAACTTGCGCCCTTGTCGCGTTCACCCTCGGCCCAGACTTTTCCACCGTGCTTGTCGATGATGCGCTTGACCAGGGACAGACCGATGCCGGTGCCCTCAAAATCCTCGCGCCGGTGCAGGCGCTGGAAGGGCGTGAACAGGTTCTTGGTATAAGCCATATCGAACCCGGCGCCGTTGTCGCGCACAAAATAAACGTTTTTCCCGTCGCGCCGCTTGACCCCCACTTCGATGCGCGCCGCGTCCACCTTCGAGGTGAATTTCCAGGCGTTACCGATGAGATTGGACATGACGATTTCGATCAGGCCCGGGTCGCAGACAGCGGGCATATGGCCCTTGATCTCGATCTCGACGCTGCGTGCCGGGCTGGCCTCGGCCAGCGCGGCTGCGATCTTGCGCGCCACCTCGCCCAGGTTGGTGTCCCGGCGGCGCATTTCCTGGCGTGAAACGCGCGCCAGGTTTAGCAGGTCGTCCACCAGTTCGCCCATGTTTTCGCCGCCCGCCTTAACGCGTTGCAGATAGCGCACCGAAGCGGCATCCAGCTTGCCGGCGTTTTCCTCGAGCACGATGGCACTGAAGCCGGTCATCGCGCGCAAGGGGGCGCGCAGGTCGTGCGCCACTGAATAACTGAAAGTCTCGAGCTCCTTGTTGGCGCGCTCGAGCTCGGCGGTGCGCAAGGCGACGCGCGCCTCGAGCTCGGCGTTGAGTTGTACCAACTCTGCCTCATCGCGCTTGCGCGCGCTAATGTCGCTGGTGATGCCCTGATAACCGGTGAACTGGCCGTCCTTGTCAAACAGCGGCGCGCCGCTGATCGAGCGAGATCGCTCGTTACCGGCCCCATCGGCACGCGAGAACTCAAATTCGTGAAAGCGCTGATGCGCGTCCATGATCGCCCTGAGCTTGGCCCAGCCTGCGGCGTCGGGACTGAGCGAGGGGACGTCCCAGCGCGCAGTGCCGATGTAGGCATCCGCCGGGAGAAACGCATTGAAGCCCTGGCCGTAAACCATTTTCGTGAAGCAATGCCGCGCATCGGTCTCCCAGAAACCGCCCGATGATAATTCGGCCAGGCGGCGAAAGCGTGTCTCGCTCTGGCGCAAGCTTTGTTCGGCCGCGACACGCTCGGTGGTATCGCGGGCGATGGCGAAGATCATCCAGCGCCCGTCGAGACAGACGGCGCGACGCAACACCTCGACCGGCAATGCCGAACCATCGGCGCGGATGCGCCTCGACTCGATGCGACTGGCCCGGCCGTGCGCGATCAGTTCGGCAAAATCGTTGGCAAAGGTCTCGCGGCGCTTGCCGGTGACCTCGGGCGGCCCGACAGCCAGCATCTGCTCGCGTGTGTAGCCGTGCACATCGCAGGCGGTCTGGTTGACATCGATGTACAACAGCGTCTCAGGATCAATCAGCTCAATGATGTCGGGGGAGGTGTCCATGGCAATACGAAAGCGCCGCTGCGCCTCTTCGGCGCGCTTGCGCAACAGGAACTGGCCGATTTGCCGGCCGATGCTCTCGATGGCCTCAAGCAGGCGCGGTTCGGGTTCGCGCACCGCGCGGCTGTTGAAGGCGATGACGCCGATGACGCTACCCGCCACGCGCAGCGGAAACAGGAAGGCCCCGCGCATCCCCGCCTGCCGTGCGACTGCGCCCACTGCCACGCGCGGATCATTGGTTACATCGGACATCCACAACGGGCTGCCCGACTGCCACACCAGGCCCATCAGGCGGACACCCGGCGAGTACGTAACATTGCACGACTGTTGCAGGTAACGCGCCACTACCGGGTCATCAACACCCCAGGCCCCGGCAAAGCGCAGTAAGCCGGCCTGCTCATCCGGAACAAAGCAGCGGCCGCAGTCCCAGCCCTCGGCAATACAAATCGCCCGTATTGCCGCCCGCAAGGCGCCCAAGGCACTGTCCGACTCGGCCAGGTCGCGCGTCACCATGTGCTCGAGTTGCAGCAGCGCTTCGGCGCGCACGCGGTCGCTGATGTCCTCGAACACGGCGATGTCGTAGAGTCCGGCGCCGCCCGGCGCGCGCATCATCGACACCGTCAGGCCCACCCATACGGTGCTGCCGTCCTTGCGCAGGTAGCGCTTTTGCGTGGTGAAGGCGGTAATTTCACCGGCCAACAGCCGCGCCCGCTGCACTACCGTCGCGTCGATGTCATCCGGATGCGACAGCTCGCGAACGACGCACCCGACGAGCTCTCCCGGCGCATAACCGAGCATGCGTTCGAGACGCTGGTTGGCCAGCGTGATCCGGCCCGCGAGATCGACGTGGGCGATACCCGCGGGCGCCTGGTCAAAGGTCGCCTGAAAGCGCTGTCCGCCCGCGCGCAATTCGGCCTCGGCGCGGCGCGCCGCGTCACGCAGGCGCAGGGTTTGGATACCAAAGGCGATGTTGAGGGCGACGCCCTCGAGCAAATCCATTTCCAGTTGGCCGAAGGCATGGGGCTCGGCGGCAAATATGACGAATACGCCGAGGCATGCGCCGTCGCAGACCAGCGGCAGCGCGGCGACGGCCTGATGTCCCAGCCCGAGCGCAGCCGCCCGCCACGGCAGGAAGTCGGTCGCGACATGCAGATCTTGCACCACCTGCGCCTTCCCACTGCGCACCGCACGGCCGGCAGGGCCGCTGCCAAATTCGTCGTCACCCCAGGCGATTCGCGCCTTGGCCAAATAACCGCAGCTGTCGCCGGCGCTGGCCACCGCCTCGATGCTGCGCTCGGCATCGTGACGCGCGAAGCCGATCCAGGCCATGCTGTAGCCGCCCGACGCGACGGTGATACGGCAGATGTCGCCGAGAAATTGCTGCTCGTCGGTGGCGAGGGCGAGCGCGCGAGCGCACGCCGACAGCACGCGGCGCGCACGGTCAACGGCGCGAAAGAGGTCTTGCTCGGCTTGTCGTCGGATCGATTCGGGCATGGCGCGTGGCTGCGTTTTCCTGTGCTGTCCCCGCCGCCGCAGCGCGGCGGAAAGGCCCCGGACGCGCGGTCATTGCAAGGCATGCGCACCCGTCTCCAGGCGGATACGCCAAAAGCGAATCATGGCCCATCCGGTGGCGCATCGCACGCCGAATCAGGGCTATTTTCCCCCCTTATTCAGGCGATTGGCAGGCGTCCATGGAAAAACCCGCAGCCGGGCGCCGTAGCAGGGCGCGCCGGGCGGGTGGGGGGCGCACTGGCTGCGCCCGCCGGCTGGCAACTCAGCCGCGCGTCGCCTTCCAGGCGCCCCCGCCCGAGGACGACTTGAAGGTGCCCTCGATGCTGTTGCCGTTGACACGACCGCTGTACTGGGTGCCGTTGGCGCTGAAACTGATGCGGTCGCCGTTCAGCCTGGCCTCGGCCAGCGGCGCCGCACCCAGCGTGCCGTTGAAGGTCTGGTATTCCTGTTTGAGTGCGATATCCCCCTGCGCGCTCTTCCAGGTGCCGGCCACCTTGGCCGGCACGATCCACATGAACGCGGTGCAATACGAGCCGCAACCGAGTTCCACCGTCTCATCGGGGGTCCAGTCGCCCATGCGGAAGGTGTTGGAAACGACGCGTGTGCCCGGCTTCATGTTGAGCAGGGTCGGACGCAGTTTGACGTTGAGGTCGGGCAACAGGAACAGCGTGATCACCGTGGCCTTGCTGAGGTCGGTCTGGAAAATATCGCCTTCGACCAGTGTCGCGAGTTTGCCGACACCGGCTTTTTCCGCATTGCGACGCGATAGCACCACCATGTCGGGGTTGTACTCGACACCCATCGCGCGCACACCGCGCTTGGCCGCCGCAATGACGGTGCGGCCGTCGCCCGAACCCAGGTCCATGAGGAAATCATTGCGCGTGACCTTGGCCATGTCGAGCATCTTGTCCACCAGTTGCTCGGGTGAGGGCACCCACACCACGTCCTTGCCGGCCTGGCCGACCTCGGGCTGGAATTCGGGCTTGGATTGCGCCTGCGCCTCGCCGGCGGCAAGGGCAAACGACAACAGCAATGCAGCAAGGCTGCTGCGCAGGGCAAACACTCGGGAGGTCAACATCGCATTCATCTCCATCTGGGGTTCTGGGGGTTTTCGGAACGGGTTCAACTCAATGTTTACATCTGCGCACCGGGCACTATTCCACAATTTCTCCGGTCGGCGGGGAAAACGCATTCTGCGACGACGGCCATGGACTGTAAAGCGCCCGGTGAACTTCAATCGGCGCGAATGCCGACGTCGCGGATCAGCTTGCCCCATTTGGCCGTTTCGGCGGCGACAAAGGCGGCAAACTGCTCCGGCGTGGTGGCGGTAAAGCGTGCGCCCTCGGCCAGCATGCGCTGGCGCACCTCGGGGCTGCGCATGACCTCGAGCACGGCGGCGTTGAGTCTGGCGGTAACCGTCGGCGGCATGCCGGCCGGCCCGAACATGCCGATCCAGTTGTTGACCTCGAAACCGCCGAGCCCTGACTCGGCCAGCGTCGGCACCTCGGGCGCGGCGGCAGAGCGGTTGAGGCCCAGCACCGCCACCCCCTTCAGCTTGCCCGCCTTCACATGCGGCAGCACCGTGGGCATGGTGGCAAAGACCATCTGCGTCTGCCCGGCCAGAAGATCGGTGATGGCCGGCACATTGCCCTTGTAGGGAATGTGCGCGATATCGACGCGCGCCATCGACTTGAACAATTCACCGGCAAGATGGCTCGCCGTGCCGACGCCGGCCGAGCCGTAGCTTAATTTTCCCGGCTGCGCGCGCGCCAGCGCGATCAGTTCCGCCGGTGTGCTGACGCCGATCGACGGGTGCAGCGCCAGCAGGCTCTCGGCCTCGAGCACCAGCGCCACCGGGGTAAAGTCTTTCGCCGGATCGTAGGGCATGTTGCGGAACAGGCTGACGTTCACCGCCTGCGTACCGATGCTGCCCATCAACAGCGTGTAGCCGTCGGCCGGCGCCTTGGCCACCAGGTCGGCGCCGATGTTACCGCCAGCGCCCGGACGGTTCTCCACCAGCACCGGCTGGCCCCAGGCCTCGGACAACCTGGCGCCGATGACGCGTGCAAACACATCGGCAATGCCCCCGGCCGGAAACGGCACGATCAGGCGCACCGGCTTGGTCGGATAGGATTGCGCCGCGGCGGGCAGGGCGAATGCGAACGTGGCGGCGGTGAGCACGGTTACGCAGAAGGTGCGGCGGGACATGGCGGCTCCGGGGGGAATGGGGGGCAGTGGCGGGGTACGGCGTAATGCTAGCACTGCTGCGGACACTGGCTTCCCGGTTCCAGTCCCTGGAGTGGGATTCGCAAGAGTGACGGAAAAATACAGGTCTCTGGAAACGCCCTAGGGACGGACGTTTCCAGCCATCGTCGTACGATGAACTTACTCCGGCGTTACCCCCGCCTGCTTCACCGCCGCCCCCCACTTCACCGACTCGCTGCGAATAAACGCCGCAAACTCCTCCGGTGTGCTGCCCACCGGCTCGGCGCCGGCCCTGGACAGGGCTTCGCGCACATCGGGCATGGCGAGAATTTTTACCACCTCATCGCGCAGGCGACGCAGCACCTCCGGCGGCGTGCCGGTGGGTGCGACGATGCCGGTCCAGCCGGTGACCACCACCGACGGGTAACCGAGTTCGCCCATCGTCGCCACATCGGGCACGGCTTGTGAGCGATTGGGCTGGCACACGGCGAGCGCGCGCAACTTGCCGGCCCTGACATGCGGCAGCAATGCCGGCATGGTGCCGACGATCATGTCGATCTGCCCGCCGAGGAGGTCGGTGATGGCGGGTGCCTCCCCTTTGTAGGGCACATGCAGGAACTTCGTGCCGGTGGCGCCGGCGAGCATTTCGGCGGCGAGATGGCTCTGGTTGCCGGCGCCGGCCGAGCCGTAGCGTATGAGATCGGGCTTGGCGCGTGCCGCGGCGATCAACTCGCGCGCGCTCTTGTAGGGCGAGGCGGCGGGGACCGTCATGACGAACACGATGGAGGTGGTCTGCGTCACGGCGACAAAATCCTTCAGCGCGTCGTAAGGCACTTTCTTGTAAACGTGCTGGTTGATGGTGAGTGTGCTGGGCGAGGTCATCAGAAAGGTGTAGCCGTCGGGCGTGGCGCGCGCGGCAGCCTCGCCGGCGATCATACCGTTGGCGCCGGCGCGGTTGTCGATGATGAAGGTCTGGCCGAGCGCATCGCCGAGCTTTTGCCCAATCAGCCGTGCGGCGATGTCTATGCTGCCGCCGGCCGACTGCGACACGATGAAGCGCACCGGTTTGGTCGGCCAGGCTTGCGCCGATGCCGGCGCGGCTGAGCCGAACTGAAGCGTCAGCGCAAGGAGTGTGGCGAGAAGTGTCGGGGTTTTCATGGGGGCTCCGGGAGAGTGGTTTGAATCAGGGATTGAATCCGGCCAGGTTGCGCATGTCGGCGCAGTCCTCGATGTGCAGCAGCGCGTCGCGCAGCGCCTCGGCCTTGTCGCGACCCCACAGCGGGTAGGCGAGGTCGCGGTATTTGCGATCGAGGTCGGCCGTGGCGTGGGGGCGGGTCGGTTCGCCGCTGGTGATGCTGCAGCTGCCCTCGTAACGACGGCCGTCCTTGAGGTGAATGGCTAGTTCCACCTGCTGGCGCAGCGGGTAGTGCCTATTGAAGGCTTCGTCCTCGCGCAGGTCAACGCGCAGTGCCAGCGCCTTGATCGCCGGGTCGGCAACGGCTTCATCGGAAAATGCGTCGAGGCCGTTGCGGCCGCCGACGATCAGGGTCGCAATGGCGAACGGAATCGAAAAGCGTGTACCGAACCAGCCGGCGGGCGCGTTGTTGGCGAGCAGCGCGGCAAGCCGGTAGGCGCGCACGTCGATGCGCTCGATGTCTTCGTGCCGGATGCGCCCGGCCGGCGCCCCGGCGAGCGCGTCGAACAAGGCGTCTATGGCCGAGTGGGCATAGCGTGCGGTCGGGTAGAGCTTGAGATAACCGCCAGGCAGCATCCAGTGCCGGCCGAGGCGATCGACGGCGATCGCGGGGTCGAAGCCCTCTCCGAGCACCATGCTGAAGGTGGTGGACACGCCGTCCTGCGGCGCGGTAAAGCCCGACTGCACCAGGCGCACCGCCATCTGACCCATGCTGCCGCTGTGACCGGCGTACCAGTTGCGCACGGTCGCGCCGTCGCGCATGGTGTGGCGGTTGGTCGCCATGCAGCTCGAGGCGGCAAGGCTGGCGATGGCGCGTCCGTGCGCGCCGTCCACGCCGAGCAGCCGCGCTGTCGCCAGCGCCGCGCCGACCACGCCAAAGGTACCGTGCGGGTTGACGATGAGTTTCAGTTTTGATGCCGCACCGATGCGCGCCACCACTTCGTAGCCGAGGGCGAAGGCGGCGAGGAATTGTTTGCCGCTGGCGCCTGTTGCCTGTGACACCGCAAGCGCGGCCGGCAGCACCTGCATGCCCGGATGGCCATTGGCGAGGAAATTGCCCTCGTCGTAATCAAGCCAGGCGCCGGCGACGCCGTTGAGCATGGCGGCGTCAAAGCGCCCGGCGGTACGGCCCGTGCCGATGACCCAGCAGGGTCCGTTGACGCCTTCGTCGATTTGCGTTGCGGCTAACGCAACGAGCTCTGGCGTTCGCATGCCCGAGGCAATGACCGGGAAGGAATCAACCAGAATTTCCCTCGTGCGGGCGATGACCGCAGCGGGAATGTCCTCGTACCTTGTTTCGCTGACAAAGCGCGCGAGGTGTTCCAGGTAATCCGGCGTGGCGGTCATTGTGGTCATGGCGGACGTTGCGACGATGTTTGGTCAGGGCCGCCGCGCCTGCGCCAGCAGCGCCCGCGCCCGGTCGATGACCGGCTTGTCTATCATCTGGCCGTCGATCTTGATGGCCGCACCGTCACCGGCGAGGGCCACCAGCTTTTCCGCCCAGGCGACTTGCGCGGCTGTCGGCGCGAAGCCCTGGTGCACCGGGCCGATTTGCGAAGGATGTATGCACAGCTTGGCGCCAAAGCCGAGTTCGCGCGCGCGCCGCGCATCGCGCCCGGCATCCTCGGGCTGGCCTATGGTGACGGTGACGCCGTCCACCGGCGCGGCGAGATTGGCGAGGCGCGAGTGCAGCACGACCTGCGAGCGCGCCAGCAGCAGCGTCTCCCATGAATCGACGCAGCCCAGGTCAAGCGCCAGGTCCACGCTACCTATGGCGAGGCGCCCGACCGCGGCGTTTGCGGCAATGTCGGCGAGCTGCGCGATACCGCGCGCCGACTCGATCAGCGCCATCACCGGTACGGCAATGGCGAGGCCGGTGACGTCGGCGGATGACTCGGTCTTGGGCAGCACGATGCCGGCAAGGCCTTTGATGCCCTGGCGCAGGGCGGCGAGATCGTCGCCGTGCCAGGCGGTGCCGACGGCATTGCAGCGCACCCACACCGGCTTGTCTCCGTGCTGCAGCAACCTTGCCAATGCCGCGCGCGCGCCGCCCTTTTCGGCCGCGGCAACGGCGTCCTCAAGATCGACAATCACCGCATCGGCGCCGGCCTGCCAGGCCTTGGCAACGCGGTCGATGCGCGTCGCCGGCACGAACTGGTAGCTGACCGCCAGTGCGGGCGCGCTCATGCCAGCACGATTTCGCCGTCAAGGGCGATTTGTCCGCTGTTGTCGCTGGTCCATGCGGCGTAGCTGTTGCCATCGGCGCCGGCAGTGGCGTGCAGGTGAAAGGGCGCGTAATCGAAGGTCGGCTTTTTCATCCGAAAACTGAATTTTTCTATGCTGCGTCCGGGCGCGAGGTCGAACTCGACAAAGTCGAGCGCAAAAGTGGCGATCAGCGGGCCGTGCACGATCAGGCCCGGATAGCCCTCGACATTGCGCACATAGTCGCTGTCGTAATGGATGCGGTGTCCGTTGAAGCTGAGCGCCGAGTAACGGAACAACAGCACCGCATCGGGCGCAACCTTGCGCAGGTGCGCGCCCGCGCGCTCGAACACGATTGTTTCGGGCGCTGCGGCCGTCAACGGCGCTGCATTGGCATCGCGCGGAGGATCCTCGCGATAAACAATGTCGTGCTCCTCTTCGAGCAGCACGCTGCCGCCATCCCGGTAGGTGTAGCCGACTTTTACAAAAATCATCGTTCCCGACTTGCCGCTTTTTTCGGTTATCTCGAGCACGCGCGCGGTGCGCGTTACGGTGTGGCCGGCGATGAAGGGCGCGTGCCAGTGCAGGCGGCTGCCGGCCCACATGCGCCGCGGCAGTTCCACCGGCGGCAGAAAATTGCCGCGCCTGGGGTGGCCGTCGGGGCCGATGTTCGACTGCCTTTCAAGCTGGTTGAAAAACAGCCAGTGCCAGCCCGCAGGCAGCGTGTCGCCGGTCTTGAAGGCGAGCGGCCGGTCCATGGTCGCCGCCATTTTGGTCAGTTGCATGCTGTCGAGGGCTTCGCTGGTGACAAGCTCGCGGCCTATCCAGCCTGAAAAATCGGTCATGGTGGTGGTCGGGGTCAATACGAGCGCGGCATGCCCAGCACATGCTCGCCGATGTAGGACAGGATCATGTTGGTCGAGATCGGCGCCACCTGGTAAAGCCGGGTCTCGCGGAACTTGCGCTCGATGTCGTACTCGGCGGCAAAACCGAAGCCGCCGTGGGTCTGCAGGCAGGCGTTGGCCGCCTCCCAGGAGGCGTCGGCGGCGAGCATCTTGGCCATATTGGCCTCGGCGCCGCAGTTGCCGCCACCGTCAAACACCTCGGTCGCGCGGTAGCGCATCAGGCTGGCCGCCTCGACATTGCAGAATGCGCGGGCGATCGGGAACTGCACGCCCTGGTTCTTGCCGATGGGCCGGTCAAACACCACGCGGTCATTGGCATAGGCGGTGGCCTTCTCGACAAACCAGTAACCGTCACCGACGCACTCGGCGGCGATGAGTATGCGTTCGGCGTTGAGGCCGTCGAGTATGTACTTGAGCCCGAGGCCTTCCTCGCCGATGCGGTTCTCGACCGGAATCTCGAGGTTGTCGATAAACAATTCGTTGGTCTCGTGATTGACCATGTTGCGTATCGGCCGCACGGTGATGCCCTTGCCCGGAAGCGTGGCTTCGCGCAGGTCAACGAGGAATACCGACAGGCCCTCGGTTTTTTTCTTCACCTCTGCCAGCGGCGTGGTGCGCGCGAGCAGCAGCATGTAGTCCGAATGCTGCACGCGCGAGGTCCAGACCTTTTGGCCGTTGACAATGTACTTGTCGCCTTTCCTTACCGCGGTGGTTTTCAGTTTGGTGGTGTCGGTGCCGGTGGTCGGCTCGGTCACGGCCATCGCCTGCATGCGCAGTTCGCCGGTCACGATTTTGGGCAGGATCATGTCTTTTTGCGCCTTGGAGCCGTGGCGCAGCACGCAGCCCATGACGTACATCTGGCCGTGGCAGGCGCCCGAGTTGCCGCCGGCACGGTTGATCTCTTCCATGATGACGCTGGCTTCGGTCAAACTGAGGTTGGCGCCACCGTACTCTTCGGGGATCAGCGCCGACAGCCAGCCGCCTTCGGTCAGCGCGTTGACGAAAGCTTCGGGAAAAGCGCGCGCCTCGTCTATCTCCTGCCAATATTTCGAATCGAATTGCAGCACCTGGGCACGCACGCCTTCGCGTATGTCCAGGTATTTGTCTTCCATGATGCGTTTCATGTTGGTTCCGTCCCTTTACCTTTTGCTGGTTCCCGTTCTACGTTACCCATTACCCGTTACCCGTTACCCGTTACCTTGGGCTGGCGTACATCTGGCCGCCATCGACATTGACGACGGTGCCGGACAAGTAGCTGCACAGCGGCGAGCAGCAAAACGCCGTCAGTTCGGAGATCTCTTCGGGTTCGGCCATGCGGCCGAAGGGCAGGCCGGTGGTCAGTTCCAACCAGCGCGAGGCGTCGCCGAATTTCTGCTCCGCCGTCTGCTGCATCATGGTCACAATGCGGTCGCTGCGCGTTGCCGCGGGGTTGATGCCGAATACGCGCACGCCGTCGCGGGTGCTGGCGCCGCCGGTGGCGCAGGTAAAGGCCATCAGCCCGGCATTGGCCGTTGCGCCGCAAATGTATTCCGAGCGCGGTGCGGCGCCCGCCATGCCGATAATGTTGGCGATGACGCCGCTTTTTCGCGCAGCCATCGCCGGCAGCACCTGGCGGGTGATGTTGATGTAACCGAACATTTTCAGTTCCCACGCCTCGCGCCAGCGCGCTTCGTCCACTTTGGCGAGGTCGCCGCCGGGTATCGCGCCGGCGTTGTTGACGAGAATGTCGATCTCGCCGGCGAACCTGAGCAGGCGCGTGCCGGCGTCGGACGCCGCAGCATCGAGCGCGAGCGTCGCAACCTGCGCACCGGTCTGCGCCTTGAGCTGGGCTGCGGCGGCCTCGAGCCGGCCGGCATCGCGCGCAGCCATGAACACCTGCGCGCCCTCGCGCGCAAAGCTGTTGCAAATGGCCAGGCCTATGCCTTTGGACGCGCCGGTGACGACGACGCGCTTGCCCTTGAGTTTCAAATCCATTGCTGCTCCTTTGTCCGCGTGCTTGCGGCTTTGTTATGTGATCGAACCGTTCGCCCTGAGCTTGTCGAAAGGCATGTGGGCTTCGATACTTCGACTACGCTCAGCATCAGCCCGAACGGGGAAATTATTGGTGCTGAGTTTTTCGAAATGATATTGCAGGTTGAGACTGCGTTATTTTGTGAACGGAACCTGCCTGGTAAACCAGTCGCAGATCTGGCCGCCCTGCATGAAACACACGCCCGGCGTTTTCAGCAGCAGGTCGAGCATTTTCTCCAGGCTGCCAAAACGGTGCGGCACGCCGATGAGATGCGGATGCAGTCCTATGGCCAGCACGCGCGGCCGCGTTGCCGATTCGCGCACGAACAGTGCGAGGGTGTTTTCCAGGCGGCGCAGCATTTCATCGGTGGCGTGCCGCTCTACGGCATAGATGATGGAGTCGTTGACCTCGAGATTGTAGGGCATGGCGACAAGCTTGCCGGTCTTTGTGCTCATCCAATTGGGCACATCGTCTATGCACCAGTCGCAGACGTAATCGATGCCGGCCGCGGCCAAGAGGTCGGGTGTGTCGTGGCTCTCGCGCAGGCCGGGCCCGAGCCAGCCGCGCGGGCGCTTGCCGGTGAATTTTTCTATCATATCGAGGGTGGTGTCGATGACCCCGGGCTCGGCGCCGGCGTGATTGAGCGCCTTCTGGTGCACGCCGTGGCCGATGAATTCCCAGCCGGCTTCGAGCATGGCCTCGGCGGCACGCGGATAGGCGTTGATGACACCGGCGTTGAAGCTGGTCGAGGCGGGCAGGCCGCGTTCGGTGATGGCGCGCAGGATGCGCGGCAGGCCGGCGCGCATGCCGTAATCGGCCCAGCTGAAATTAGGCACATCGGGCACGGTTTCCTTGCCGTGCGGCGGGGTGATGATGGTGCGCGGCATCGCCGCATCGAACTGCCAGTGTTCGACGTTGACCACCAGGTGGACCATGATGCGCCGGTCGGCGGGCGCGGTCAGCGCCGGGCCTTCATCGGAAAAGCGGTAGGGAACGCGGGGATTGGCCATGTCGGGGTGCTCGGTTAAAGTGGGGTGAAACTAGTGACGTATGAGGTGCAGGATATCGCGCTTCATTGCATTGAAAGCGTCCGAGGTGGTCACCTCGATGGCACGCGGCCGCGCGATGGGCACGGGCACCTCGCTCTGGATGCGGCCGGGGCGCGCCGACATGACGTAGATCTTGTCCGACAGGAACAGCGCCTCGTCGATGTCGTGGGTGACAAAGACGATGGTCGGCTTGAGTCGTTGCCAGACATCGAGCAGCAACTCCTGCATGGTCAGGCGCGTTTGCGCATCGAGCGCGCCGAAGGGCTCGTCCATCAGCAGCACGCGCGAACCGAGGGTCAGCACGCGGGCGATGCCGACGCGCTGGCGCATGCCGCCGGAGAGCTGCACCGGCAGGTGGCGCTTGAAATCGGCAAGGCCGACGATGCGCAGCATTTCCTCGGCGCGCGGCACGTACTCGGAAGCGGGCAGGCCCTGCACCTTGGGCCCGAACACGACGTTTTCCCACACGTCCAGCCAGGGCAGGAGCGCCGCCTCCTGAAATACCACGCCGCGCTGCGGGCCGGGTTTGGTCACGGCCTCGCCGTCAACGAGCAGGCTGCCGGCGCTTGGTGGTTCGAAGCCGGCGATGAGGTTGAGCAGCGTCGATTTGCCGCAGCCCGAAGGCCCCAGCAGGGCGACAAACTCGCCGCTGTTGATGGCGAGGTCTATGCCTTGCAGCGCCTGCACGTTTTGCGCAGCGGTCTTGCCCGGATAGGCCTTGTCCAGGCCGCTGATGCGCAGGTCAGACATATTGTTCGAGTGGACTCTAGTGGCTTTGCAACTGCCGCCACACCAGCGTGCGGCTCTCGACAAACACGATAAGCCGGTCGCTGAGGTAACCCATGATGCCGATGGAGGCCATGTCGGCGATGACGATGTCCATGCGCCCGACGTAATAGGCGTCCCACAACACGTAGCCGAGGCCGGACTTGACCGCGACCATCTCGGACACGATCACCGCCGTCCAGGCGATGCCGAGGCCGATGCGCAGGCCGGTGAAGATGGAGGGCATTGCCGCCGGCAGCACCACGCGGCGCAACAACTGCGCGCGCGTCGCGCCCATCATCATTGCCGCGCGCATCAGGTTGCGCTCGACATCGCGCGCGCCCTGCGTGGTGTTGACGACGATGGCGTAAAAGCCGCCGAGGAAAATCAGGAATATCGAGCCCATGTCGCGAATGCCGAAGAGGGCGATCGAAAAGGGCAGCCAGGCGGTGATCGGAATCGGCCGCAGGCCCTGGATCAGCGGGTCGAACAGGTTTGACATCAGCCGGCTCCAGCCGATCAAAAGGCCCAGGGGCACGCCAACCAGCGCGGCGAGGGTGAAGCCCTGCGCCACGCGATACGCCGAGTACTGCACATTGGATACCCAGGTGCCAAGATAGGGATTGAGGCCCATCCCCGGCTTGGCGAACAGCCATTGCTCCCACCCGCGCAGCACCGCAAGCGGGGTGGGGATGATGCTCGAGAGCCCCGGCGCGCTGCCGGCCACCTGCCACACCACCAGCGCCAGTACCGGCACCAGCAGCCCCAAGCTGAGGCGGCCGAGCCTCGCACCGACGGTGGCGATGGTGGTCATCTCGCGGCAGCCTTAGCGCCTGATCTCGCGCGCCAGCGAATCATCGTAGAGCGCCGCCACATCGTTGGTGACGTCCTTCTGGATGATGCCCTGCTTGAAGGCCGCTGCCGCCTGCAGCTTGATCTGCTCGGTGTTGATGACGCCGCCGAGCGAAATGATCTTGGCCGATTCCCTGGTCACTTCGAGCGGCAGGCCGGTGTACCTGGCGTAGGCGTCGGCGAACAGGGCCGGGTTCTTGCGCATGTCTTCCTCGGCCTTGAGGTAGGCCCAGAGGAAGCGCTTCACCGCCTCGCGCTTGGTGGTCAGCGCGGTGCGCGTGGTGGCGAGCATGCCCAGTTCCGCACCGACCGACTTCGAGCGGCTGTAGTCGAGCTTTTTGGCAAAGTAGGCCGAGTCGTCGGCAACCAGTTGCGATTCGAACGGCTCCCACAGCACGATGGCATCGACGTCGCCGCGCTTGAGGGCCTGCACGAAGGCGGTGCCGCCGCCCTGCACGTTGACGGCGTTGAAGCTGGTGTAAGGAATATTGTTCTCTACCAGGGTCATCGCCCACTGGAACCACACGGCGGAGCCCGGGGCGATGCCGATTTTCTTGCCGGCGATGTCTTTCCAATCGTCAATTTTAACGCCCTTGCGCACCACCAGGTACTTGGCCGAGCCGGCGACGCCGGTGAGGCCGATCAGCTCTTTGCTGCCCTGTGAGGCGGCGATGGCAAGGTCGCCCGGGCCGATGACTGAAATATCGACCGAGCCCGAAAGCAGTGCGGTGCGTGCATCGGCATAGCGCACGAACTCGGCGCGCTTGACCTCGATGTTCATTTTCTTGAGGGCTTCTTCGATGCCGACGATGGGCGAAACGTGGCCCACCTTGACGAAGCCCACGGTCAGCGTTTCTTTTTGCGACAGCGGCGCCGGTTCGGGCGATACCGCCTGCGCCAGTGAACTCGCCGCAGCGAGCAGTAATACCAGCCATCGATTCAGTTTCATGGTCAAACCCTCCGTTAAAAGTTGAACAAGCCGTCAATCCAGTACTGCGTGAAGGGGAATGGCTGCGTGTACGCGCGGGGAGACCGGCGCGAACTGCAAACACTACACCAAAGCCGGGGGGGCGCAGAAGCCGGCAAATGCTCAGGCTACAAACAAACTGCCGGATGCGGGAGAATATCTGGGCAAATGGCGTGCCAAGGCGCTACCGTAACGCAAGTCCGCGTCCGGCGCCACAGTGGCATGGCATGGCGTGGCTGGCGGCAGCACTTTGTGTTCAGGGCGCGGCCATGGCCCATCCGGCCGCGGCCACCTCGCCGGCAAAGTGCAGCACGGTCAGTTCGTGCAGCGGCCGTGCGAGGATCTGCACGCAAATCGGGCGGCCGCGCGCGTCACGCCCCACTGGCAGCACCAGCGCCGGAAATCCGAGATAGTTCACAAAGCCCATGTAGCGGTGCAGGCCCAGCAACGCGCGCCCCTGGAATGCCGCGCTGCGCGTGTCCACGAGGTCCCAGTCGGGCACCGGCGCCGGCAGCGCCGGCAGCAGCAGCACGTCCTTGTCGCCGAAGTAGCGCGCGGCAAAGGCGCGGGCGTGGCCGGCGCGCGCCGCCTTGGCGGCGCTATGCCATGCGTCCGGTATGGCCACTCCGGGCAGGGCCACGGCGAGGGCGCCCTCGGGCAGCTCTTGTTGCTGCAGGCCGCGCCGGTGCAGACGCGAGGCTTCGACGTGCAACAGGGTTTCGGCCAGCCGCGTCAGTTCGCGCTGTTCGGGCAGTTCACCCGCAGCGGTGTCGTCAAGATGCACGCCGGCACGGCTGCAAAACGCCGCCAGCGCGTCCGCCACTTCGGTGTCCAGGCCTTGCAGGCATAGCCTCGCTCCCACGCGCAAGCCGCGGTCACCCGGGGTTTTGGCTTCGCGCAATTGCGGCGCCAGCACGCGCAGCAGCGCGGCGGCGTCGCCGGCATGGCGCGCGAGGATGCCGACGGTATCGAGCGAGGGCGCGAGCGGCATCACGCCCTCGAGGCTCAGCAGCCCGGCGGTGGTCTTCAGTCCCAGCACGCCGCAAGTGGCGGCCGGAATGCGCACCGAGCCGGCGGTGTCGGTGCCGAGCGACGCGTAGCAAAGGCCGGCGGCCACCGCCACCGCCGAACCGCTGGAAGAACCGCCCACCGCCGCCGCGGCGGCGACCGGATTGACGACGCGCTGGGCGTCGTTGGCGTTCTCGCCGGTGGCGCCGCAGGCGAGCGGCGCCATCGCGAGCGTTGCCGACTGCGCGGCGCCGGCCTGCGCCAGCCGGGTGATGACGGTGGCCGGCGCGCACGACGCGTCGTCGCGGCCGCGATGCACGCCGCATCCGGGGGCGCGTCCGGCAAGACTGAAAATATCCTTGTGGGCGAGGGCAATCCCGGCAAGGGGCGCGTGGTCTGCGGCGACTTGCCGCGGCAGGGGCAAGTCGCTGATGACGCAATGCGTCGCAGCGTCCACCGGTTGCACGCGCGCAAACTGCGCCGCCAGCGCTTCGGCGACACCGAGGCGGCCGGCGCGTATCGCCGCCTGCAATTGCAGTAGCGAGGACGGCAACTCAGGCACGATCGTCCCCGCCGAGTTCGCGCAGAGCGTCCTCGAAGCTGGCCGGCCTGATGGCGGCGGCGGGCGGCGGATCAAGGCGTACGAGCGTCCTGGCGCAGGCAAGGCGGGCGCGCTCGCCGGCGCTGATCTGTGCTGCATCTAGCGCGGCATCGACCATGCGGGCGGCTTGCGCCAGATCAAATGGCGGAGGTGGGGAGTCGGTCATATTCCTGTTGGTGCGTTGGTGCGTGGTTGCGTTGGTGCTTTGGTGCGTGGGCGCGTGGGTGCGACGGGTTGCGTGGCTGATTTACAAATCCGCAAGTGCCATGCTATACAGCCGTTCCATACATTGAGCACCGTTTGTTGCTGCAGCTCGGTCGAGTTGGCCGGGGCACGCCGCGATAGTAGCAGCCCGCCGTATTCTCAATCCAGATCAGGGAGTCCTCATTCATGAGTGCCGAGCAATACCTGCCGCGCGATGCGCTCGGCTATCGCGCAAAAATCGGCGTGGTGGTACCGGGTACCAATACCATCGTGCAGCCCGAATACGAGGCGCTCAAGCCCGCGGGCGTGACCAACCACGTCATGCGCATGCTGCTGCCGGCGCGCCCCTACGACGACATGAAAAGCTACCAGCAGGCGCTCGAAACCGAGGATGGCAATCTCGAAGATGCGCTGCGCACGCTGCTGTTGTGCGAGCCCGATGCCGTGGCCCACGGTCACTCGATCCATTCGTTCCGCGGTAATGTCGAGCGCGCGCTGGCCGAGCAGGACGAACTCGAAAAATTCTGCAAGCTGCCCTTCATGACGCCCTCGCTGTCCCTGCTCGCCGGCCTGGAGGCCATCGGCAAGCCGCGCAATCTCGCCATACTCACGCCCTACTGGCCGCCGGCCGACGAGATGATCGCCGCCTGGTTTCGCTCTGGCGGCTACAACCCGGTGCATTCGACCGGGCTCAAGACGGTGGGGCCGTTGTCGGTGGCGATGGTCAGGCCGGAGGTCATCATCGCCGCCTTCGAGGCCATCAACACGGCCGAGGTCGAGGCGCTGATCCACGTCGGCACCAATCTGCCGGTGAGCGGCATCACCGAAGCGATCGAGCGGCGCTGCGGCAAGCCGCTGATCGGTGTCAATGTCGCCACCTACTGGGCGGCGCTGCGCCGCCTTGGCATTGAAGACCGCATCGGGGGCTTTGGCATGCTGGTGCGCGATCACTAAACACAAAAGCCGCACTGAATGCGGCTTTTGTGTCTTGTGTCTTGCGTCTTGGGTCTTGCGTCTTGGGTCTTGCATTGCCTCCCGGAATTGCGCCAGCGCGTCTCTGGCGATTTTTGTACATGAATTGCCGCCTCGCGCGAGAGGCCGCGGCGCAGGGGTCGGGCCGGCCGTAAAAAGTGACAAAAAAGTCACCGATATCGCCTTGAAATGCCCGCTGGTCGGGCATTTCACGTTTTAAATGTTTGTAAATATGCCGTGCGCCCCGGCGCCGGTCCTGGGCGACGCACTGCGCGGTACCGGTAGTGGCTATAATGCCAGCCTCGCCGGATTAGCTCAGTTGGTAGAGCAGCGGTTTTGTAAACCGAAGGTCGCGGGTTCGACTCCTGCATCCGGCACCAACGCCATTGGCGCCTTGTCTGTGCGCTGGTGGGATTCCCCCGCCTCTGTCTGACAAAGCACGCGACTTGGCACGCCACTGAGCACGCGATTTATGTTCCGCTTGCTGCGGCAAATGGAACAAAAGCGCGGCGTTCGCGGTTGACGCAGTACATTGCCGCAATGCAGGGGCTGCCTCGCAGCCGGTGCGGCGCCGGATTGACACCTAAAGGAAGACACCGCATGAACACGCATCGCTGGATCGCCACCATCAGCCTTGGCCTCGGCCTCGCGCTGGTCGCGCAACTTGCGGTGGCGCAGACCACCAACCAGCGCATCCGCGGCACCATTACCGCCGCGGACGGCAATGTGCTGTCGGTCAAGACGCGCGAGGGCCAGGACATCAAGATCAACATTCCCGACAACGTTGGCGTGTCGGCGGCCAAGGCGGTGACGCTGGGCGATTTCAAGCCAGGCGCCTATGTCGGCGCGACGGCGCGCATCAATGCCGCCGGCGTACTGGTGGCGAGCGAAGTGCATGCGCTGCCGCCCGCGGCAGCGCCCGGGCACACGCCCTGGGACAGCGCGCCCGGTGACACCATGACCAATGCCAATCTGGTGAAAGTGGTCAAGACCGCGGCCGGCAACGAACTCACCATGGAGTTCAAGGGCGGTTCGAGGCAGATCCTGGTGCCCGAGGGCACGCCGGTTGTCGATTTTGTGCCCGGCGATCGTTCGCTGCTGGTGCCCGGGGTGACGATTTTTACCGGCGCGCAGGTCGCCGCCGATGGCAGGATCAGCGCGGCGCGTATTTCAGTCAGCAAGGATGGCGTCAAGCCGCCGCAGTAGCCGTCTTCAGCCCGCAACGATGCAAAAGGCCGCCTTGCGCGGCCTTTTGCATTTGATCCAGGTCAATATCCCCGCCGCGTCGCGGCGCATAGTGAGCGGCAGAGGCGACGGCAAAGCCTTTTCCAAACCAGGGGAGGACCATGACTGTTGCCGCAACTGCGCCGACTGCCGTCACGCCGGCCGAAACAAGATACTGGGGAGTGATCGGCGCATTCGCGGCCTTGATCGTGGTCTGCGTCCTGCCCACGCCGCAGGGCCTGCCGCTGGCCGGGCAGTTCATGCTGGGCATGCTGCTGTTCTCGGTCATATTGTGGGTGACCGAGGCGGTTGACTATGCCGTCAGCGCGGTGCTGATCGTCGCGCTGATGGCCTTTTTGCTCGGCCTCGCGCCCAGCGTTGCCAGGCCCGAGCAGATGCTTGGCACCAGCGCCGCCCTGACGCTGGCGCTGGGCGGCTTTGCCAACACCGCGCTCGCACTGGTTGCAGCGGCGCTCTTCATCTCGGCGGCGATGACCATCACCGGCCTCGACAAGCGCATCGCACTGGTGGTGCTGTCGCGGGTCGGTGCGCGCACCAACCGCGTGCTGATCGGCGCCATTGTCGTTGGCATCGTGTTGTCCTTCCTGGTGCCCTCGACCACGGCGCGCGTCGCCTGCCTGGTGCCCATCATGATAGGCATCATCACCGCCTTTGGCGTGGACCGCAAATCGCGCCTCGCCAGCATCATCATGATCGCCACGGCGCAGTCGGCCTCGATCTGGAACGTCGGCGTCAAGACGGCGGCGGCGCAGAACATGGTGGCGGTGGGCTTTATCGAAAAGGCCTTCAAGGTCACCATCACCTGGCTCGACTGGTTCATTGCGGCGGCGCCCTGGGCGGTGTTGATGTCCATCGCGCTGTATTTCGTGATGATGAAAATGATGCCGCCCGAGACCGAGGAGGTGGCCGGCGGCAAGGAGGCCATCGCCAGGGCCCTGCACGAAATGGGCCCGATGAGCGGCAACGAAAAGAAACTGCTGGCGCTGACGCTGATGCTGTTGTGCTTCTGGGCGACCGAAAAGGTGCTGCACCCGTTTGATACCTCGTCCACCACCGTGGTCGCCATCGCGCTGATGTTCATGCCCTGGATAGGGATCATGGGCTGGAAGCAGGCGCAGGCGAAAATTCCCTGGGGCACCGTGGTCCTGTTCGGGGTCGGCATCAGCCTCGGCACCGCGCTGCTCTCGACCAAGGCCGCCGGCTGGCTCGCCAACATCATCGTGCAGAACCTCGGCCTCGCCGGCTCCAGCGCTTTTGTCGTACTGGCGCTGCTGTCGCTGTTCCTGATTGTCGTGCACCTTGGCTTTGCCAGTGCAACGGCGCTCGCCTCGGCGATGATCCCGATCATGATCAGCGTGCTGCAGCAACTGGGCACGCCGGGCATGAACCTTGTCGGCATGACCATGATCCTGCAGTTTGTCGTCAGCTTCGGCTTCATCCTGCCGGTCAATGCGCCGCAAAACATGGTGGCCTACAGCACCGACACCTTTTCGGTGCGCGATTTCGTGCGCACCGGCCTGGTGCTGACGCTTATCGGATATGGGCTCATACTGTTGCTCGGTGCCACTTACTGGTCCTGGCTGGGCTATGTCTGAACGCGGCAGTCGCGTCGCAACCTGAGGAGCACACGTGTCCGAAACGAGCAAATCCGAAACGAGCAAATCCGAAACAGCGCGCGCGGTTGACC
>CAYLPI010000005.1:41281-56279 GCA_964385505.1 uncultured Bordetella sp.
TCCGAAACGAGCAAATCCGAAACGAGCAAATCCGAAACAGCGCGCGCGGTTGACCTGGACGAGGTTGCCAAGCTGGTCGCCGCGCTCGAGCGCGACCTTGCCGGCGTCAAGGCCGGTTCGCGCGACCTGCAGGCGTTGCGCGACGAAGTGCGCGCGCTTGGCGCGGCACTCGAACCCGGGAGGGCGGCGCCCGACGAGGCGCAGGTCGGCGACAGCCTGCGCAGCATCCATGGCATCATCGACAATGCCGTCGATGTGGTGGTCGAGGACACCATGAAAGCCGCTGATTACGCCGGACGCATCGGTCGCATGCTCGGCCTGTAGCCGGGCGCACACCATCTCAAGCCCATTTTACGAAAGGCCAACGCATGTTCAAAAAAATCCTGGTACCGGTGGACGGCAGCGCAACTTCAAACAAGGGCCTGCTCGAGGCGGTCAAGCTGGCGAAGGCGCAAAAAGCCACGTTGTTCATACTGCACGTGGTTGACGAGAACGTCGTCACGCAAAGCGCGATGGGCGGCGGTTACTTCATCGAGGGCCTGCTCGAGGGCCTGCTCGAAAATGGCAAGAAGGTGCTGGCAAAAGCCGTGGCCGATGCGAAAAAACTCGGCGTGACCGCCAAACCGGTGCTGGTCGAGGATATCGGCCTGCCCGTCCACGAGGTCATTGTGGCGCAAGTCAAAAAACTCAAGGCCGACGTCATCGTGCTTGGCACCCACGGGCGGCGCGGCTTTTCGCGCCTGCTGATGGGCAGCGACGCCGAGGGCGTGGTACGCAGCGCCACGGTGCCGGTGCTGCTGGTGCGCTCGCCGGCAAAGCGCTGATCTGATCAGGGACGGGCGCGCAGGCGCCCACCGGTTTCTGCCAGAATAGGCCCCATCACCCTGCGGGGGCCATTCGGCGGCATTCATGAGTACATCCGGAAAAGATGAAACCAGGCTGGTCCACGCCGGCCGCCGTCCCGAGGACCAGCACGGCGTGGTCAACACGCCGGTCTATCGCGCCTCGACGGTGCTCTCGCCGACGCTCGCCGACTGGGAACAAAAGCACAAGGACTACGTCGCCGGTAAACCCGGTGTTTATTACGGCCGCCACGGCACGCCGACGCTCGCGGCACTGGAGGAGGCGATTGCCGATCTCGAGGGCGGCTACCGCAGCATGCTCTATCCATCCGGGCTCGCCGCCTGCGCCTGCGCGCTCGTCGCCTACGTCAAGGCCGGCGACCATGTGCTGATCAGCGACAGTGCCTACGGTCCGATGCGGCGTGCGGGCTGGCGATTCCTGCGACGATTCGGCGTCGAGGTCGAGTTTTATGATCCGCTGATTGAAAACGACAAGGGCACGGGCGCGGGCATTGCCGCGCTGATGCGGCCCGCTACCACCGTCGTCGTGGTCGAGGCGCCGGGCTCGCTGACCTTCGAGATGCAGGATATTCCGGCCATTGCCGCGGTGGCGCACCGGCAGGGCGCGACGGTGATCATGGACAACACCTGGGCGACGCCGCTCTACTTCAAGCCGTTTGACCACGGCGTCGATGTGTCGATACACGCCGCCACCAAGTACATCGTCGGCCACTCCGATGCCATGCTCGGGGTGGTCACAACGACGCAGGCGGCGTGGAAGCCGTTGCAGGAGACGCATGTCGATCTTGGCCAGACCGCCGGCCCGGACGATGTGTTCCTCGCGCTGCGCGGCCTGCGTACCATGGCGGTGCGGCTGAAGCAGCATGGCGAGACCGGTCTTGCGCTTGCCGCGTGGCTGGCGGAGCGCCCCGAGGTCGAGCGCGTGCTGCATCCGGCGCTGCCGGGCGATCCGGGCCACGCCATCTGGAAGCGCGACTTTACCGGCGCTTGCGGATTGTTCGGCGTGGTGTTGAAGCCGGTGACGCGCGAAAAATTCGCCGCCTTCATCGACGGGCTTACCTTGTACGGCATCGGTGCATCCTGGGGCGGTTTCGAGAGTCTTGCCATGCCCTTCAATCCGGCCGAGGTGCGCAATGTCAGCAAGTGGCCGCACGCCGGTCCGGCGTTGCGCTTGCACGCCGGGCTCGAACACGTGGACGACCTCATCGCCGACCTCGATGCGGGATTCGCGCGCCTGGCAGCCTAGTCTTTAGATCCTGGCCCCAAGTCCCGCGTCAACAGCGCCGGCGGTTCGTAGGCGCGCACGGCCGGCGCCTCGCCGCTCCATTTTTCGACCTCCACCAGCACCGACAGCGCGCTCGGTCCCTGCGCCAGGCGCGAGGTGCCGATGTCGCGCGACAGGACATTGGGATTGCCGTTGCGCTCCGGCCCGCCGCTGCCGGCCGCGGCCGGATCAAACCACGCGCCGGTTGCCATGACGAGGACGCCGGCCATCACGTTGGCGTCGATGCGCACGCCGGCAAGGCAGGCGCCGCGGCTGTTGTACAGGCGCGCGAGGTCGCCATCGCCAAGGCCGCGTGCCGCGGCGTCGGCCGGATTCATGCGCAGCTTTTCGCGTCCGGCGACCTTGTTCTGCTGCGCCAACGGACCCTGGTCCATCTGGCTGTGCAGGCGGTCGGGCGGCTGTATGGTGATGAGGTGCAGCGGATGTGCCGCCGCCGCCGCGCCCCCCAGCCATTCAACGGGCGCAATCCAGGCCGGGTGGCCCGGACAGTCGTCATAGGCGAAGGCGGCGACGGTGGCGGAGAAAATCTCGATTTTCCCCGACGGTGTTTGCAGCGGATTGCCCGCGGGGTCGGCGCGGAAATCCTCGAACAACACGAAATCGCGCGCCGGTTGCGGCAGTTCCACCCAGCCCTGCCGCCAGAAGGTGTCGAACTCGGGCAGGGCGACGCCGCGTTGGGCGCTGCCCTCGCGCATCTGCCGCCACATGTGCTGCAGCCATTGGTCGGCGCTGCGCCCGCCGGTGTACGCCGCGCCAAAGCCGCCGCGTTCGGCCAGTTCGGCAAAGATCGAAAAATCGTCGCGGCTTTGCCCGACCGGCGCGATGGCCTGTTGCATGGCGAACACATAGTTGTCGCGCGATGAGCCGCCGATGTCGTTGCGCTCGAGGGTGGTGGTCGCCGGCAGCACGATGTCGGCGCGGCGCGCCGTCGGCGTCCACCAGCTCTCGTGCACCACCACCGTCTCGGGCTTGGCCCAGGCGCGCGACAGGCGGTTCAGGTCCTGGTGATGATGGAAGGGGTTGCCGCCCGCCCAGTAGATGAGGCCGATGTCCGGATAATTGTCGTGCTTGCCGTTGAATTCGAATTGTCCGCCGGGGCGCTCGAGCATGTCGGTGAGCCGTGCCACCGGAATGGCGCGCGCTGCCGGGTTTTTGCCGGTGGGCAATTCCGGGCCGGGTAACTCGGTACGCGGGTTGCCGACGCCGTTCATCGAACCGTGGCCAAAGGCAAAGCCGCCGCCGGGCAGGCCGATCTGGCCGATCATCGCGGCAAGCGCAATGCTCATCCAGTAAGGCTGTTCGCCGTGCTCGGCGCGTTGCAGCGACCAGGCTAGTGTGAGCAGGCTGCGTGTTTCGGCGCTGCGCAGCGCGAGTGTGCGTATGGTGTCGGCGGGAATGCCGCAAATGGCGGCGGCCCAGTCCGCGCTCTTGGATACGCCGTCAGACTCGCCGGCCAGATAACGACGCAAGGATTCGAAGCCGCTGCAATGCTGCTCGAGAAACACTTTGTCATGCCGGTTTGCGGCGAGCAGGGTGTGTGCCATGCCCAGCATCAGCGCGGTGTCGGTGTTGGGGCGTATCGGCAGCCACTGCGCATGCAAAAAGGCCGGTGCATCGGCACGGGTCGGGCTGATGACGACGAACTCGATGCCGCGTTCGCGCGCGGTGTGCAGCCACTTGCCCATCGAGTGTTCGCCGGCGCCGCCAGAGGCGATCTGGCCGTTTTTGAGCGCGAGTCCGCCAAAGGCGATGATCAGCCGCGTGTTGGCGGCGACGCTGTTCCAGTCGGTGACGCGGCCCGATACCGGCTCGAAGGTGCCGATGACGTGCGGCAGGATGAATTGCGCCGCGGCCCAGCTGTAATTGCCGACCTGGTCGGTGCAGCCGCCGCCGGCGAATAAAAAGCGCCGCACCTGGGTGCGCGCATGATGAAAGCGTCCGGCCGAGGACCAGCCGTAAGAGCCGCCGAAAATGCCCGAGGGGCCGCGCTCGGCGCGCACCCGCGCGAGTTCCGCGCACACCAGTGCCAGCGCCTCGTCCCAGCCGACCTCGACAAAGTCGTCACTGCCGCGCTTGCTGCGGTCACGCTTTTCAAGCCAGGACTTGCGCACCGCCGGGCGCATGATGCGTGTCGGTGAATACACGGTGGCGGGCATGGCGCCGAGCATGGGCGAGGGCGCGGGGTCGGGCGCAAAGGCTTCGCAGCGCACAAAGCGCCCGTCCTCGACCACCGCGGTATAGGCGCCCCAGTGGGCGAGTTGCTGGAAGCGCTGCGTTTCGCGCTGCGTTCCGCGCTGCGTCCTGGCTTGTGACTTCGTTGGCGTGTTCATCGCGGGCTAGAATACCACCTGCCCTTTTCGACGTAAGCACCGCATCCATGAACGCACAGTCGAACGCACAGTCGAACGCACAGTCCACGCCGGCCCCGGTCATTGTCATCGGCGCCGGCATCATCGGCGCCTGCGTCGCGGCATACCTGCAGCGCGACGGCCACGCCGTGACGCTGATCGACCACGACGAGCCGGGTGCCGGTGCGTCATCGGGCAATGGCGGCATGCTGTCGGGCTCTTCCATCGTTCCGGTCAGCATGCCCGGTGTGGCGATGAAGGTCCCCGGCTGGTTGATGGATGCGGAAGGGCCGCTGACCATACGCTGGTCCTACCTGCCGGCGCTCGCGCCCTGGCTGTGGCGGTTTTTGCGCTCGGCAAAAACCGAAAAAGTCGAGCAACAGGCGCGGGCGCTGCGCGCGTTGCTGGCGCCAGCGCTTGAGAATTACGCGCCCATCGTGGCGGCGGCCGGCGCGCAGCACCTGCTGCGCCAGCAGGGCACGCTCTACCTCTACGGCAGCGAACAAAGCTGGCGCAATGACGCGCGTAGCACCGAGCTTCGTCGCCGTAACGGCGTGCTGGTCGAGGAGGTGACCGGCGCCGCGCTGCGCGATCTGGAGCCCGACCTCGCGCCGGCCTTCACCCATGCGCGCCTGGTGCGCGCCAACGGCCACACCACCGACCCGCGCGCGCTGGTGCAGGCGCTGATTGCCGAGGCGGTATCGCGCGGCGCCCGCGTGCTGCGCCAGCGCGTCACCGGTTTCGAGCATAACGGCGCCAACCTGAACGCAGTCCTTACCGATGGTGGCCGCCACGCCGCCAGCCGCGTCGTACTCGCCTGCGGTGCGTTTTCGCGGCCGCTGGCAGTGCAATTGGGCGACGCCGTGCCGCTCGATACCGAACGCGGCTACCACGTCATTGTCAGCGCTCCGGAAAAAGGCCCGCGTACGCCGACGCTGTTTGTCGATGGCAATTTCGGCTCAACGCCGATGGACAGCGGCCTGCGTTTCACCGGCACGGTGGAACTGGCCGGCCTTGACGCCCCGCCCAACTGGCGCCGCGCCGATGTGCTGCTGCGTGGCGGGCGGCGGCTCTATCCCGGGTTGCTGGCCGAGGACGACGCTGAGCGCGTCACACGCTGGATGGGTTTTCGTCCCAGCATGCCCGATTCATTACCGGTGATCGGGCCGTCGTCGCGCTTTGCCAACGCCTATTACGCCTTCGGTCATGGCCACGTCGGCATGTGCGCCGGGTCAACGACAGGCCGGGTGATCGCCGATCTGGTCGCCGGGCGTGAACCCTGCGTGCCGCTTGATGCGTTCAGTGCCGCCCGCTTCAAATGATGCACATCGGCTGAAGAACCGCGCCAGACGGGCGTTTCCGGATATCGGTGGGGCTGTCGTCAGAACGTCATTGCTCAAAACGTTCCCGGGTATGCGCCGCCGTCAATCAGCAGGTTCTGGCCGGTGATATAGCCGCCATGGGCCGAGCAGATGAAGGCGCAGTAAGCGCCGATTTCCTCGACGCGACCGAAGCGTCCGGCCGGATTGTTGCTGCCGCGCTCCTGCCACAATTGCTCGAATGTCTTGCCCGTTGATTCGAGCATGCCGAGGATGTGGTTTTTTTGCGCATCGGAGTCGAACACGCCGGGCAGCAGGTTGTTGATGGTGACGTTGTGGCGCACCGTCTGGCGTGACAGTCCGGCGACAAAGCCAACGAGGCCCGAGCGTGCGCCGTTGGACAGGCCGAGTTCGATCTGCGGTGTTTTTACCGAGCGCGAGCTGATGTTGACGATGCGCCCGAACCCGCGCGCCATCATGCCGTCCACCGTCGCCTTCATCATCATGATGGGGCCGAGCATCATCGCGTCGATGGCGGCGATCCAGTCCTCCCGTGTCCAGTGGTGAAAATCACCCGGCGCGGGACCGTCGGAAATGTTGATCAGGATATCGGGCGCGGGGCAGGCGGCAAGGGCGGCGCCGCGACCCGCTTCGGTCGAGATGTCGGCCGACACCCAGCGCACCGCCTGGCCGGTGGTGGCGCCGATCTCGCCCGCCGCCAGCGCCAGTGTGTCCGCATTGCGCGCGGCGATGGTCACGGCGACGCCCTCGCCGGCGAGGCGCGCGGCGATGGCGCGTCCCATGCCACGGCTGCCGCCGAATACCAGCGCCGCTTTTCCCTGAATGCCCAGATCCATTGCCTGTCCTTTTTTGTGCGCCGCGAAATAGTCACCCGGTCGGGCGTGGCGGCAAGTTTAGCGCGAGGCGCTGATGTAATCGAGCGGCAGTGCCGTGGTGTGCTTGAGGCACTCCATGGCAAAGCTCGAACTGACGTCATGCAGGTTTGCCGCTTTGATGAGTTTTTTGTAGACCTTGTCGTAGCCGGCGATGTCGGGCACCACCACGCGCAACAGGTAATCGACGTCGCCGCTCATGCGATAGACCTCCATCACCTCGGGGATATCGGCCACGCCCCTGCCAAAGCGCTCCAGCCATTGCGGTGTGTGTTCGCTGGTGCGCACCGACACAAACACGGTGACGCCAAGGTTGATGCGCGCCGGGTCGAGCAGCGACACCTGTTTGCGGATGACGCCGGCCTCCTTGAGTTTCTGGATGCGCCGCCAGCACGGCGTCTGCGACAGGCCGACGCGCTCCGACAGTTGCGCCAGCGGCAGCGAGGCGTCCTCCTGCAGCAGTTTGAGGATACGCTTGTCTATGGAATCCAATTTTATGGAAAATATTATTTAAAGAAATTTATTCTACATTTAAATTATTAAAGAGTAAAAAGGCGAAAATATTCCAATGCGGATTTCCTATACTGGATGGCATGAAAACACCCGCACTGTTTACCCGACACCCGGCTTCCGTCGGCGAGAGTTATGCCGGGCACTTGCGCAGCGCCGGCGGATTCGGCCTGACCATGCTCGTCGCCGGCCTTGCCTGCCTGTTGCACGGCCTGTTTCCGTTTTTGTTCGAACGCACCGGCAGCGAGGCGATCCGGCGCTTGTACGAGCGCATGGTGCTGAACCGCTCGCGCATTGCGCCGCCGGTGCACGCTGTGAACAGCGCCACCAAACCCATGCCGGCTATAGTGGAATGAGCTTATATGCGTGTGCTGCTTGACGCCACGGGCGCCAGGTCATAAATTGAAGCGTTTCGCCTGCAGCGGCGCGACAAATTGCCGGCGGGTTGGCGGCGGCAACAATCCGTATTTGCTGCAATTCAGGAGATAGCGCATGGCCAAGTTACGCATCGAGGGTTCCTTCGTCGCCACGGTGACGCCGTTCAACGACAATGGCGCGGTCGATTTTGGCGCCTTTCGTACCTTGCTCAAGGTGCAGGAGGACCACGGCACGGTCGCCGTGTTGTTCATGGGCTCGACCGGCGAACCGTCGCTGATGACGCCGGAAGAGAAAAAGCAGCTCATTGCCGAGACGGCAAAAATGAAAACCGGGAAGATGAAATTCTTCTACGGCTGCACCGGCAATACCGCCGACCAGGTCATCGACAACATCAAGTTCGCCAAGGCCAACGGCGCTGACGGCGCGGTGATCGCCGCGCCGCCCTATGTTTGCGCTTCGGAAGAGGACATCGAGCGTTTTTACCTCGAGGTCGCCGATGCCACCGACCTGCCCCTCGGCATTTACAACAACCCGCCGCGCATCAAGACCGACCTGCACTGGGATAATTTGCTGCGCCTGTTGAAGCACCCCAATTACGTCATTCTCAAGGAATCGACGACGCGTGTCGGCCAGGTGGCGCAGGTGCTGGCGGCCAAACCCGATGCGACGGTGATGTGCTGCGATTCGCCCAGCCTCGGCCTCGTGGTACCGACCATGTCGCTCGGGGGCCACGGCACCGCCAACATGGGCGGCAACCTGATACCGGCGGAAATGGCGCAGATCTCGACGCCCTGGAAAAATTACGCCGACGCCGAGACCTTCAGGCAGACTTATTTGCGCATGCTGCCGCTGTTGCACTATAACTATTCGGCGATCAACCCGGTGGCGGTGAAAAGCCTGATGCGCGCCGTCGGACTGCCGGTGGGCGCCTTGCGCAAGCCGCTGCGCAACCTCGAGGGCGAAGCGCTGTTGAAGGGTGTGCGTATCGTGCAGGAGCTCGGCCTCGACAAGAAATACGGTTACACCATCCAGGCGCGGCTCGCGAAAGCGGCCTGACGCCGGGGACGATCAGTGGTAGCTATAAGGAGGGGGCGGCGCGGCCGCCTTTTTCATTCTGGAGAACTCATGAAAAGCATTCTTAAATCCCTCATCCTTGCATCGGCGCTGGCATTCCCGGCGGCCGTTTTGGCGCAGGCCTATCCGACCAAGCCGGTGCGCATTGTCGTGCCCTATCCGCCCGGCGGCACCGTCGATGTCGTCGCGCGGGTGGTCGCGCAACGCCTTTCCGAGCAACTGGGCCAGCAATTCGTCGTCGAAAACCGCGCCGGCGCCAATGGCACGGTCGGCAGCGATTTCGTCGCCAAGGCGGCGCCCGATGGCTACACGCTGCTGGTGCAGGCGTCGATTTTCGTCGCCAATCCGCTGTTTTTGCCCAATGTGCCCTACGACGTGCAAAGGGATTTCACCCCGGTGTCCAACATCGGCTCGGTGCCGCTGCTGGTGACGGCGCACCCCAGCGTGCCGGCGAAAAACCTGCGCGAGTTCATTGCGCTGGTGAAGGCCGATGTGAAGAAGTACAGCTTCGCCACCTCCGGCCTCGGTTCGGCCGGACACTTGTCCGAAGAAACCATCAAGCGCCAGGCCGGCATCCCGGACCTGTTGATCGTACCCTACAAGGGCGCGGGGCCGGCGCTGACCGACCTTATTGGCGGGCAGGTGAGTTCGCTGATCGATCCGTTGCCCTCGTCGTATCCGCAGGTGAAGGCGGGCAAGCTGAAAGCGCTCGCAGTCACCAGCGCCAAGCGCGTGCCCTTCCTGCCGGACGTGCCGACCGTAGCCGAGTCCGGCCTGCCCGGCTTCGAGATGGTGTCCTGGTACGGTGTCTGGGGTCCGGCCGGGCTGCCAAAGGAGATTTCAAACAAGCTCGTCCTTGAAGTGGGCAAGGCGGTGCGCTCGCAACTGGCGACCGACCGCCTGGGCGAGCAGGGCTTCGAGCCGGTGGGTTCGACCTCGGAGCAGTTCGCGACCTACATCCGCGACGAAATCGGCCGCTACGCCAAGATCATCAAGGAAGCGAATATCAAGGTGGAGTGACGCCGGACGCGGCTTTGCCGCGCCGGTGCACGTGCGTGCGAACAATCGGACGCTGCGCGCCGATTTTCGCACGCTGATCGCTCGCGCTGATGGCGTACCCGGATTGCGTACGCTGATTGCGCACGACGATTGCGCACGCCGATTCAGGTGACAAATTTGTCACCTGAACCGGCTTGAAAGCCCCGCCAGTCGGGGCTTTCGTATTTTAAAAGTTGTGAATTGTGCTCAGGCGTATTCGGCGCGCAGGATTTTTGCGCCTTCCACCATCGCCCGCATCTTGCCGTCGGCGACCTCGCGCGGCAGGTATTTCATGCCGCAGTCGGGCGCGAGGATGACATCCTCTTTGGCGATGAACGGCAGCGCGCGTTTGATCCGCGCCACCACCGTCTGCGGTGTCTCGATGGCCATGTCGGACAGGTCGATGCAGCCGACCATGACTTTTTTGCCGGCGAGCTTGGTCAGTACCGAGCAGTCGAGATTGGATTGCGCGGTTTCTATCGACACCTGCTTGCACGAACAATTGGCGAACTCGGGCAAAAAGGAATAGCCCTCGGGGCGTGCGTGGATGACCGCGGCGTAGCCAAAGCAGATGTGCACGGCGGTGGTGCCGGTGATGCCCTCGAGCGCGCGGTTGAGCGCGGCAAGGCCGTACTCGCGCGCTTTTTCGGGGCGCGCCTGCATGTAGGGTTCGTCGATTTGCACGATGTCGGCACCGGCGGCAAAGAGGTCGCGGATTTCTTCGTTGACGGCGGCGGCGTAATCCATTGCCGCTTCGGCGTCGGTCTTGTAAAAATCGTTCTGTGCCTGCTGGCTCATGGTGAAGGGGCCGGGCACCGTGATCTTGACCATGCGTGTGGTGTTGGCGCGCAGGAATTCCATGTCTTCTACTTCGACCGGGCGCAGGCGCTTGATCGGGCCGACGATGCGCGGCACCGGATTCGGATGACCGGAACGGTCGAGGCCCACGCCCGGATTGTCGATGTCTATGCCCGAGAGCGCCGTCGCAAAGCGGTTGGAATAACTTTCGCGGCGGATTTCGCCGTCGGTGAGGATGTCGAGGCCGGCCTCTTCTTGTGCGCGGATGGCGATCAGCGTGGCGTCGCGCTGGGCTTCATCGAGGTAGGCCTCGGGTATGCGCCACAACTCTTTGGCGCGGGTGCGCGGCGGAAAGCGTCCGGCGAGCTTGGCGCGATCGATCAGCCATTCGGGCTGGGGATAGCTGCCGACAAGCGTGGTGGGAAACAGCATGGAATTCGCTCCTCTGGATGTTCGGGACGCGGGGCCCGGACAGGACCCGCTTAGCGTATGGAAACAACGCGATATTTTACCGGGGTGGCAGGCCGGCGAATATTCTTTCGCGTCCGAGTTTGATGCGAAACGCGTCGCCGTACCTGAAAATGTCGGCAGTGGCGAAGGTCTCGGACAGGTTTTCCGGAATGAAGGAGCCGGTGCCGATGACGTCCACCGGCGCGCGCGCGCCGGCGAACATGCGGCACTTGAACAGGTTGAAGCCGGACGAGGCGACGATACGGCAGGCCTGAAAGCCGGCGGCGTTGAGGCTGAGGCGCAACCGGATGACGGCGGCGAGCGAGACGCCGGTGCCGAACAGCAGTTTGCGCACCCGGTCCTTGGCGATGTTCAGGCTGTCGGCATCGAAGGCGTCCTCGCCCATCACCTGCCGCACCGCCTCGAATTCGTTGGCGACGCGCAACCACGCGGTGACGACGGCGACCGACTTGTCGTAATCGAGTCCTTCGGCATAGCGTTCGCCATGGGTGTCGATACGCAGCGACAGGGTTTTGCCGCGGCTCTCTTCACGGGCGTACCACCAGCGGCAGACCTCGATCGCGTCGGCGTACTCGCGGCCGAAAAAATCGATCAGCACGGTGAGATTGTCCTCAGGGTGGGTATCGACATACATTTGCGCCGCGCGCAGCGTCGATCCGGCGTAGCCGATGATGGCGTGGGGCATGGTGCCGATGCCCAGCGTGCCGCCGTAAAAAGGCGCGGTGAGGTCCTGCGACGAGCCGACAAAGCCGGTGGCGCCGGCCTGTTGCGCGACACGCGAACCGACCGAGGCGCCATAGGCGGCGAGCAGCGAGAAATCGTCGCCGGAGGAATGGCGCGCGTGCATGTCGATGAAGGCGGCCTGGTCGAGGCTCGTTGCCATTTTCCAGGCGTTGAAGGCGGCGACGCAGGCGACGCCGACTTTTTGCAGCATCAGGGTTTCCAGTTCCACCAGCGCGGCGAAGGAGCCGCTGTAGCTGAACAGGGGCTGTTGGTCCGGCACCAACTCGCCTTCGGCAAACAACCGCTGCACCTCGAGCGGCATGGCGGCTGCGGCCGGGTAGCAGCGCTGCAGCACTTCCAGCGCCGGATTGATGGCGCAGATCACGCTGCGGCGCAGGAATACGCCATAGGTGACGTGCTGGTCGCCGAATTTTTCGACAATGGCGCGCGATTTGGAAAAATACTTGTCGGTGTGCGCGCTGACGTAGGCGCCAGCATCCCGGCCGGCCTGGTCGGGCCGGTCAGCCGCTGTGTTCTGGTCGTTTGCTGGCATGGGCGTGGTTTACGGTGGTGCGCGTCTGGCGCGGATGGTCGGGAGTGAGCGCATTCTAGTCCCGCTACGGGCTTGCCGCTCTGTGCGCAGAGCCACCGATGTCGCCGGATCGGATCTGGATTGGCCCCGGACGCGCTAGAATCTTCGCCACTCATGAAAACCCTGTCGCTATTGCTGTGCGCCATGCTGCTCAACGCCTGCTCGGGTTCGGTTTACCTCGCCAGCAGTGGCGGCGCGGCCGCGCCCGCGACGGTCACAGCCAACCCGACCACGGGACCAAACGGGCTGCGCGCAAATTTAAATACCACGCCGGCACCCTGGTTCAGCGCGCTGATTCTGGGCCTGATGCTGGCCGATGGTGTTGAGCATGCGCGCGACTTGCGATACTTGGGGCACTCGGGGCAATCGACGCGTGCAACGGCCGGACTCGATGAGAGTCGCAGCATAAGCGTCCAGGATTGCACCCAGCCTGTTGATTGGACCCTGGGCAATATCCGCTGCCGCTAGCGCAGCGGCACACTCAGCCTCAGCCCGCCTTCAAGGCGCAGAATATCGTCTCGACGCGATGCCGCCAGGTATGCCCGCCCAAGCTCAGCGCGCGGGCGCGTTCGCCCTGCTCGCGCAAGAGCTGCGGCTGCGCCTGCAGGTCGGCGAGCTCTGCGATCAGGTCCGCGAGGGCGTCCATGCGGTAACAGTGAAAGCCCTCGTCGGGCGAAAATTCCTGCTGCAGCCAGCCGCCGGCATTGGTGAAGCACGGCGCGCCGTTCAGTGCGTAATGGAAGATCCGGTCGTTGGCGCCACCGAGGTAGGTCGAGGCGTCGAGTGCGATGCGCGCGCGCCCGGCCACGGCCAGCATGCCGGCGTAATCGGTGGGCGGGTGGCGCAACACCGTTGCCGGCAGCGCGACCCCGTCCCAGCCGCTGCCGAACAAATGCAGCGGCAGGCCCGCCGCGGCGACGGCAAGCACCAGGTCGTGACGCAGGCGCGCACGCAAAAAAAACTCCACTTCGCGCAGCAGCAGGCTCATGTCCGCCGGCGTGCAGACCGCGCCCAGCGCGGCGGTCACCTCGAGCGCGACGCGGTGCAGCGGCACGTCGGGCCGCGCCAGCGCCGCGTCGGCGACCGCGTCACAAAACTTGGCGTTGGGCAGGCTGTGCCACAGCCGGTGCAGCGCCCCTGGAGCGAGGCTGCCGACATACAACAGGCCGATGTCACGCTCGGCCCACGGGCGCGAAAAGTCATTTTGCGGCCGCACCGCCGGCGGGGTGAACAGCGTGCCGGCGAGCTGCAATTGCGGATGCAGCAGCGCGATCTGCTCGGGGTGGTTGCGGTCCGGCACTGCGGCGTAGAGGCGCCGGGCGAGGATGGAGGCCAGGGGCTGGAAGTACGGCTGGTCGTAGAGCAGGCCGACGCAGGCGGCGCCGGCGGTGTCGTAGATGTTGGCGCTGCCGTCGGCGGCGGTTCCCTGCAGGCGGGCTTCGGACAGCGCGTGTCCCCAGCAGCACAGGTCGATGACCAGTTTGTCGCCGCCCGAATGCGCCCACTGCACGCCGGCGGCCGCTTCGGCGGCGCTGAGCACCCCTACCTCCTCGAGCATCAACCACTGCACGCTGTGGCCCGCCTCGACCAGCGCATCGCGCAGGCCTTGCGCCGCGTCCTGGTAAAAAATGCCGCCCGGAATGCTTTTGACGATGGGCAGCAGTACGATCATGTCGAACGCAGCGGTGTCGGTGCCCGCGGGACGCGTTGAAGCGATGCGCGCATGGTGCCGGCGACGCTCAACGCTTGGTGAATATGGAAACGATTTCGAGGCCGTGCAGCCCGATGTGGCTCCAGTCGAATTCGAGCGCGGTGTTGCGCTCGCGCACCAGGTCGACGAAATACATGAAGCTCTCGAAATCCCAGACGTGAAAATGAATGCTGTAGTTGATGGCGTCGAGGCGTTCCGCGGCTTTTTGCGCCGCCGCCGGATCGGTCATTTTTTCGACCAGGCGCGTCCATTCGTCAAAATGCCCGGCGCGCGAGATCTGCGGGCCGAGCGTGTCATCGGCGATGAAATGTCCGGTGGTGGTAAGCGGGCGGTCGGCGTCGAAGGTAAAGCGCTTGTCCGGGACGGCGTAATAGAGCACGCCACCGGGTTTGATCTTGCGAAAATGCGTGCGCACCGCACCGAGCGGGTTCTCGCAGTGTTCGAGCATGTGGTTGGCGATGATGAAATCGAGCGATCCGTCGGCAACCGAGGCGAGGGTTTCGCCGTCATCGACGATATCGACATCGACGAGGGGCAGCGACGCGAGTTCGGGGTAGTGCTCGCGCAGCATGGGCTTGGTCAGCCGGTCAACATAGCGCACACGCACGCCCAGGGGCACCGGCAGCGGTTCGTGCAGCGCGCCGATTTCTATGCCGTCGCCGGCAAGGAACAGGCTGGACAGTTCGTTGCGGTGATCCAGCGTATGGGCTTGTGGTGAGTTCATTGTTCTCGCGTATTATCGCGGATTCGCGGCGGCTGCGCCGCACCGGGGAAGCCCGAGGGAAGCCCGAGGAAAGCCCGGGGAAGCGTCAGGAAAGCACAAGGAGCGATCAAGATGATTCATTTTGTTGTGCACGATGAGCACGACTCCGTCGGGGTTGTGGTGGTCGAGGGGGTGAAGGCCGGAGCGGAACTCGCCGGTTGGATCATGGACCAGGACAAGGACCTCAGGATCAAGGCGCTCAACGACATCCCGATCGGCCACAAGCTGGCCA
>CAYLPI010000006.1:0-56174 GCA_964385505.1 uncultured Bordetella sp.
ATCCATGACATAGGCGCGGCCGGCGATTTCGAGAGACTGGCCGACATTCTGCTCCACCAGCAAAATCGCCAGGCCGTCGTCGTTGAGGTGCTTGATCAGCGCGAACATTTCCTCCACCAGCAGCGGCGACAACCCGAGCGAGGGTTCGTCGAGAATCAGCAGTTTGGGCTCGGCCATCATGCCGCGGCCGATCGCCAGCATCTGCTGTTCGCCGCCCGAGAGCGTACCGGCGCGTTGCGCCACGCGGTCTTTGAGGCGCGGAAAAATGCCGAACACGCGCTCGATGTTTTTGTCGCGATGGGCGCGTCCCCTGCGGTAGCTGCCCAGTTCAATGTTCTCGAGCACCGTCAGGTTGGGGAAGACGCGCCGGCCCTCGGGCACCTGGATCAGCCCGGAGGCGACGATGCCCGCCGTGCCCGAGCGTGTGATGTCGGCGCCGTCGAAGCGTACGCTGCCGGCCGAGGCCTTGATCAGCCCGCAGACGGTGTTATTGAACGTCGATTTGCCGGCGCCATTGGAGCCGAGCACGGCGACGATCTCGCCGGCGTGAATTTCCAGGCTGACGCCGCGCAGGATTTCCACGGCACCGTAACCGCTTCGGAGGTCTCGAACCTCAAGCATGGTTCGCCTCCGCCGCCTTGCGCAGGCGCTCGGCCGTGCCGTGGCCGAGATAGGCTTCGATGACCCTGGTATTGCCGGTTATTTCCGCCGGGCTGCCCTGTGCGATGAGCTGGCCGTTGCTCAGCACATAGACCGATTCGGCCAGGTTCATCACCGCCTGCATCACGTGCTCTATCATCAGCACGGTGACGCCGGTATCGCGGATCTGGCGTATCACCGGGATCACCTCGGTGATCTCCTGCGGGTTGAGGCCGGCCAGCACCTCGTCGAGCAGCAGCAGTTGCGGTTCGGTGGCGAGGGCGCGCGCCAGTTCGAGGCGTTTCCTGCCAGCAACGGTCAGGTTGAGTGCCAGCTTGTTCAGTTGCGGGGCAAGCCCGACCCGGGTGGCGACGGCCTCGGCGTAGGCGAGGGCGTCGCGGCGTGAGGCGTGGCGCAGATGGGCGCCGACGGCAATGTTCTCGCGCACGGTCTGCGCGCCAAAGGGCTGCACGATCTGGAAGGTGCGCGTCATGCCCAGGCGGCAGATCAGATGCGGCGCGAGTCCGGTGATGTCGCGGCCGAGAAAATGCACGCTGCCGCTGTCGGGTTTGAGAAAGCCCGACACCAGGCCGAACAGCGTTGACTTGCCCGCGCCATTGGGACCGATCAGACCGACGATGGCGCCCTTGGGCACGCTGAGCGTGACATCGCCGACCGCACGCAGGCCGCCAAAGCTGATCGACAGGCCGCGCGCTTCAAGCACCGGAATCCCCCTTTTTGTCGTCGCGGGCCTTGCGCCGGAACAGGCCGATGATGCCCTGCGGCAGGAAGGTCACCATCAGAATCAGCACCACGCCATAGGCCATCAGGTTGACGCCGGGCACGTCGCCCATCACGCCGCGGGTGAACTCGCCCAGACCGTGCAGCACTGCGGCGCCTAGCAACGGACCCCACAGCGTGCCCATGCCGCCGATGATGGGGCCAAGCAGCGCTTCGACCGACACCGCCGGCCCGTAGGCGAGGTGCGGGTCGATGTAATGAAACAGCTGCACGTAAAACGCACCGCCGGCGGCCATCAGCGCACCGGACATCATGATTGCGGCGAGCTTGACGCGAAACACATTGACGCCGAGCGCCGCGGCCGAGTCTTCGTTGTCACGCACCGCCTGCAGCCAGGCGCCGTAGCGCGAGCGCTTGAGCCACCAGGTCAGCAGCAGTCCGGCCAGCACAAAGGCGAGGATGAGGTACAGGTAGCCCGCCTTGCCGGTAAACTGCAGGTCGGCTGCGGATTCCTTCAGCGGCACCATCAGGCCGACGCCGGCGCCGGTGAAGTCGAAGGTGTTGGAGAGGATGCGAAAGACCTCGGCAAAGGCGAGGGTTACCAGCGCGAAGTAAGAGCCCTTGAGGCCGTAGCGAAACGACAGCGCACCGATGAACGCACCGACGGCCGAACCGAGCGCGAGCGCGACCGGCAGCGCCGCCCAGGCGTTCCAGCCGAATTTCACCTGCAGCACCGCCATGGCGTAGGCGCCGCTGCCGAAAAACACCGCGTGACCGAATGAAAACTGGCCGCCGAAACCGCCCAGAATGTTCCAGGCCTGGCCGAGCAGCGCGGCGTAGAGTGTCATGATGATGAGGTTGAGCATCGAGCCCGAGCTCGTCAACAGGGGCGCCAGCGCCACCAGCGCGCAAAAAACAAAAATACCGGCCAGCTCTTTCATGCCCGCGCCCCGAACAGTCCCTGCGGCCGGAACAGCAGCACGGCAATGAAAATCACGAATATGCCGATCTGCCCCAGACTCTCGCCCAGCCATAGGCCGCCGACCGATTCGACCACACCGATCAGCAACCCGCCGGCGAGTGCGCCGGCAAAGCTGCCCATGCCGCCCAGCACGACGATGGTGAAGGCGATCAGCACAAAGCCGCTGCCCACGGTCGGGTTGACGTAATAGGCGGGCAGCAGGAAGCAGGCCGCCGCGCCAAGGCAGGCGAGGCCGATGCCGAAACTCATGGCAAAGACATGCTCGACATCGATGCCGACGAGGCGCGCGCCCTGGCGTTCCTTGGCGCAGGCGCGGATGGCGCGGCCGAGGTCGGTGCGGCCGATGACCAGCAGCAAAATGGCCGCAGTAGCGAGTGCGCCGCCAAAGGCGGCAACCTTGGGCACCGAGATCAGCGCGCCGCCGATGTCCACGGTGGACAGGGTGTAGGGCGTGTCGATGTTGCGCGTATCGGACTTGAACGCGTAGAGCGCGAGGTTTTCCAGGATGATGGAGATGCCCAGCGTGACGAGCAGGATGTTCTCGTCCTTGCCGTGGCTGGCGCGGCCGATGACAAAGCGTTGCAGTGCATAGCCGAAGGCGAACATCGCCGGCACCATGATGGGCAGCGCCAGATACGGGTCGATGCCGGCGCGCTGGTGCAGGAAGTACACGCCATAGAGCGCCACCATCAAGGCGGCGCCATGGGCGAAATTGATGATGTGCAGCACGCCGTAGATCAGCGTGAGCCCGAGCGCGATCAGCGCATAGACGGCGCCGGTGGTGAGCCCGTTGAGGATGGACGGGTAGAGGATTGACAGTTCAAGCATGAGACCGGGTTGCCGTTCTGAAACCTATGCCCAGGCAGGAAATGTCATTCCGGGGGTAGCGGGGAATCTGCTTTTTGGTTTGCGTCAAAAGCAGATTCCTCGGCCGACGGCCTCGGAATGACATCGCAATTCAAGCCGGCGCCAGATTTCTCTCAGGCCTTCCAGGGAAAGACCGGTTCGGCTTCGGCGTAGGTATTGGGCAGGATCACTTTGATATCGCCTTTCAACACCTGCATCATCAGCGGCTGCGCGCCCTGGTTCTGTCCGCCGACAAACTTGGTCGGGCCGTAAGGCATGAAGTGTTTGTCCCAGGTCGAGTTGGTCAGCGCATCGACGATGGCGCCGCGGTCGCGCGACTTGGCGCGCTCGATGGCGTCGGCCAGCAGGTACACCGCCTGGTAGTTGAGGAACACCTCGTAGGTGAAGAATTGGCCCATCGCATCGACCTTTTTCTTCAGCGCAAGCGCGCGCTTGTCCTTCGGGTTGTACCAGTGGTTGCAGTCGATCACGCCGTTGGCCGCGTCCGGAAACTCCTTGGTGAACTTGAAGCTCGATGCGGCGCCGCCCAGCACCGAGTAAATGGCCTTGGGCTGCACGTTCTGCTGCTTCATCGTGCGCACCAGCAGCGCGTACTCGTTGAAGTAATTAGCCGGGATGACGATGTCCGGGTTGAGCGCCTTCATGCGCAGCACGATGTTGTTGAAGTCGCGCGTCGGGTTGGCGTGCTTGATCACCTCCTTGACCTCGTAGCCCATGCCGGGCAGTTCGGCGGCGAGCAGGTTGGCGGTGCCGGTGCCGAACAGCGACTCTTCGTGGATGATCATCACCGTCCTCGCCGGCTTTCTCGCCAGCGTGTTCATGATGTGCAGGTTGTTGATGGCCGAGCGTGCGACGACCTTGTAACCCGGGGCGAAGCGGAAGGTGTTCTTGAGGCCGCGCTCGACGATCTGGTCGGCCACGCCGACATCGACCAGGTGCGGAATGTTGTACTTGGCCGCCGCCTGGGTGGTGGCGAGGCAGATGGCGCTGGCGTAGGCGCCGACGATGGCCGAGACGCCGGCCTCGTTCAGCTTCTCGACCTCGGCCACGCCGATCTGCGGCTGCGATTGCGCGTCGGCATAAATCGCATCGAGCCTGGCGCCGCCGAGGGACTTGATGCCACCGGCGGCGTTGATTTCGTCAACCGCCAGTTTGGCGCCGACGCGGCACAGATTGCCCGAGTAGGCGAGAAAGCCGGTCACCGGATGCAGGATGCCGATCTTGATCGGGCCGGTCTGGCTGCTGGCGATGCCGGGGAAGCCGGCGACAGCCGTCGCCGCCGTGAGTGCCGCAGACTGCTTGATGAAGGTGCGGCGTTCGTTTCTGGGTCGGTGTGTCATTGCGGCCTCCGTGGGTTTGGGGTGAAACAGGTTTATCAGGATGCGGGAATGCTGTCGCGATTGACCCAGATGCGGGCTTCGTCGCCGATGCGTGACAACTGCATCTGGTATTCATAACGGTCCGGGCGGTACAGCCCGCGCAGCAACTGCACCGGGCGCTTGCGCTCATCGTAGACGATGCGCGTTACCGCGAGCAGCGCGGCGCCCAGTTCTACTTCGAGCAACGGGGCCACCGCGTGGTCGGCGAGCTTGGCGCTGACGGTCTGCTCGGCGCTTGCCACCTTGACGCCGGCCTCTTCGAGCAGACTCAGCATCGGTTTGGCTGACAACTGCTTGCGGCTGAAGCTGGCGCAGATCGCCGCCGGCACAAAGGTGGTGATATGCGAAAAGGGCGCGCTCTTGTGGCTGCGCACGCGCACGGCTTTTTGCACCGGTTCGCCGCGCGTGATGCCCAGGCTCCCGGCCACATCCGGCGGCGCGCCGACGTTGTCGAGATCGATCAGGCGCACTGCCGTTTTCAGGCCCATGCTGACCAGGTTGTCGAGCAGGCCGGCCAGATTGGCCGGTGCCGGCCCGGGTGCGGGCAGGCGCCGGGCAAAGGTGCCGCGGCCGCGCTGGCGCACAATCAGTCCGTCCACGGCAAGGCGGTCGAGGGCGGCGCGCATGGTGACGCGAGACACGCCGAATTGCCCGGCCAGATCCAGCTCCCCTGGCAGCGGGATGTCAGTGCCAAAACGCCCCTCCGACAACTGTTCGCGCAGCACCAGGTAGATCTGGTGGTAGCGCGGCAGCGGCAGCATGGCGGCGGAATCGGCTTTGCGGGTGGATTTGAGCACGGTGACTGATGCTACAAAGGGCAAAATGTATTGTCAATCAGACAACTTGCGGCGTTTATCGTCGATTCACCGGCGTGGGCGGGTTCGTCGGGTTTGCTATCGCGACGCCGTTCCGGTAACGTGCGGTAGCAACGTTGGGGGTCCTGCCGGATGCGTGTCAGGTCCGCGGGTGAGAGAGTCCCTTAGAACCTGATGCGGATAATGCCGCCGCAGGGAAGCGTTGGCAGCCCGCCGGTCATTGCTGACCCTTTCGCGGGCCTGTCCGCTCCCTGCAGCTTGTTGTTTCAAATGCAATTTGCAAGGAGCCCGTATGAACGCCCATCCCAAGTTTCTCGCCGAAACCGCCCATGTTGACGAGGCGGCCGTCCAGCCGCTGCCCAATTCGCGCAAGATTTATGTCGAAGGCTCGCGCCCCGATCTCCGCGTGCCGATGCGCGAAATCAGCCAGTCGGATACGCCGGCCTCTTTTGGTGCGGAAAAAAATCCGCCCCTTACCGTATACGACTGTTCCGGTCCCTACTCCGACCCGGCGGCAAAAATCGACATCCGCACCGGGCTTGCCCCGATGCGCGCAGGCTGGATCGCCGAGCGCAATGACACCGAGGAATTGCCCGGCCCGAGCTCGGCTTTCGGTATCGAGCGCCTGGCCGACGCCAAACTGGCCGAACTGCGCTTCAACCTGCAGCGCAAGCCGCGCCGCGCGCGGGCCGGCATGAACGTGTCGCAAATGCATTACGCGCGCAAAGGCATTGTCACCGCGGAAATGGAGTTCGTCGCCATTCGCGAGAACCTGCGCCGCCGCGAGTACATGGCGTCGCTGAAGGCCTCCGGGCCGATGGGCAACAAGCTCGCCGACCTGATGCTGCGCCAGCACCCCGGACAGAACTTCGGCGCCAGCATCCCGGCCGAAATCACGCCGGAGTTTGTGCGCGACGAAGTGGCGCGCGGCCGTGCCATCATTCCCAACAACATCAACCACCCCGAATCCGAGCCGATGATCATCGGCCGCAACTTCCTGGTCAAAATCAACGCCAACATCGGCAACTCGGCGCTCGGTTCGTCCATCGGCGAGGAAGTCGAGAAAATGACCTGGGCCATCCGCTGGGGCGGCGATACGGTGATGGACTTGTCCACCGGCAAGCACATTCACGAAACGCGCGAATGGATAGTGCGCAACTCGCCGGTGCCGATCGGCACGGTGCCGATTTACCAGGCGCTCGAAAAAGTCGACGGCAAGGCCGAGGACCTGACGTGGGAGATTTTTCGCGACACGCTGATCGAGCAGGCCGAGCAGGGCGTGGATTACTTCACCATCCACGCCGGCGTGCTGTTGCGCTATGTGCCGCTGACGGCCAATCGCATGACCGGCATTGTCTCGCGCGGCGGCTCGATCATGGCCAAGTGGTGTCTTTCCCATCACAAAGAGAGCTTCCTCTACACCCACTTCGAGGACATCTGCGACATCATGAAGGCCTATGACGTGGCCTTTTCGCTCGGCGACGGCCTGCGCCCGGGCTCGATCTACGATGCCAACGACGAGGCGCAACTCGCAGAGCTGCGCACGCTGGGCGAATTGACGCAAATCGCCTGGAAGCACGACGTGCAGGTGATGATAGAGGGCCCCGGCCATGTGCCCATGCACATGATCAAGGAGAACATGGACCTGCAACTCGAGCAGTGTCACGAGGCGCCGTTCTATACGCTGGGACCGCTCACCACCGACATCGCCCCCGGCTACGACCACATCACTTCGGGCATAGGCGCGGCGATGATAGGCTGGTATGGCACCGCGATGCTGTGCTATGTCACGCCGAAGGAACACCTCGGCCTGCCGAACAAGGCCGATGTCAAGGAGGGCATCATCACCTACAAGCTGGCAGCCCATGCGGCGGACCTCGCCAAGGGCCACCCCGGGGCGCAGATCCGCGACAACGCCTTGTCCAAGGCGCGCTTCGAGTTTCGCTGGGAAGACCAGTTCAATATCGGCCTCGACCCCGACAAGGCGCGCGACTTCCATGACGAGACCCTGCCCAAGGACTCGGCCAAGGTGGCGCACTTTTGTTCCATGTGCGGCCCGCATTTTTGCTCGATGAAAATCACCCAGGACGTGCGCGACTACGCCGCGGCCCAGGGCATCGGCGACGAGGCGGCGCTGAAAAAAGGCATGGAGTCCAAGGCGATCGAGTTCGTCAAGAAAGGTGCCGAAATCTACAGCAAGGCATGAACGCATGAATCAGAATGCAATGGCCATGCAATGGCGCAAAATCATTGCGGCTGCGGGCTTCAGGCCCGGGGAATCCGGCGATCCACGCGGCGGTAGCGGTGTTGCGGCCGGTGTCGCCGGGTCCGGCCGTTATCAGAGGTCGAGGTCGTCGGTGAGGTCGTCGGCGAGGTCTTCGGCCGACAGCAGCAATTCCCCAATACTGTCTTCGGGTAATTCGTCATCGGCGATGGCTGTGGCATCAACCGCCTCATCGTAGCGCGACAACTCGGTGTTGTAGCCCTTGCCGGTATAGGTGTCGAGCGGGCGGCAGACGCGCGGTTTCAGATTCCATTTTGCGGCATGGTCAAGGGCGGCCTTGATCGTGTCCTTGTCGAGGATCAGAGCGAAGCGGTTCGGCTGTATGGTGCTGTTCATGTCGATCTCCCGTGGTGGTTGGAATGCCAGGCTGACGGGAATCACTTTATGCCGGCATCGTTAAAAACATAAGTCGGCCGGTACCGCTGCTTTGTGTAGGATAAATTCCTATAGCGGGTGTGTTTCCGGCCGAGGCATGTGGCTGGAAACGCCCGACTGGCGCGGCTTTCAGGGTGCCTGCCCGGGCGTTTTTGGATTTACGCGCCGGGTGCCGCCGGCCGGTTTTTCCACACCAGCGCGTCCAGCGCCAGCCGGCCCGGGCCATGCAACAGCGTCACCAGCAGCAGCACCGCCCAGTAGGCGTGCTGCGCCAGCGCCGGCTCGAGGTCTTTGAGCACATGCCAGTAGGCGACAACGGCCACGGCGTTGAGTATGAACAGCGCCGCCGCGGAAAAACGGCTGGCCAGGCCCAGCGCCAGCAGCACCGGGAACACCAGTTCGCCGAAGGTGCCGAGCGCGGCAGCCAGCTCAGGCGGCAGCAGCGGCACGTGGTATTCGTCCTCGAACAAGGCGACGGTGTTTTCCCAACTGGCAATCTTGGTCAGGCCGGCGGAGAAGAAAATCTTTGCCACATAAAGCCGTATGCCGAGGTCGAGCAGCGTGCCGCCGTGGTTCAGCCAGGTGCGCGTATCGTCGAGAAGGACGGCTATTTTTGCGTTCATGGTGCTGCTCCTGTTGCGCTCCGGTGCCTGCATCAGGCAGGTTCAGGCAAGTTCACGCAAGTGTGAAGTCAATGATCACGCGCTGTGCAACCCAGCGTTGCAGGGCGGCATCGGGCATGAAACCCGGGTCTGCGGCCGTCGCTGCGGTGAGGGCCGCGCCAAGCGTGTTGCCGCCGGCCAGCGCATTGAGGAAGGCGGATTCGCCCGCGGCAAGCGCCTCGACCACGACACGCAGCTGTGGACGCAGTACCAGAACCGTCGATGGGCCGGCATCCAGGTCGACGCTGAATTCGCCGGCGAAGTCGTGCTGGTGCACCTGCCAGATGCGCGCCAGCGGCCAGTCCGATTGCAGCAACGCGCAGGCCGGATGCAGCCACAGGCGCAAATGCGTCAGATCGTCTGCGGCAATGGCGGCGAGCCGGCTGCCGTCGAAGGCCGCATGATCGGCGGCGTAGTGGGCGCGCTGCGCCAGCCACTCCATGCGCGCGACGTCGGCGAGGTAGGGCAATGCCTGCGCCGGTTCGAACGCGGCAAGGAAGTCGCCGAAAGTGTCGCCATATTCGTTGAGGTCGCCGCTGGCAGACGGATGCCGTAGCGCGTAGGCGCGCGCCAGCCCTTCGAAAAATTCAACACCGGTGATGGTTGCCGTGATCGGATAAATCGCCGCCAGCGCCTTGTGTGCATTGGCGCTGGAGTTGCCGCGGTAAATGGCGAGGCAACGTTTGATGCGCGCGGGCTCGCCGCGAAACAGCGGCACCGCCCCGGCCATTCCGGTCGCGGCTTTGCCGCCGGAAGCGAGCGCTGCGGCGAACCCGGACTGGATGGCCGCCAACTCAGACATGTTCGGCCTCCATGCGGGCCGCCGCGCTCGCCGCCTCGCCTAGCAGCACGCCGAGTTCGGGTACATCGGTGTCCCATTCGATCAGCGTGGGCACCGGCCCGAACAGCGCGAGCGCCGCGTCGTACAGGCACCACACCGCGGGCGCAACCGCCGCGCCGTGGTCGTCTATCAGCGCGTCGTCCGTGACCAGATGGCCGGCAAGATGGATTTCGGCCACGCTGGCGCGCGGCAGAGCGGCCATGGCGGCCATTGCCGCCAGTGCGTCGCCGCCGTGGTTGACCTGGTTGATCTGGTTGACGTAGAGATTGTTGACGTCAAGCAGGATGCCGCAACCGGAACGCCGCACGAGTTCGGATAAAAACTCGCCCTCGGACATGTCGCTGGCGCGAAACGCCACGTAACTGGATACGTTTTCGATCAGGATGCGCCGCCCCAGTGCGTCCTGTACGCGTTGTACGCGGGCGTTCATGTGGGCCAGCGCCTCTTCGGTGTGGGGCAATGGCAGCAGGTCGTTGAAGTGGCGGCCGCGGTGCGCACCCCAGCACAGGTGTTCGGAAACGAGCGCGGGTTCGAAGCGTGATACCAGGCGTTTGAGTTTTGCCAGATGCCGCTCGATGCGCGCATCGTCGTCGGTGCTGGCCGCCGAGCCGAGCGCGAGTCCGACGCCGTGCAGGCTGAGCGCATGGTTTTGACGCACGTGTTCGAGCACGTGCAAGTCGTAGCCGCCCTCGCCAAAGTAATTTTCACTGTGCACCTCAACCCAGGGCACCGGCGGTGTGGTGTCGAGAAAATCGCGGTAATGACGCGCACGCAAGCCGATGCCGGCGCCGTGCAGTTGCGGAGTCATGTCAGGGTATGCGGGCGCCGGCCATCCGGACCGGAATTCGATCAGGGTGGTCCGGCGCGCGGGTTCATGAATATGGACGGGAGCGATCAGCCCTTTTTTTCCATTTTTTTGTCCATCTTGGATGTCAGCTTGCCACCCATTTTTTCGCAGCTACCCTTGGCTGTGTACTTCCATTCATCGGGTGACATGTCCACTTTGGACTGGCCGGCGCACGAATGCGTGCCTGCTGCGTTGGCGCAGTCGTTCTGGCCGGCTTTGGCGATGCCAAAGCATTTTTCCTTGGCTGCGGCCTTGTCCTGGGCGGTGGCGGTGCCGGCGGCGGCACCAAGGGCGATCATGCCGGCGAGGGCGGCGCGGATAAGGGTTTGCTGATTCATGGTGAATCCTCCAGTCAATTAAGTTAGGTCGAAAGTCGATGCGGGAAAGCTGTTCCCGAGCTTTGGTCGGCGCTGTTGATGATTCCTTACGCTTTCATTGCCCTCGGCGTCTGGTCGGGGGTGGAAGCCCGGGTGTTGATATGCCCCGTACTGTGCTGCCGCAAATTGCGTTTCCGGGCCTGGATGTCGCATTTTCATGAGCCGCCGGGAAGGATGCGGCTTCGGCTGTCGCGCTACGCTATACCAGCAGTCCGGGCAGGCCGGCGAGATCTGAAATTTCGGCGTCCGGTGTCGCCGGGATGCGTTCCGGTTGCTGGCCGAGGCGGTTACACCAGACCGCTTTCAGACCGAATGCCTTTGCCGAGAAGGCGTCCCAGGCGTTCGAGGACACAAAACAGATACGCGAGGGGGCGATGTTCAGTCGTTCCGGTGCGAGGCGGTAAACCGAGGGATGGGGCTTGAAGATGCCCACCTCCTCGACCGACAGCACGGCATCGAACAGGTTTTGCAAGTTCGCAGCATTGATGGCTGCCTCGAGCATCGCCGGCGTGCCGTTGGAGAGAATCGCGAGTTTTCGGCCGCTCGCCTGCAGGCTACGGAGTGTTGCCGGGACCTCTGGAAAACTGCTCAGCCCGAGGTATGAATTCATCAAGCTTTCGCGCAGCTCCGGGCTGGATCGCCCGGTTGCGGCCAGTGCAAAATCGAGCGCATCGCCGGTCACCGTCCAGAAGTCGGCATGGTGTCCGGCCAGCCCCCGCAGCCAGGTATATTGCAGTTGCTTCTGCCGCCAAAGCTCGGAAACGCGCTGCCAGTCATCTCCAAGTTCGCTGCGCTTGGCGCTTGACGCACTGTTGAAGTCGAACAGCGTGCCATAGGCATCGAAAACGCAGGCCTCTATCCCTTCCAATGCCGGATTACTCATCGGTACATACTCCAGAGTGGCGCGTCGTTGCTGGCGCAGGTCGCAAGCACGCCGCAGGACATTTTCATTGCGAATTATTTTTTTTACGCTTCCTCGCCAGCGCCGGCGATTCGGCTGCGGCATACGCGGCCAGCCCGGCCGGGCGATCAAGCGGCACGACCGTATCCATTCTGGTGCCACCCGGCGGTTGCAACGTCGGCGGGAAGAACGCAAGTTTTTGCGTCCCGCCGAGCTTGTCTTCGCGTCCGGGGGCAAGGTCGCGCTCGTTCACGCCGCGCGGCGTGGTCGCGACGCCGTTGACGATTTCCAGGTCGAACCACCAGCGCTTGACGGCGTTGCGCGCGCCGCCGCCCACGTTGTCGTCATGGGCAATCAGTGCCTTGCGCGCCGAGGGTACGTTGATCGACAGCCACAACAGGCGCTCGGACTCGACAAGGTCCTCGCGGTTATAAGGACAGGTTTTCATGCAGCGCCCGCAGGCCGAGCCCTTCATGTTGGTAAGCCGGTATTTGCCGCACTTTTCCACGTCCGGCTTCCAGATCTCGTAGCCGTTGTACATCACCTTGGGACCGAAAGGGATGGCATTGCAGGGACACTCGCGCGCGCACTTGAGACACATCTGGCACGTCGCCTGCAGGCCGAAATCGATGGGTTTGTCGGCGATGAGCGGCAGGTCTGTGGTGAAGACGACCGACTTGGAGCGCGGACCGATGAAGGGGTTGAGGATGAGTTCGCCGATGCGCGAGAGTTCGCCCAATCCGGCCATCAACACGGCCGGCAGGTGCAGTACTTCGGAGTGGGCGTTGGAGTGGACGCGCGCCGAATGCCCCATGCGCCGCAGGTGCGCCGCCATTACGCCGGCGAGCATGGCGCCGCGCATGTAACCGCGCATCGATTGTGCGCCGGAAATCCAGTCATCGCCCGATGCGCCTTCCATGGTCTCGAAGCCCTGGTCGATGAGCATCACCACTGCATACGGATGGTAGGGCTCGATCGGCTTCCCCTCGTTCTCATCGTGCGAGTAGTACATCCAGGGTTCGGCCTTGCAGATACCGACCAGATCGGCGCCAAGGTAGTAGCCGAGCGCCTTGATCGCCTCGACGTTCTTCGCCGGATCCGAGGTGTCACCACCGAAGCCCGTCGGCGCCAGCGGCTCGCGCGTTCCCTGCACCGGCACCATGTTCCGGATCAACGGCGTCATGGCAAAGGCGAGCGGGTGCTTGACGGCAAACCGTGTGCGTTCGTGCTTTGGTTTTTCACCCAGGTCGCCCGCCAGTGCACGCGTGAACAGGTCGGCCCGCTTGGGCACGCGGCGGATTTCCTCCGCAATGATCAGGGTGGTCGGCTCGTCCACACGTTTGATCTTCTCCATTTCGTAGCGGCCCATGTGCACCGGGCGGGACGCCAGTTCGGCGTCGTGCCATCCGGGGCGCGTGCCCATCCGGCCCATATAGGCATCGCTATCGTGCCAATCGAGTCTGGCTCCGGGGGCGATCGGGGTGTCGGGTGTGAGCGTGAAATCGGTCGTCACCACGCCCAGCCGAAAGCCGCCGCTTATGTATGGTGCGCGAAGCGCGCCATTCTTGTCGACGACGATGCCGGCGCGCTGTGCGAGGCGTTCGATTGAAACCGCGGTCGTCCCGGCGGCATGACCCTGCGCCGACCAGCCGAGCGCACGGACATAGCCGGCGAGGACCACCGCAGCCTCGGCACATCGGAGGTCGGTGCGCGCGGCGTTGGTGCCGCGTATCCAGGCATCGCCGGACTCGCCGGCCCTGGGTTCGCGGCCGAACTCGATCAGGAACACCAGCGCGTGGGTGTGGTGTGGATGCCCGGTGTCGGTCCAGTCGGTCGGATCAATCGCGCACGTCCCCGCCAGGCTGGCATCCAGAAAATAGGCGGAGGCCTTGAGGTTTCGTGCACGGATCAGCGGGTCGTCGGGGACCGGCGCCCTGGCGGTCGCGGGTGCGCCAACGAGGTATCTGGCGAAGAGTTCGCGATATTCGAGCACGGCGCCGTCAATGGCATCAGGACCGGAGGCAACCCCGTCTGTGGGCATCAGTGCATCGCCGACCGGCGCGCATGGCACGCGCTCGATCAGTTCGGTGGGCAAAATGCCCATGTCAAAGGGGCGATCCTTGCTCGAAAAAAGTCGCGACATGAATGTCTGCCGATACGAAGGTGCCGGCTAAGCCGGCTGGCGCTCGTGCTTGACCGCGTCCCAGCCGTGCGCGGCGAGGAATTTCTCCCCCACCGCCACCGGTTCGGCCTCGAGCGGGGTGGCGAAGGTGTCGTTCCACCGGTTCAGAAATCCGAACATGGCGATGACCCCGACAATTTCGACAATCTGGTTTTCGGACCAGTGCTCGCGCATTTGCGCAAACATGGCGTCGGTGACGTCATTGGGCACTGCCCCCGCCGCGAGGGCGAAATCCAGCGCGACTCGTTCAGCCGCCGAGTAAAGCGGGCTGGTGTTGTATTCCCAGATTGCAGCCACTTTTGCCTCGTCCACGCCTTTGTGCAGCGCGCCGCCGGCGGTGTGGGCCATACAGTACTGGCAACCGGCTGCGCGGCTTGCAACAAGGGCGATCAGGCGTCTGAAGCCGACGTCCACTTCGCCTTCGGGGTCCCAGACCGCGGCATTCAACTGCATGAACGCTTTCACGAGTTTCGGCTTGCGCTGCATGATGAGCAGGCTGTTGGGCACGAAGCCCAGGTTCCTGCGTGAAGCTTCGAATACGTCCTGCAGTTCCGGTGAGTGCGCCGCGGGCAGCGGTTGCATGCGCGGGGTGGGTAACTGTCGGTTGTTCAATTTGTGTTCCTTGTTCAGGGCGGGTTGTGTGGCGAAACGCCGGCTGTCAGGCTTCGCCGCGCGCCGGATAGTTTTTGCTGACGACAAAGTCGATTGCCTGGACGATTTCATTGAAATGGGGACGGGCAAAAGGCATCGTCGATACTGACGACCAGTACAGCGTGCCGTCGGGCTTGACGAGGAACAGTCCGGGTTCGGCAAACAGCGCCGGCTCTTCAATGCCGGCCGACGTCGGGCCGCGGCCGGCGGAAATGAACAGGCCCCATTGCCGCGCTGATTCGATGCTGACACCGTAACCCACGGTCAGTCCGGACAGGCCCCATTGCGTTTTCGCCTGCTCGGCGCGTTCGGCGCTGTCGGTGCTGGTGACCACGGTGGAGACGCCGCGCTTGTCGAAATCGCCGATCAGGGTGTTGAGTTCTCCGGTATAGCGCCGGCACTGCGGGCAATGCAGGCCGCGGTAAAACACGATCATTGTGAACGCCTGCGGCGTCTGCGCTGCAAGAGACCAGCGGCCACCGCCTGTGAGTTCGAATTCCAGAGCGGGTGTGGGTTGTCGTGGTTTGAGGCTCATGAAGGGTTCCTTTTTTCTGGTGACCGGTTGCGGGACGGGGTGAAAGGGGTTGCCGGATCAGGCGCGCGCGCCATGGCAAACATGCCGGCATGCGGCGGGCAAACGATGCGCAGCATGACCTGCGCGATATCGTTCAGCGTAGCGCGATCAGCCTGCGCCTTGCCGATCAGGCGCAGGCCCTGAATGCTGGCGGTCAGAAAGCGCGCGAGCGCCGTCACATCGGCGTCGGCGGCAATTTCGCCGCGAGCTCTGGCGCGGGTGAGGCCATGGCGGAAAGCCGCCTCTATGCGTCCGAGGCTGCGTCTTACGCGGCTCGAAACACCGCGGTTCTGTCTTGCCGCTTCAGCGGCGCAGTTGCCGATAAGGCAGCCGCGCCGTCCCGGTCCGGCAACAATATCCTCTATCATTTGCGTGAGAAATTCACGCAGCGCCGAGGCGATCGGCGCCGGCCCGGCCAGTGCCGATTCTATCCGGCTGATCGCGGCGTCCTCATAACGCGCGAGCGCGCGAAGATACATCGCCTGCTTGCTGCCGAAAGCCGCATAAAGGCTGGAACGGCCCAGCCCCGTGGCATCGCACAAGTCATCGAGGGAAGTCGATTCAAAGCCCTTGCGCCAGAACACCTGCATCGCCCGGTTGAGGACGATGTCGGGCTCATATTCAAGAGGACGGGCCATGACAGTATTCGTTCCGGATGATTGAACTTGGTTGTGTACTGTATAGTCCAAAACAAGGAATGGCAATACGCATGTTCAATATTGCGAACTCGGGCAACGGGGCGAAGCTGCTCATGCAGCGCCGCGCCAATGCCCATCCTTGCGTCAGCGTTGGGAATGGGGGACGGTTGAAGCCTGATGACGACATAAGCGCGGAAATAGCCAACGCCCGCGAGTACCTGTACCGGTTCGCTTTCTGGCAGTTGCGCAATGCCACATGGGCAGATGACGTGGTGTCAGAAACCCTGGTGGCCGCGCTTGAAGCGAAAGACCGCTTTGCCGGACGCGCCCAGGTCAAGACCTGGCTGGTGGGGATCCTGAAAAACAAGATAATCGATCATATCCGCCTTGGACGACGGGAGATCGTGAGGCAGTTGCAATCTGAAAGCACGGATGACGAACTCGAGGCGCTCTTGTTCACCGCTGCCGGCGAGTATCGCGAACCCCGGCACCATTGGGGCGATCCCGAAGCCGCGCTGGGGCGCGGCCAGTTCTTCGCGGTCCTTGAGGCTTGCATGTCCCGGTTGCCGGACAATCAGGGACGCGTATTCATGATGCGCGAATGGCTGGAACTGTCGACCGAAGAAATCTGTAAGGAATTGCAGATTACATCGTCCAATGCCTGGATACTCCTGCACCGTGCGCGTCTGCGCCTGCAAGAGTGCGTGAATATCAACTGGTTCGAGAAAATAAAATGAAATTCCCGATGCCTTCGTGCCGCGACACGGTGAGAATCATTCTCGCCAGAGAGGACCGCGACCTGTCGTGGCGCGAGCGCCTCGGGCTGCGCGTGCACCTGGTCATTTGCAGGGCCTGTCCCGGTTTTGAGCGGCGCGTGTTGTTCATGCGCGGCGCACTGGCGCACTGGCGTGCTTTTTCCGCCGAAAAACCGGGTGATTGATTGATCCGTACAAACCAGCTCGCCGGCGTGTGTCAACGCATGGGAATGGTGCGGTTCTTACGCTCGCGGCGGGCGTGATATTCGGGCTCGGGTGGGGAACGCTTCTGGTGACGTTCGCGCCGACCATGGGTGCGAGGCTGGCGTTTGCGACGGCGTGGTGGTTGCGCCGGGCGGTCGCGCCAGCCAGGCGAATGCCGCGGCAGCCGGCGCGCACGGCGGGCCAGGCGGTGAAACGCATCATCGCCAAGCGTGACGCCGATATTTTTCCCGGTCGCAATGCCGCGGCGCGCCGAGAGCCACTGCGGGCGCGCAAGCTGATGAACGCATTGTGTGGCCTGCTGCTCCAGTCCCATGTTCCGCAGCGGCGCACGCCGGCGCTGATCGGCTGCGCTGATGGTGACGCGCTGCTGGAGCGGGGTCCGGTCGCGTTGCGCGGCCAATGGGTGTCGCGCTGGGAGGACAGGATAGTCAGGCGCTTGATGGCTCGCTACCGGTCCGTTGCGCTTCGTCCTCTATAATCCGCCCTGCGCATTACGCTTGACGGTCGGCGCTTGACGCCCGGCGTTTGGCGCTGCGCGCCGCCGAGTCCCCTTATTATCCGGCCCACCACCATGGATATCCCTGTTCTTGTCAAAGCGCTCATTCTCGGCATTGTTGAGGGGCTGACCGAGTTCCTGCCTGTTTCCTCCACCGGCCATCTGATTCTCGCCGGCGACCTGCTCGATTTCAACGACGAGCGCGGCAAGCTGTTCGAGATCGTCATCCAGTGCGGGGCCATTCTGGCGGTGTGCTGGGAATATCGCGCCAAGATTTTCGCCGTGGTTTCCGGACTCGGGTCGGACCGGGCGGCACAGCGCTTTGCGCTGAACATCGCCATCGCTTTCATGCCGCTCGCGGTGCTGGGCCTGGCTTTCGGCAAGGCCATCAAGGCCCATCTTTTTCAGCCGGTGCCGGTGGCGCTGGCCTTTATCGTCGGCGGCTTCATCATTCTCTGGGCGGAGAAACGCAAGCACGAAGTGAGGGTGCACAGCGTCGATGACATCGGCTGGCGCGATGCGCTCAAGCTGGGTCTTGCCCAGGCGCTGGCACTGATTCCGGGCACCTCGCGCTCCGGCGCCACCATCATCGGCGGCCTGTTCTTCGGCCTCTCGCGCAAGGCCTCGACCGAGTTCTCGTTTTTTCTCGCCATCCCGACGCTGTTTGCCGCAACCGCGTACCAGTTGTACAAGGAGCGGGCCTTGTTATCGGTCGATGACCTTGGCATCTGGGCGGTGGGATTTGCCTCGGCGTTTGCCTCCGCCTTTCTCTGCGTGAGATGGTTGTTGCGCTATATCTCCACCCATGACTTCACGATTTTTGCCTGGTACCGGATCGCATTTGGCGTGGTGGTGTTGCTCACCGCATGGACCGGCGCCGTGAACTGGACTGCGGGATAGGCTGGAAAGTCGCGACTGGCAAGGGTTTCCGGGCTATACCCGACACAGAAATAATCAGCGACACCACGCCTTGCGTCCGCAGGGTCGTGTTGCAGAACTCGCCGGCCGAATGGGCGAGATGCAGCGGGTCTTCAACTCCCATGCAGCCTTTCATCTGCGGCGCATTACGGTTTGCACATGCTCCCGCGCCGGTAGCCGGCAAACACGGTGCAGGCGCATCCTGCTCCCGGTGCGTGTTTTTGTTCGCAATCGACGACGAACGACGAACGACGCGCTTTCGCGCGATGCGGTGCAGGTTGTGCGCTAACCGAAGCCACCGGGGCGGCCGCTGCGTTCGCCGGGATGCGCGCAGGCCGACCCGTATGAATATGGTTTGTTGCCATCACGCCCTGTGTTTGATACCTTGACCTCAGGGGAACCCCCCGCATCGAGGGGCAGTCCACTCAACGAGGAGATTCCATGAAACGCATTTTTGTTTTTATCGCCGCGACGTGCCTGTCTTTCGGCGCTCAGGCGCAAGTGCTGGGCTTTGGCAGCGCTCCGCAAGGCACCATCGGCTACAACATGAGTTCGGCAATCGCCAAGGTCATGGCCGAATCGGCGAACATTCAGAGCCGGGTGCAGCCCTACTCCGGATCGAGCGCCGTGCTGCCGCTGCTCAACTCGGGCGAGCTTGATCTTGCCGTGGCCAACGTGCTCGAAATCCAGGAGGCGGTGGACGGGACTGGCCCCTACACGGGGCGCAAACAGTCGAACCTGCGCGTCCTCGGCGTGATCTTTCCGCTCTATTCAAGCATGTTCGTCAGGAAGGACTCGCCGATAAAGTCGATTGCCGATCTCAAGGGAAAGCGTGTTCCCTACGGTTTTTCGGCGCAGGTGACCTTGCAGCGCATTGTCGAGGCGATTCTCGCCACCGGCGGAGTAACGGGCAAGGACATCTCGCCGGTATTGGTGCCCAATGTCATCCGTGGCGCCGATGATTTTATCGACGGCAAGATTGACGCCGGCTTTTTCGCGTTGGGCGCAGGCAAGGTGACCGAAGTGGACAAGACCGTGGGCGGCATTCGCTACCTGCCGGTGCCCGACGATGCGAAGTCCCTCGAAGCGATGAAGAAAATCATGCCTTACTCCTACGTCACGCTGGTCAATCCTTCGCCGGCTTTCGTCGGACTGGACGGCCCGACCAAGCTGATGGGGTATGACTACCTGGTTGTCGTTGGCTCGCACGTGAAGGATCAGGACGTCTATCGCATCGCCAAGGCCATGTTCGAGAACAAGCCCAAGCTTGTCGAGAGCCTGCGCGCCTTCGGCGGCTTCAACCCGATGAATATGCACAAAGCCATGCCGGCAACTTTTCACGCGGGCGCATTGAAGTTCTATCAGGAAAAGGGCATCGGCGCGGCCAAGTAACGCGGCAGCCGCAATTCCCTTGCCGGCGGGCGGCGGTGACAGCCGTCGCCCACGCTGCGCCGGCATGCCTTTGCACACCATTTCACGGCCGGTCGGAATAGTCTTCCCATGAACGCTGAACATCACATCGCCGGTCCCCAAGCTGCAGACGGCTGGGCGCGTGTCAGCCTCGGCCTGCAGACGCTGCTGGTTGTCTCTGTCATCGCCTGGATACTGGACCTGCCTCGGGGCTGGTTCGGTTTTTCGCTTTATACCGAGCAGTTCCTGCTCACCGTCATTGGCTTTGCGCTCGCGCTCGCCTTTCTGACGCAACCAATTCACCCGCGGCTTGCCGGCCGTGTCGCCTGGTGGGACGCCGTCCTTGCTACAGGCGGCCTTGCGCTGTGCCTTTACCTCGCCTGGCGCTATCCGGACTTGTCGAATGAACTGTCTTCGCGTCCGCTCGACGGCGTACTGATGGCCGCCGCGCTGGCGCTGCTGGTTATTGAAGCCACCCGTCGCACCGCCGGCATCTCGCTTGTGTTGGTGGTGTTGGGTGGCGTCGCCTACGCCATGTTGGGCACCCACCTGCCAGGCGTGTTCCAGTCGCGACCGGTAGAGTTCACGCGGCTGCTGGTGTACCTCGGGCTTGATACCAACGCGCTGCTGGGTGCGCCGGTCAGCATCGGGATCACGGTCGTGGTGCCGTTCATCCTGATGGGCCAGATTTTGTCGCGCTGCGGCGGCTCGGAGTTTTTTACCGATCTTGCGCGCGCGTGCATGGGCCGATATCGGGGCGGCTCGGCCAAAATCGCCGTTGCCGGTTCGGCATTTTTCGGCATGATTTCCGGCAGTGCCGTCGCCAACGTCTCGGCGGTTGGTGTGGTGACCATACCGATGATGAAACGTGCCGGATTCCCGGCAAAAGTCGCCGCAGCAGTCGAAGCGGTTGGTTCGACCGGTGGCCAGCTGATGCCCCCGGTGATGGGGGCGGCGGCTTTCCTGATGGCGGAAATCCTGCAGGTTTCCTATGCCTCGGTCGCACTCGCGGCGGCGATTCCGGCACTGCTTTATTACATGGCACTGTTTTTCCAGGTCGATCTGGAAGCGGCAAAACGCGGAATTCTCGGCGAGGAGGCCGATAAACTGCCGCGCGCCGGCGAGGTGTTGCGCGCCGGCTGGTACTTCCCGATTCCCTTTGCCGTGTTGATAGGCGCGCTGCTGATCTTCGGGTTGCGCGCGGAATATTGCGCGCTACTCGCCACCGCAGTGCTCATTTTTTGCGCGCTTGTCTTCGGCTACAGGGGGCGCCGCTATTCGGTCTGGCAGGTGTTGCGTGCCGCCATTTCTACCGGTGGCGCGGTTATCGACCTGATAATGATCTGCGCCACCGCCGGCATGTTCATCGGCATTCTCAATATCAGCGGGCTCGCGTTCGGGCTGACGCTGCAATTGCTGACCATTACCGGACAGAACATTCTGCTGTTGCTGGTCATTACCGCCGCGCTGGGCGTGCTGCTGGGCATGGGCATGCCGACGGTTGGGGTGTACATCATCATGGCCACCCTGATCGCGCCGGCGCTGGTGAAGGCGGGCATCACGCCGATGGCGGCGCACATGTTCGTACTTTATTTCGGCATCATGTCGATGGTGACGCCACCGGTGGCGCTGGCCGCGTTTGCTGCAGCCAATATCGGCGGCGCCGATCCCAACCAGACCGGCTGGACGGCGATGCGCATCGGCTGGAGCGCCTATATTATTCCGTTCCTGTTCGTGTTCTCGCCAAGCCTGCTGATGCAAGGTGATGTGCTGACCATCGCTTTCGCCGTGCTTACCGCCTCGCTCGGCGTTTGGGTCGCAACTATCGGTGTGGTCGGCTTTTTCTCGGCGCCCATTCCACCCTCGTTGCGCTTGCTGTTCATTCTCGCCGGGGTACTGATGCTGATTCCCGCTGATGCCTTCCGCGGCGCAATTTTCACCGATCTCGCCGGATTGGCGCTTGGCGCGGTCCTGCTGACCCGCGAATTTCGTCGTAAGCGTTCGCTAACAGCCTGAGGCGCGCCATGAGTTCGGGGGGCGCTTGCGCACCCCTTTCCAATCAGGAATCGTGCTGGCGTCTTTGTGCGCTGCCTTTGGCGCGGAATTCGGATAACGGCGGCATCAGGTAGCGGCGCAGTTCCTTGTGGTCCGCCGTCGGGCCATCGGGAAGCGGTCGGGTGCCGGCGATGGTTACGCGCTCCATCAGGCGGCGCTGCGGGTAGTAGTCATGCAGTGCCGAGTGCTGCACGTGACGGTTATCCCAGAACACCAGCATGTTGGGCTGCCAGCAATGGCGATACTGGTATTCGTGGATGAGGGTTTTGCGATACAGCATCTCGAGGATCATGCGGCTCTCGTCCTCGGCCATGCCCTTGATATAGAGCGTGAACTGCGGGTTGACGAAAATTACCTTCTTGCCCGTCATCGGATGCACCGCGACGAGGGGGTGGGTGACCGGCGGGTAGAGATCCTCGAATTTGCGCAGTTTTTCGATACCGGCGCGGTCTTCCGCGAACAGGCTGCGGAAGGGCTTGAAGTCGTGCACCGCCTCGAGCCCCGAGAGAAACTGCTGCCAGCGGTCGGACAGGCCTTCGTACACCGCGCTCATGCTGGCAAAGGCCGTGTTGCCGCCCACTTCGGGGATGAGCTTGGAGCACAAGGCGGTTCCCATGGGGGGCGCTTCGCGAAAGGTCTCGTCGGTGTGCCAGATGTCGGTCGGCGCCGGAGGGTTGCCCTCCTTGTTGTCGTAGACGATCAATTCCGGCGTGTCAGCCGCGCTGGTTGAGAACGGATGGACGCTCAATTTGCCGAAGTAGCGCCCGAAGCGCTTGAGGTCCTCGGAAGAAATGACCTGATTGGGGAACACCAGCACACCGTGCTCGGCGTGGGCCTGCTTGAGGGCCTCAATGATCGGATCTTCCATCGGTTTCGCCAGATCGATCCCGGTGATTTCAGCCCCGAGGAAAACGCCTACACGCTTTATCCCGAGGCTGTTCGCTTGAATGCGTGGCGCCGCTGCAGTTGTTGCGCTCATTGCGTTCCGTCCTTTCGTTGCTGGTATCGGCAGCGCGTGGGTTTTGCGTCTTCCCCTGCGGGGTGTAGCGGCGCAAAGCGTGTCGCTTTTGTGAACGATTATAGACCGAAGAACCAACCGGTTCAGCGTCACCTTGCCGTTGGCCGGCGCTTTTTCAGAAGGCGGCCACACTCCCGTCGCTGCGCGGATCGGCACCGCCTTCGAGCACGCCATTCGAATGGCGCACAATGGCGCCGGCGTGCCCCACCGTTTCGTCGTACTCACCCAGCACCTCGGTGTCGTGGCCCATGGCATTGAGCGTGGCGATCACCTCGGCCGGGAAGCGTGATTCGAGCTTGAGGGTTTCGCTGACCTGCCCCCAGGTGCGCCCGAGCAGCCAGCGCGGCGCGCTCACCGCCTGCTGCGGTGTCATGCCGAAGCCGACAATGCGGCTGAACAGCGCCGACTGCGTCTGCGGCTGACCGTCGCCGCCCATGGTGCCGTACACCATGTTGCGGCCGTCTTTGAGGCGGGCCATGGCCGGATTGAGGGTGTGAAAGGGTTTGCGGCCCGGGCGCAGGCTGTTGAGTTTGGCCGGGTCGAGCGCAAAGCTGCAGCCGCGGTTTTGCCAGTTGATGCCCGAGTCGCCGAGCACCACCCCCGAGCCGAACTCGTGATAAATGCTCTGGATGAAAGACACCATGCGGCCCTCGCCGTCGATGACCCCCATCCAGATGGTGTCGCCCGGGCCCTTGCCGCTGCCCCAGGGCGCGGCGACATTGCGGTCGATGTTCGACGCCATGGCGCGGATGTGCGAGGGCTGCAGCAAGTCCTGCGGATTGACGCTCATGTAGGCCGGATCGGTGACATGGCGGTCGCGCACGCGAAATGCCTGCTTGGTCGCCTCGACCGCGAGGTGCACATAGTCGGCGCCGGCCGGGTCGGCTTTGTCGGCCCGCAGTTCGTCCATGATGCCCAGGATCATCAGCGACACCACGCCTTGCGTCGGCGGCGTCATGTTGTAAACGTCGCCGGCGGAATGGGCCAGATGCAGCGGGTCGCGCAGGCCGGCGCGATGGGCCGCGAGGTCGGCCAGTACCAGCGGACTTCCGGCGCGCTTGAGGTCGGCGGCAATGGACTGCGCCAGTTCGCCGCGGTAGTAGTCGTCGGTGCCGGCCTTGGCGATGCGCCGCAGCGTTGCGCCGATGCGCTTTTGCAGAAACACGCTGCCGGTGGCCGGCACTTCACCGCCGACCAGAAAAGTTTCGGCAAAGCCCGGCTGTGGCAGCAGTTCGGCTTTTTTGTTACTGGTATTGACCATCTGGCTGCGCGTCACCGGGATGCCGTGCTCGGCATAGTGGATGGCATCCTCGAGCAGGCGCGACAGCGGCATGCGCCCGCCCAGAGATTGGCGCGATAGCTTGTGTGCCGCGCCCCAGCCCGAAATCGTGCCGGCAACGGTGTTGGCGGCGATGCCGCCGCGAAACGGAATGCTGGCGGTGATTTGCCGCTCGCGGTACCAGTCGATGGACGCCGCCTGAGCCGCCGCACCGCAGGCGTCGATGGCCCCCGGTGCCTGGCCCGGTACCGACAACAGCCAGAAGCTGTCGCCGCCGATGGAGTTCATGTGCGGATAGACCACGGCAATCGTCGCCGCAGCGCTGATCATGGCCTCGATGGCGTTGCCGCCTTCACGCAGCACGGCGAGGGCGGACTGGCTGGCAAGGGCGTGGGGGGCGACGGCCATGCCGCGCGTACCCCGGATGGAATTGATCATGCTGCTTTCCGGTAAACCAAAACGAGATTGTAAGCCAGCTTGCGCGCCGGCCTTTTGCGGCGGGCGATGGCTGGAAACGCCCGACTGGCGGGCATTTCCAGCTTGTGTTCTCAGCCGGCGGCGGTCACCAGCCCGGGACCTCAGGACTGGGTCCAGGGCAGACCGGAATGCACCCAGCCGCCGACGCCGTTGCGGTGGTTCTGTGTATCCTTGTCGCCCTGAAAGCCCTGCAGCACATTAAAGCACTGCGTATAGCCTGCCGCCGTTGCCGCGGTCGCTGCGTTGTGCGAGCGCACGCCGCTGCGACATAGGAACAGAACCGGGTTGCCATCGGGCACTGCGGCCTGCATTTCGGTGATGAAAGCGGTATTGGGCTTGCTGCCCGGCCAACTGTTCCATTCGATCTCTGTGGCGCCGGGAACCCGCCCGACGAACTCCAGTTCTGGCTTCGTTCTGACATCGATCAATCGCGCGCCGGGCTGGGCTTGCAGTAATGCATACGCTTCCGCCGGCAGAAGGGCGCCGGCATAAGCCAGCTTCATCTCCAGGGCGCGTTGTCTGGCTCTGGCTAAAAGATTTTCTGCAGATTCCATGACTGTGTACCGCCTTTCAAGTTGAGGGTGGGACGCCTGAAAATGAGTGGTCGTGGTGCAAATTCCCAACTTCGCACCACAGTGTGGCGGCTATGGTTGAAAATGCACCAAATTAGTGCAGTGACGTTTTGCTTTTGGTGCTTGTGGCACAATGATTCGGCTAGATTTTGATGATGGCATGCTTTCTGCTGATTTCAACGTTCGCAGAGGCATTTCTGGTGTCGCGTGTCGCTACCCGCCCGCCACAGAACACGACAACCAACGACTTTTACGCAACCCGCACTTTAGGAGAAAAAAATGGCATTGTCTGCCGCCGACGTACTCAAGATGATCAAGGATCAGGAAGTCAAGTTCGTTGACATCCGTTTCACCGATACCAGGGGTAAGGAGCAGCACGTCCAGGTGCCGCATCACCAGTTCACCCAGGACAAGTTCGACAACGGCCACGCCTTTGACGGTTCGTCGATCGCCGGTTGGAAGGGTATCGAAGCCTCGGACATGCTGCTGTACCCGGACCCGGATTCGGCGCGCATCGACCCGTTCACCGACGAGACCACGCTTAATATCACCTGCGACGTCATCGAGCCCTCGACCGGCAAGGGCTACGACCGCGACCCGCGCTCGCTCGCCAAGCGCGCCGAGGCCTTCCTCAAGTCGAGCGGCCTGGGCGATGTCGCCTACTTTGGCCCCGAGCCCGAGTTCTTCATTTTCGACTCGGTCACCTGGAACGCCGATATGTCGGGTTCGTTTGTGAAAATCAGCTCGGAAGAAGCGCCCTGGTCGAGCAGCATCGAGTACGACGGCGGTAACATGGCGCACCGAGCGCCGGTCAAGGGCGGTTATTTCCCTGTTCCGCCGACCGATACGCTGCAGGACATTCGAAATGCGATGTCGCTCGCGCTGGAGGCCCAGGGCGTTGAAGTCGAGGTCTTCCACCACGAGGTTGCTACGGCCGGGCAGTGCGAAATCGGCACCCGTTTCAACAGCCTGGTGAAGCGCGCCGACTGGAACCAGATCCTCAAGTACACCGTGCACATGGTCGCCGCCTCGTATGGCAAGACCGCCACCTTCATGCCCAAACCGGTCGTCGGCGACAATGGATCGGGCATGCACGTGCACCAATCGGTATGGAAGGACGGCAAGAACCTGTTCGCCGGCGACGGCTACGCCGGCCTGTCGGACTTCGCGCTGTACTACATCGGCGGCATCATCAAGCACGCCAAGGCGCTCAACGCCATCACCAACCCCGGTACCAACAGCTACAAGCGACTGGTTCCCGGCTTCGAAGCGCCGATCAACCTGGCGTACTCGGCACGCAACCGCTCGGCGTCCTGCCGTATTCCCTATGTCACGAATCCGGCCGCACGTCGTGTCGAAGTGCGATTCCCCGACCCGACCGCCAACCCCTACATGGCCTTCGCCGCGCTGCTGATGGCCGGCCTCGACGGCGTGCAGAACAAGATCCACCCTGGCGAGCCCATCGACAAGGACCTCTACCACCTGCCGCCGGAAGAGGCGGCCAAGGTGCCGACGGTTTGCCATTCGCTCGACCAGGCGCTGGCCGAACTGGATAAGGATCGCGGCTTCCTGACCAAGGGCGGCGTGTTCTCGGATGACATGCTCGATGCCTATATCGCACTCAAGATGGATGAAGTCACGCGTTTCCGCATGACCACGCACCCGATTGAGTTCGACATGTATTACAGCTTGTAATAGGTCGGCAAGGCGTTGTGGAAAACGGGGGCAATACAGCCCCCGTTTTTATTAAGTGAGTCGTAAAAAGGTTTGAAATCATGTGGGTTCTGGCCTAGACTTAATGTTCTATCTTGATGTGTCGCATGCCCCGTCGCATGCCCAACTTGCCCATGCCCGACTTGCCCCTGCATATGGTGCGTTTCCTTACCGGGTCCGTTTTGTGTTGCGCCAGCGCACTGGCGCAGGCGCAAGGCGGCAGCACGACCTATTTGTGCAAGGACGAGAACGGCCGCTCGACCTATACCAACGTCAAAGAAGAAATGATCGGCAAGAAGTGCACGGCGGTGAGCCGCGAGGTGTCCGTCGTGCCGGTGATGCCGGTCGTACCGGCCCCGCGCGCGCCGGCGACCACGGCGCCCGCGGGTTTTCCGCGCGTCGATGCGGCTACGCAGAAATCCCGCGACGACGGACGGCGCAAGATCCTGCAGAACGAGCTCACCGCCGAGCAGCAGATGTTCAGGGAGGCGCAGCAAAAACTGGTCGAGCAGGAGAAGGTGCGCACCGGCGAGGAGCGCAATTACGCCAAGGTGGCGGAGCGCCTTCAGCCGTTCAAGGACAAGCTCGACCAGCACCAGAAAAACATCGAGGCGCTGCAAAAGGAACTTACCAACCTGAAGTAAGCGTGGTCCCCTGCCACGACCGCCGGCACTGACCCGGCATGCCGGCCCCCGTGTTCTCCGGACTTGATCTGATCGCCACGGCGGTGGTTGCGCTCGATGAGCGCCTGACGGTCCAGTATCTGAATCCTGCGGCGGAAACGCTGTTCGAGGTTGGTCGCAAGGGCATCCTGGGCCATCCCTTCCTGAATTTGTTCGTGCACACCGAGGAGCTGGCGGCGAGGCTGCAGCAGGCGATGAGCAGCGGCTGGGGGTTTGCCGAGCAGGAGCTCATCCTCGGCCGCGTCGGCCTGGAGCCGCTCGCGCTCAACTGCATCGCCACGCCGGTCGAAGCGGGTGCGGTCCAGCTTGTGATCGAGTTGCGCCCGATTGAACAGCAGTTACGCATCGAGCGCGAAGAACAACAGCTCAATCAACACCTGGCCAATCGCGAACTGATCCGCAATCTCGCGCACGAGATCAAGAATCCGCTCGGTGGCTTGCGCGGATCGGCGCAGTTGCTCGAGCGTGAACTCGATCGCGCCGACCTGCGCGAATACACCCAGGTCATCATCAAGGAGGCCGACCGGCTGCAGGCCTTGATGGACCGCCTGCTCACGCCGCACCGCCCGCCGCATATCGGGCCGGTGAATATCCACGAAGTGTGCGAACGGGTGCGCAGCCTGATCCTGGCGGAATTTCCCGACGGCATCCGCATTCGCCGCAACTACGACACCAGCCTGCCCGAAATCCAGGGTGATCGGGAGCAGTTGATACAGGTGATCCTGAATATTGCGCGCAACGCGGCGCAAGCCATCGTCGCCCAGCCGGCAACCTGGCCGCAGTTGTGCGGCACCGGCACGATTGAACTGTGTACCCGCGTGGCGCGGCAGGTCACCCTGGTGCGGAAACGCTATCGCCTGGCATTAGAATTGCAAGTGATAGACGATGGACCAGGTATTCCACAGGAAATCCGCGACAGGGTGTTTTATCCCCTGGTTTCGGGCCGCGACGGCGGCACCGGTCTTGGCCTCACGCTGGCCCAGACGTTTGTCCAGCACCATCACGGCGTCATCGAGGTGGACAGCCAGCCGGGCAAGACGAATTTTCGCATCGTCCTGCCCTTGTCCTGAATACAGCCCCGGAGCCGCCGCGCCACCCCGGTTTTGCCAGCAGCCAATCCGCGCGGGCGTGGGCGGGGACTTCCCTTCATTTTGAAACGCATATTCAGAAAGAGCACACAACCATGAAACCGGTCTGGGTCGTTGATGACGACAAGTCCATCCGCTGGGTATTTGAGAAGGCGCTCACCCGGGAGGGCATTCCTTACAAGACTTTTGCGCTGGCGCAGGATGCGATCGACGCACTGGCGACAGGCGCGCCGCAGGTGCTGGTATCCGACATCCGCATGCCCGGTACCTCGGGTCTTGAACTGCTGCAGAACATCAAGCAGCGCCACCCGACGCTGCCGGTGATCATCATGACCGCCTATTCCGATCTCGAGTCGGCGGTGGCGGCGTTCCAGGGCGGCGCATTTGAATACCTGCCCAAGCCTTTTGACGTCGACCAGGCAGTTGAGCTGATCCGGCGCGCGCTTGACGAATCAATGCGCGAGGACGAGGTGGCCGACGTGGCGCAGACTTCGCCGGAAATTCTCGGCCAGGCGCCGTCGATGCAGGAAGTGTTTCGCGCCATCGGCCGCTTGTCGCAGTCGAACGCCACGGTGCTGATTACCGGCGAATCGGGTTCGGGCAAGGAACTGGTGGCGCACGCACTGCACCGCCATAGTTCACGCGCATCCAAGCCGTTTGTCGCCATCAACACTGCGGCCATGCCCAAGGATTTGCTCGAATCGGAGCTGTTCGGCCATGAGCGCGGCGCCTTCACCGGGGCGCAGGCAATGCGCCGCGGCCGCTTTGAGCAGGCCGAGGCCGGCACGCTGTTCCTCGATGAAATCGGCGACATGCCGCCGGATTTGCAGACGCGCCTGTTGCGGGTGCTGTCCGACGGCAATTTTTACCGCGTCGGCGGCCACCAGCCGATCAAGTCGAATGTGCGCGTGATTGCCGCGACCCACCAGAACCTCGAGGCGCGGGTCAAGGACGGGCAGTTCCGTGAAGACCTCTATCACCGTCTTAACGTGATCCGCCTGCGCCTGCCGTCGCTGCGCGAACGGCGCGAGGACATTCCGCTGCTGGCGCGCCACTTTTTGGCCAAAAGCGCGAAAGACCTTGGTATGGAACCGAAGCGGCTGACCGAGGCGGCGATGAATTATCTTGGCGGCCACGATTTTCCGGGCAATGTGCGCCAGCTCGAGAACGTCTGCCACTGGCTGACGGTGATGGCACCGGGCCAGTCGATAGAAATCAGCGACCTGCCGCAGGAGCTGCGCGAGGAGTCCTCGCGCGTACCCGGCTCGGACTGGATAGGCGCGCTGTCGCGCGAGGCGGAAAAGGCGCTGGCGCGGGGCGAGTCGGGCATCATGGATTCGCTCTCGCGCGAATTCGAGAAGGTGCTGATCGCCAAGGCCCTCGCGCATACCGGAGGACGCCGCATCGAAGCGGCAAACCTGCTCGGCATCGGGCGTAACACCATCACGCGCAAGATCCAGGAACTCGGGCTCGACGACAAGGGCGATCCGGCCGAGGCGGCCTGAACGCGACGCCTCAGGCACGCACCCCTGATGCGTCGCCTGCGTCATCCCTCTTGCGGTTGGGGCGGCTGGCGGTTGGAAGCGAGTTTTGCGTCAACCAGTTTGACGACCTCGTCGATTTCGGCCAGGCGCCGGCCTTTTTGCGACGCGATGATCTGCACCAGGCGATCCACGCGCTCGATGTTTTTCGCGCCACCGAACAGCGCGCGCGCCGCCGACGAGGGGCTGGCCAGACCGAGCGCCGCGCTGGCGTATTTCTCGAACGGCACCAGATCTTTTTCGGTCGCACCGAGCGACATGCACAGCTTGGCCACCCAGGTGTAAACCGCGCGCGAGGCTTCGATGTCCGAGTGCACCGCCTCCTTGATCGGCCGCATGCCGTCTTTGGTGATGCAACGGTAGTTGCCGGCCATCAGCATGCTCCACTTGGCGAGCGGCACGAATACCGAATCGTGCACCTTGAGCTTGACCGGCAATTCGATCGGGCCGTCCGGCGTGTCGAAACGCACGGCATCGATGTCAGCCTCCAGTTGGCGCAGGATCGCGGTGTGCGCGTCCGAGTCGAATCGGGCGGCCTTGAAGTTGGTCGGCAGGCGCACCTGCAGGACGTTGACCTTTTCTTCCGGCGGGCGAAAGGCCTGCGGGTCCGGACTGCACAGCGTCAGCGTTGCCGGATCAAAACTGTCCCAGACCGCCGGATCAGTGTAGGCGGCGCGGCATGCCTGTGCGTCGACGCCCGGGATGCGCGCGATATACGGCAGCGGCGGCATGTTCATGATGGACATGCAGGGCACTTTTGACCTGGCCACGGCATCGAGCAGTTCGCGCACGCCGGGCGCGCCGTACTGCGGCTCCTGCATCGCCAATGCGACGAGGTCAAAATCCGCCGGATTGACCGCACCCGGGGCTTCAGCCGAAAGCTTTCCCGGCAGTTTGCGCGAATCGATTTCCACCAGACCTTCGCGGCCCTTGACCGGCATGCGCACGATGGCGCCCCCGCTGTTGAAGATTGCGGCCTCGGCCGCGAGACAAATCATTTTTACGCTGTGTCCGGCGAGCAGCAGCTTGGTTGCCAGCAACGAGCCATAGGAAGCGCCGAGGATCAGAACCCTGTATTTCGTGCCCATGTGAATCCTCCTTGGTACGGTCCCGCTTCCGGCGTGCTGTTGCGCCTGTGATTCAAGGCGAATGCACTTTGTGCCGGTAAGGATGCGGTGACTGGACCGCCAGATTAGCACAGTATTTTGCAGATCAGGACGCCATTTCATAATGCGGAATGTGTTTGATTGATATTTCATAATGCGAAATAAAATTCGTATTGCGGGATCACGGTATTCTAATTAAAATGCTGTGGCGCACAATAAATCGCGAGCCTGACGGCGACCCTGATGCACAAGCGATAGCGTCAAAGACGAAATTAATCATTCAACTATCTGGCGAGCGAGAACGCACATGAGCGAAAAATTTCCCGGTGGCATTGAAGTTCACGGCAGCCTCCCCCAGGCTTACCGGCAGATAATCAGTGCCGACGCCTTGGCTTTTTTTGGCACGCTGCACCGCGCGTTCGAGCCGCGGCGTGAGGAATTACTGGCGCTGCGCGCGGTCCGCCAGAAGGCCTTCGATGCCGGTGCACTGCCGGACTTTCTGCCTGAAACCAAGGCCATCCGCGACGCCGAGTGGAGCATCGCAGCGCAACCGGCGGACATGCTCGACCGCCGCGTCGAGATCACCGGCCCGACCGATCGCAAGATGGTCATCAATGCGCTCAATTGCGGCGCCTCGACCTTCATGGCGGATTTCGAAGATGCCAATTGTCCGACCTGGGACAACATGATCGACGGCCAGCTCAATATCCGCGATGCGGTGCGCCGCTCCATCACGCTCGAACAAAACGGCAAGCACTACAAGCTCAATGACAAGACCGCAGTGCTGATTCCGCGTCCGCGCGGCTGGCACCTGGACGAAAAGCATGTGACCGTCGATGGCAAGATCGTGTCCGGCGGCATTTTTGATTTCGCGCTGCTGTTTTTTCATAACGCGAGAGAACTGCTGGCGCGCGGATCGGGGCCCTACTACTACCTGCCCAAAATGGAATCACACCTTGAAGCGCGTCTGTGGAACGACATTTTCAAGGCGGCGCAGGCCGAACTCGGTGTTCCGCAGGGTTCGATCAGGGCGACCGTACTGATCGAAACCGTCGTCGCCGCATTCGAGATGGACGAAATACTGTGGGAGCTCAGGAGTCATTCGGCCGGCCTCAACATCGGCCGTTGGGACTACATTTTTTCCTGTATCAAGAAATTCCGCTCTAACAAGGATTTCTGCCTTGCCGACCGTTCGCAAGTGACGATGACCTCGCCGTTCATGCGCGCCTACGCGCTGACCCTGGTGAAGACCTGCCATCGCAGGGGCGCGCCCGCAATGGGCGGAATGGCGGCGCAGATCCCGATCAAGAACGATGCCGTCGCGAACGAGGCCGCGCTGGAGAAGGTGCGTCAGGACAAGTTGCGCGAAGTCACCGATGGTTGTGACGGCACCTGGGTGGCGCACCCGGGTCTGGTGCCCATCGCAAAAGAAGTATTTGACCGGCACATGCCCGGTCCCAACCAGTATGCAAAGCAGCGCCCGGATGTGAATTTCAGCGCGAAGGACCTGCTCGATTTCAGGCCGGAGGCGCCGATTACCGAGGCCGGCCTGCGGAACAATATTTCCGTCGGTATCCAGTACCTCGGTGCCTGGCTTGCCGGTAACGGCTGCGTTCCCGTGTTCAACCTGATGGAGGACGCGGCGACGGCGGAGATTTCACGCTCGCAGATATGGCAGTGGATACGCAGTGAAAAAGGTCTGCTCGATGACGGCCGCAAAGTCACTGCGGCGATGTTTCGCCAGTTGGTGGCCGAGGAGTTGCCCAAGGTCAAAGCCTATCTCGGCGACGCGGCGTACAACGCCGGCAAGTACGCCGAAGGTGCCGCCTTGTTCGAGAAAATCACCACCGATGATATTTACGTCGAGTTTCTGACCCTGCCTGCCTACGACGCTATCGCCTGAGCGCAAGCCCTGTCAGGCGGGGCCATAGGCTGGAAAGCCCCGCCTGGTGCGGATCTCCAGCCGATCCACCCATTCGTTCAGTTCAGCTCGCACCACACCGGCGCATGGTCTGACGGGCGCTCGAGTTTTCTTGGCTCGAGGTCGACAGTGCAGCTCACGCAGCGCGCCGCCAGTTCCGGCGACAGCAAAATGTGGTCGATGCGCATGCCGGAATTGCGTTTGAAACCGTTCATGCGGTAGTCCCACCAAGTGAAGGATTTCTCCGGCTGATCAAACATCCGGAAACTGTCGGCAAGTCCGATATCGACCAGAGCACGGAAGGCTGTGCGCTCAGGCTCGCTCACGAGCACCTGCCCTTCCCAGGCCTTGGGATCGTGCACGTCGCGGTCTTCGGGGGCGATGTTGTAGTCGCCAAGGACGGCGAGCCGCGAACTGCGTACCGCCTCCTCAGCCACCCACTGCCGGAAGGCTTGCAGCCACGCCAGCTTGTACTGGTATTTTTCAGAACCCACCGATTGGCCGTTGGGCACATAGGCGCAGACCAGGCGCACACCGGATATGGTCGCGACGATGACGCGCTTTTGCTCGTCGCTGTGGCCCGGAATATTGTGAACGACGCCAGTGGCGGGTGTACGCGACAGGATTGCGACGCCGTTGTAGGTTTTCTGACCGAGGAAGGCGGAGTGATAGCCTGCCGCCATTATCGCGTCGCGCGGGAATCTGGCGTCTTCCATCTTCAGCTCCTGCAAGCACAGGGCGTCGGGCTGGTGCAGACGAAGCCAATCGAGAACATGCGGCAGACGCACGTTGAGCGAATTGACATTCCAGGTGGCAAGCTTCATGCAGGGTGACCGGGGAACTCGCAAGTTGCGGAGTTTGAGGCAGCGTTGGTGGCGATGCAAGACTGTTGCGAGACCAGCGCGCGCGGCCTATGGTGGTTCGCGCCGGTCGCCGATGCTACCGGACTCGTTGCCTGCGGCGCAGACCCGTCCCGGCGATGCGCAGCCTTATTGCGCAGTCGGGACGCTCGCCGCCGGCACTGTTGCGGCGGCCGGAGCGGGAGCGGCATCGGGCGCCGCGGGTTTTGGCGGCTCTGGCGCTTTTGCCGCGGCAGGCGGCGCCATGGCTCTTGCCACGCCGGGAAGATTGATGGCGGTTTTCGGGTAGCCGGCGCTGTCGATCAGGCCGTTGAAGGATTTCACCTCGAAGCCGATTTGTACCTGGCTGCCCACAGCAATAGTGGGAACCTGGTTGGCTCCCGATACTTTTTTCAGCAATGCATTGCTGTCCTCGTCTGCAACACTGACTTCGCGAAACGGCACGCCACGCTTGGCCAGCATGTCGCGCGCCTGCGAACAGCCATCCTTGCAGGTTGGGGAGGTGTATAGCGTAACGGGATAGGAACGAATCGCCTCTTGCAACTGGTACGGCACCTGGCTGGTTTCGATGACGCTGCCGCCCAGCTTTTTCTGTTGCACGCTTTTTGCGGCCGCAGGGAGGGGCGGGGTGTCTGTGTAGTGCGTCTTGCCGTTTTGATCGACCCACCGGTACATTTGGGCAGAGGCGCACGAAGACGCGATCGCAAGGAACAAAAATAGCGGCGTTTTCATCGTTTTCTCGGGGGCAAGCTACGCCGAAATCATACCACTATGCCGCATCAACGCATCGACGCGGGGCTCGCGACCGCGGAATGCCTTGAAAGACTCCAGTGCTGACCTGCTGCCCCCAACGGCAAGAATCTCATTCCGGAATCTCGCGCCGGTGACCGGATCAAGAACACCGTTTTCCTCAAAGGCGCTGTAGGCGTCAGCGGACAACACTTCTGCCCATTTGTAGCTGTAGTAGCCGGCGCTGTAGCCGCCTGAAAAGATGTGCGAGAAATTATTTGGGAAACGGTTCCATGCAGGCGGTATGGAAACAGCGATATTTTTCCGTATTCCATCCAGCAACTGTTGTGCGGTTGATGACCCGTTAGGGTCGAAATCCGAATGCAGTTGCATGTCAAACAGCGAGAACTCAACCTGTCGGAGCATCTGCATGCCGCTCTGGAAGTTTTTCGCCGCGACCATCTTGTCAAACAGGGCGCGGGGAATAGCCGCCCCGCTTTCCGCGTGGGTTGTCATGTGGCTGAGTACGTCCCATTCCCAGCAGAAATTTTCCATGAATTGGCTTGGCAGTTCGACCGCGTCCCATTCCACGCCGCGAATGCCTGAAACCCCAAGGTAATCGACACGCGTGAGCATGTGGTGCAGGCCATGCCCGAACTCGTGAAAAAGCGTGATGACATCGTCGTGGGTAAACGTGGCGGATCTGCCGCCGACCGGAGACGGGAAATTGCAATTGAGGTAGGCGACCGGGGTCTGTACCTGCGTTCCGCGCAGGCGGCGCGTGATCGCCTCGTCCATCCAAGCGCCGCCGCGCTTGGTTTCGCGCGCATACAGGTCGACATAGAAGCGACCGATGACGGCGCCGGACGGTTCGCAGATGCGATAGAAACTGACCGCCGGGTCCCATGCCTCGGCTTGTTCAATGTCAATTTTGACGCCGTAAATCGTTTCCACGACCCGGAACATGCCTTGCATGACTTTGGATTCGGGGAAGTATTGCTTGACCTCCTGGTCGGAAAACGAATACCTGCTGACGCGCAGCTTTTCCGATGCATATGCTGTGTCCCACGCCTGCAGGTCTGCAATGCCAAGCTCTGATGCGGCGAACGCGGCGAGTTCTTTCCAGTCCTTTTCCGCGAAGGGGCGCGCTTTTCGTGCGAGGTCATCAAGGAATTCGATCACCTGCGCGGGAGACTCGGCCATCTTGGGAACGAGCGACACTTCTGCATGAGTCCGGTAACCAAGCAGCCGAGCCGCCTCGTTTCGCAATTTGAGAATTTCAGCTATCAGCGGCGTATTGTCCCACTCAGGCTTTCCGAACTCGCTGGCGCGGGTAACGTGCGCGCGATAAATTGCCTCGCGCAGCTTGCGGTCGTCCGCATATTGCATGACCGGCATGTAGGACGGGGCGTGCAGGGTAAATCGCCAGCCCGACTCGCCGGCTTTTTCGGCCGCCTCGGCGGCCGCCTGGAGGTTTTCATCCGGGATACCGGCGACCTCACCGGCGTCTTTCAGGGTTAAAGAAAAGGCATTGGTAGCGTCGAGAACATTTTCGGAAAACTTCGTAGACAGGCGCGCCAATTCCGCCATGATGACCGCATAACGCAGTTTCTTTTCATCTGAAAGCTCGGCGCCAGACAGCCGGAAGTCGCGGATTTCATTTTCGACAATCTTTTTTTGCTGGCGAGACAAGCCGGTGAATGAAGGCGATGCCCGCAGCTCTTTGTATTTATCGAACAGGGCAAGGTTCTGGCCCAGTTCGGTCCAGTATTGGACGATCGCCGGCTGGTTGGCGTTATAGGCCTCGCGCAGATCGGGCGAGTCGAGTACGCCATGCAGGTGGCCAACCACGCCCCAAGCGCGCCCCAGGCGCTCGTTGGCATCATCCAGCGGTGCGATGAATTCCTCCCACGTCGCCGGAACCGAAGGCGCGGCGAGGAGGGCGATAAGTGCACGATTCTCCACAAGCAGTGCCTCAATGGCCGGAGAAATGTGCGCCGGGAGAATGGACGCAAATCGCGGCAGGCCGCTGAAGTCGAGTAGCGGGTTGGAGCTCATCTGGATCCTTGTGACAGCAAAAAAAAAGAGGCTTCGGTTGTACTACTCGTGCCAATATCTCAGCCTGGCGACTGTAGCCTGGCTTCGACCGCCTGGACCGTATTGAACAGCAGCATCGTCACGGTCATTGGCCCGATTCCCCCCGGAACAGGGGTGATGGCACCGGCGATGCCCAGCATGCTCTTGAAATCGCAATCACCGGCCAGCTTGCCTTCTGCGGTCCGGTTGATGCCAATGTCGATGACTGTCGCTCCGGGTTTGATCATGTTCCCGGTCAATACATTCAAGCGGCCTGCGGCGGTGACGACGATGTCGCCCTGGCGGGTGAATTCCGCAAGTTCCCGTGTCTGAGAGTGACATATGGTGACGGTTGCACCGGCCTGCAAGAGCAGCAGTGAAACGGGTTTGCCTACGATGTTCGAGCGTCCGATGACGACCGCGTGCTTGCCGGCTACGGGGATGCTTTCGTGCCCCAGCAATTCAATGACGCCACGAGGGGTGCAAGGCACAAACCCGCGCTGACCGAGCATCAGCGCGCCGGCGTTCTCCGGATGGAAGCCGTCAACGTCCTTGGCCGGATCAATGGCGAGCAGCGCCTCAGCCGCTGCAATGTGGGCGGGTAAGGGCAGTTGCAAGAGAATGCCGTGAATGCGCGGGTTATGGTTGAGCGCTTTGATGTGCGCTAGCAACTCGGATTGGGAGGCGCCGGAGGGCAGTGCGATGAGTTCGGAATGGATACCCGCTTCTGCGCACGCACGAATCTTGTTGCGCACGTAGGCGGCGGAGGCCGGGTTGTCGCCAATGTGAATGACTGCCAGCCCGGGAACGAGACCCTTTCGCGTTAGTACGGCGACGCGCGGTTTCAGGCTTGCGCGCAATGTTTGCGCAATTGCAGTACCGTCGATGATTAGGGTTTGCATGCCTGAATTGTCAAATAAAACGGTAAAAGGGGAGCAAATTGTAGCAGGCTGCACAACTGCCGAAGGCCGGCCCCAGGGCTTGAACCGCCAGAGTGGAAGATTGTATGATGCGACATAAGGTTTCGCATTGCGAGAAGTCCGCCTCGCGCCCGCAATGCCTCAAGTTTGCCGCGCCCCCGGTCGCCTATTAAGCTTGTCCGGCGCCTAGTGATTCCGGTTCATTTCCACGATTTCCGCCTGTGATGAGGAAATAATGTCCGCAATTCCAGAATTCCCTGCCGCAAACGACCCCGATACCCTCGAGACCAAAGAGTGGCTCGATGCACTGGAGGCGGTACTTGAGCGCGAGGGTGCCGACCGCGCTCATTACCTTCTCGAAAAGCTGATAGACAAGGCGCGCCGGTCCGGTGCCTACCTGCCCTACAAAGCGCAGACCGCTTATCTCAACACTATCCCCACTCACCTGGAGCAGCGCTCGCCAGGGGATCACGCCCTTGAGGAGCGCATTCGCTCGTATGCCCGATGGAACGCGATGGTCATGGTTGCCAAGGCCAACAAAGTCGAGGGTGATCTTGGCGGACATATTGCGAGTTTTGCCTCGGTCGGGACTCTCTTTGGCATCGGCTTCAATCATTTCTGGAATGCCCCCCATGAAGGCCACGGCGGCGACCTGATTTATTTTCAGGGCCACTCTGCGCCAGGTGTTTACGCGCGTGCATATCTGGAGGGACGGTTGACCGAAGAGCAACTGACCAACTTCCGTCGCGATGTTGATGGCAAAGGCGTCACCTCATATCCCCATCCCTGGCTGATGCCCGATTTCTGGCAGTTCCCCACGGTCTCAATGGGCCTTGGGCCGCTACAGGCCATTTACCAGGCGCGCTACCTCAAATACCTGCATGCCCGCGGGTTCGCCGATACCGCCAATCGCAAGGTCTGGGCGTTCCTGGGGGACGGCGAGACCGACGAACCCGAGTCGCTTGGCGCCATCGGCATGGCGGCTCGCGAGAAGCTGGACAACCTGGTTTTCGTCATCAATTGCAACCTGCAGCGTCTTGATGGCCCGGTCCGTGGCAACGGCAAGATCATCCAGGAACTCGAAGGCGAGTTTCGCGGCGCCGGCTGGAATGTCATCAAGCTGATCTGGGGTTCCTACTGGGATCCACTGCTTGCCCGCGACAAGGACGGCGTGCTGCTCAAGATCATGGAAGAGACGGTGGATGGCGAGTATCAGAACTTCAAGGCCAACGATGGCGCCTTCGTAAGAAAGAATTTCTTTGGCAAGCACCCGAAGACGCTTGAAATGGTGTCGCGCATGACCGACGACGACATCTGGCGCCTAAACCGCGGCGGCCACGATCCGCACAAGATCTATGCTGCTTACGCAGCAGCCACCCAGCACAAGGGACAGCCCACTGTCATCCTCGCCAAAACCGTAAAGGGTTACGGCATGGGCAAGATCGGCGAGGGAAAGAACACCACCCACCAGCAGAAGAAAATGGACCTTGAGTCCATCCGTCAGTTTCGCGACCGGTTCAACATTCCCATTCCGGACGACAGGCTCGAAGAGCTGCCTTTCTACAAACCGGCGCCTGACTCGCCGGAAATGATCTACTTGCAGGAACGGCGCAAGGCCCTGGGTGGGTATCTGCCGCAACGGCGCCGCACCGCCGATGCCGTTCCTCAAGTCCCGGAAATCGCCGCGTTCGACCAGGTACTCAAGGCCACCGACCGCGAGATCAGCACGACCATGGCTTTCGTGCGCATCCTTACGGCGCTGGTGCGCGACAAGAACATCGGCAAGCATATCGTTCCCATCGTTCCTGACGAGGCTCGGACCTTCGGCATGGAGGGCATGTTCCGTCAGTTGGGCATCTTCTCCATCGAGGGGCAGAAGTACGAACCGGTGGACAGGGACCAGGTGATGTATTACCGCGAGGACAAGGCCGGGCAGATCCTCGAAGAGGGCATCAACGAGGCCGGCGCATTCTCCTCATGGATTGCGGCCGCCACCTCCTACAGCACGACCAACGTCATCACGATTCCATTCTATATTTTCTACTCGATGTTCGGCATGCAGCGCATCGGCGACCTTGCGTGGGCGGCGGGTGACCAGCGCGCGCGCGGATTCCTGCTGGGTGGGACAGCCGGACGCACCACGCTGAACGGAGAGGGACTGCAGCACGAGGACGGGCACAGTCACGTGATGTCGTCGGTCATACCCAACTGCATTTCCTACGACCCGACCTTCGCTTACGAACTGGCCGTCATCATCCACGACGGACTGCGTCGAATGGTGACCAACCAGGAGGACGTGTTCTACTACATCACGGTGATGAACGAGAATTACGTCCACCCGGCGTTGCCTGCGGGCACCGAGCAGGGCATTCTGAAGGGCATGTACCTGTTCAAGCAGGTCGGCAAGAAAAAACACAGGGTGCAGCTGATGGGCTCCGGTACCATCCTGCGCGAAGTCATTGCCGCCGCCGACATGCTCGAAAAAGAGTGGGACGTTGCCTCGGACATCTGGAGCTGCCCGAGTTTTACCGAGTTACGGCGCGAGGGGCACGATGTGGAGCGCTGGAATTTGCTGCATCCGACGGAAACCGCCAGAAAGAGCTATGTTGAGCAATGTCTTGAGAAGCACGAGGGCCCGGTGGTCGCGTCCACCGATTACATGAAGGCGTTCGCCGATCAGATCCGCCAATTCATACCGCGGGGACGCAACTTCCGGGTGTTGGGTACCGACGGATTCGGGCGGTCGGACACGCGGGAAAAGCTGCGCCACCACTTTGAGGTCAACCGCCAGTGGGTGGTGGTCGCTGCGCTTAAATCGCTGGCAGAGGACGGGGCGATCAAGTCCGCGGTGGTCGCCGACGCGATCAAGAAATACGGACTCGATACATCGAAGCCCAACCCGGTCTCGGTCTGAATGTTTGAAGCGCAGCATTGATATCGGGGCGGGCGCGTTTCTGGCGTGACGCTGGCGCAACACGCTGACGCAACACGCTGACGCAACACGCTGACGCAACATCTAGCAAGGAAAAAAAATGGCTGGCATCAAGGAGGTTCGTGTTCCCGACATCGGCGACTTCAAGGAAGTCGATGTTGTCGAGGTTCTGGTCAGTGTGGGCGACGTGGTCAAGCCCGAGCAGTCGCTGATATCGGTCGAGTCGGATAAGGCCACCATGGAAATTCCCTCCCCCGCAGCGGGCGTGGTGAAGGAATTGAAAATCAAAGTCGGCGACAAGGTGGCCGAGGGCAGTCTGTTGCTGTTACTTGACGAGTCCGAAGGCGTTGCGGCGCCGGCGGCACCTGGCGCGCCCAAGGCACCCGTCGCCGCTCCAGCGCCGCCGCCTGCACCCAGCGCCCCCGCCCCCGTAGCGGCGCCGATCACACCGGCCGCGCCCGTTCCGTTTGAGCCTGTATTCGAGTCGGCGACGTTCAAGCCGCACGCCAGCCCAAGTATCCGCAAATTCGCGCGCGAATTGGGTGTGGATCTGGCAAAAGTCAGCGGTACAGGCCCCAAAGGGCGGGTTACCCAGGAGGACGTCCAGGGATTCGTCAAAGGGGTGATGCGTGGGGCGCCTGCAACGGCGGCGCCCGCGTCCGCAGGCGGGTACGGATTTAATCTGCCGGAGTGGCCGAACGTCGATTTCGCAAAATTCGGCCCGATCGAGTCCAAGCCCCTGGCGCGCATCAAGAAGCTTTCCGGCGCCAACCTGCATCGCAACTGGGTCGGCATACCGCATGTCACGCAGTTTGACCAGGCAGACATCACCGATCTGGAGGCCTTTCGCAAGTCGAACACCGCCGAAACGGAGAAGCAGGGCTTCAAGCTCACCATGCTCGCATTCTTGATCAAGGCCAGCGTCACCGCATTGCGTCAGCATCCGGATTTCAACGCGTCGCTCGACAAAACCGGCGAGAGCCTGATCCTGAAAAAATACTTCCATGTCGGCGTTGCCGTGGACACGCCGGATGGTCTGGTGGTACCGGTCATACGCGACGCCGACCGCAAGGGGGTGTTTGACCTTGCGCGCGAACTGTCCGAAATTTCCAAGCTGGCACGCGACAAGAAGCTCAAGCCCGGAGATATGCAGGGCGGGTGTTTTTCGATATCCAGCCTTGGCGGCATTGGCGGCAGTGCGTTCACGCCCATCATCAATGCGCCCGAAGTAGCCATTCTCGGGGTTTCGAAATCGGCAATGCAGCCGGTGTGGAACGGCAAGGAGTTCGAACCAAGATTGATGCTGCCGCTTTCACTTTCCTACGACCATCGTGTCATTGATGGTGCGTCTGCGGCCCGATTTACGTCATATCTTGCCTCGGTACTGTCAGATATCCGGCGCTCCCTGCTCTAGATTGCGGCAGAACCTGCCTGTACTGGTTTGATCGCAGAGATGCAAGTTGACAAGCACTCCGGGGCGCAGCCCTCTCGCCCGAGATAACTGAAAGCCAAGTCATGAGCCTTATCGAAGTAAAGATTCCCGACATCGGCGATTTCAAGGATGTCGATGTAGTCGAGGTCCTCGTCAAGGCCGGCGATACCGTCGCCAAGGAACAGTCGCTGCTTTCGCTGGAGTCCGACAAGGCCACCATTGAGATCCCGTCGCCCCACGCCGGCGTAGTCAAGGAAATGAGAATCAAAGTTGGCGACAAGGCGTCCGAGGGCGACCTGCTGATGTTGATTGAGGTGTCCGCAGGTGCGGACGCTCCCGGCAAACCGTCCGAGGCGGCGGCGACGGCCCCTGCGCCGGTGCAGACCAAGCCGGTAGCAACCGCACCGGCCGCCGCGGACTTTGCCGGCATTGCCGATGTCAGTTGCGACATGCTGGTGCTGGGTTCCGGGCCCGGAGGGTACGCTGCCGCGTTCCGCGCGGCTGACCTCGGTATGAACACGGTTCTGGTCGAGCGTTACGCGGCATTGGGCGGCGTCTGCCTCAACGTCGGCTGCATCCCGAGCAAGTCCCTGCTGCATACGGCGGCGATCATGGACGAGGCGAAGGCCATGGCTTCGCATGGCATCACCTTTGCCGAGCCCGAGGTGGACATGGACAAGCTGCGCGAGTTCAAGAACAAGGTCGTCAGCAAGCTCTCGAGCGGTGTTGCCGGCATGGCCAAAATGCGCAAGGTGTCGGTACTCATCGGCAACGGCAGTTTTGTCGGTCCCAACCACATGGCGGTCGAGACCGGGGAGGGACGCAAGATCGTCGCCTTCAAGAACGCGATCATCGCCGCGGGTTCCCAATCGGCCAAACTGCCGGGGCTGCCTGATGATCCGCGCATCGTCGATTCCACCGGGGCTCTGGAGCTGCGCTCGCGCCCGAAAAAAATGCTGATCATTGGCGGGGGCATCATCGGTCTGGAAATGGGCACCGTCTATTCGACGCTGGGTGCGCGCCTCGACGTGGTCGAGATGATGGACGGCCTGATGGCCGGCGCTGACCGCGATCTCGTCAAGGTCTGGCAAAAATTCAACGACAGTCGCTTCGACAAGATCATGCTCAAGACCAAAACGGCCAAGGTTGAGGCGACCAAGCAGGGTATCAAGGTCTGGTTCGAGGGCGAGAATGCGCCGCCCGAGCCCCAGCTCTATGACATGGTGCTCGTTTCCGTGGGGCGCGTGCCCAACGGCAAAAAAATCGGCGCCGAGGCAGCCGGCGTGATCGTCGGTGAGCGCGGCTTCATTCCCGTGGACTCGCAAATGCGCACCAACTTGCCGCACATCTACGCCGTAGGCGACATTGCCGGCCAGCCGATGCTGGCGCACAAGGCGACGCACGAGGCACATGTCGCGGCCGAGGCTGCAGCCGGGCAGAGGTCGCACCTCGATGCGCGGGTGATTCCTTCGGTCGCCTATACCGACCCGGAAGTGGCGTGGGTAGGCATGACCGAAGACGAGGCCAAAAAGCAGGGTATCAAGCTCGGTGTGGGCAAGTATCCCTGGTCGGCGCTGGGCCGTGCCATCGCCAACGGCCGTGATGAGGGCTATGTCAAGCTGTTGTTCGCCGAAGACACGCATCGCATTGTCGGTGGCGCCATCGTCGGCAACGGCGGCGGCGACATGGTGAGCGAAATTGCGCTTGCCATCGAGATGGGCGCCGACGCCACAGACATAGGCAAGACCATCCATCCACACCCTACCCTGGGCGAATCGGTCGGGCTGGCTGCGGAGTTTTACGAGGGCGTCTGCACCGACCTGCCACCGCCCAAAAAGAAGTAGCGTTACGCGAACCAGCGCACCGCTCGTATATCGCTCAAATCAGAAGAAGGTCTGTCAATGAACGCCATGACCCAGGACGAACTCAAGCAGGCTGTCGCGCGCGAAGCGATCAAATACGTGCAGGATGCCATTGTTGGCGTCGGCACCGGCTCGACCGCCAATTTTTTCATCGACGAGCTGGGCAAGATCAGGGGGCGCATAGACGGCGCCGTCGCCAGTTCCGACAAAACAGCCGAGAGGCTGAAAGCCAACGGCATTCGCGTTATTGATCTCAACAGTGTCAGCGAGATTCCGGTTTATGTCGATGGTGCCGACGAGATCACAGAGCATATGTCAATGATCAAGGGCGGTGGCGGCGCGCTGACACGTGAAAAAATCGTCGCGGCGGTGGCGCGCAAATTCATCTGCATCGCCGACGAGTCCAAGCTGGTGGGCGTGCTGGGGAAGTTTCCCCTTCCCATAGAGGTGCTGCCGATGGCGCGCTCGTATGTGGCGCGGGAAATGGTCAAGCTTGGCGGGAGTCCGGAGTTACGGCAGGGTTTCACCACGGATAACGGGAATTTAATTCTGGATGTCTACGGCCTTTCCATCATGAAGCCGCTTGAGCTCGAGGGTGACATCAACCAGATCGCCGGCGTTGTTTCCTGCGGCTTGTTTGCCCGTCGTGGCGCCGATATCGCACTGCTGGGAACGCCACAGGGCGTCAAAACCCTGAAACGGAAGGTTTGATGCAATGCGGTTGTAACAATTCGGTGCTAGGCTGAGAGGATGAACATGTCCGAGCATATTTCCAAACAGTTCGACGCCGAGCTTGAGGCGGTGCGCACCCGCGTGCTGCAAATGGGCGGCCTCGTTGAGGAACAGATTGTCCGGGCGATGGATGCGCTTGGTTCGGGCGATATGGCCAGCATCGACGGTGTCATCGCGGACGATCACAGGGTCAATGCCCTGGAGGTCGAGCTTGACGAGGCCTGCAGTCACATCATTGCGCGCCGTCAGCCGGCAGCAAGCGATTTGCGCCTCATCATCGCCGTCATCAAGACCATCACCGATCTGGAGCGCATCGGCGATGAGGCGGAAAAAATAGCGCGCATGGCCAAACTGATCCATTCCGCCGAGAAAATGCACATGCCGCGTCTGGAAATGAAGCATATGGCCGGGCATGCCCTTTCGATGCTGAGAAAGGCGCTCGATTCGTTTGCGCGGCTCGACGCAGTGGCGGCCGGGGAGGTGGTGGTGGCTGACGAGCTAGTCGACGACGAGTTCAGATCCGTGCTGCGCCAGCTCATCACCTTCATGATGGAGGATCCGCGCACCATTTCGCGTTGCCTCGAGGTGCTTTTCATCGCCAAGGCGCTCGAGCGCATCGGGGACCACTCCAAGAACATGGCGGAGTACGTCATTTATGTGGTGGAGGGCCGGGATGTACGCCACTTGTCCTCTGACGGCTTTGTCAAGAAGACGCCCTAGTATCCCGCTGCTCCGGCAAAAAACGAAAGGGCCGCTTGAAGCGGCCCTTTTTTATGCCCGAGCAGCTTACTTGGTTGGCGGGACGTAACCCTGCGCCGCGTCTGCGCCATCGCCAAAAAAATGCTTCTCCAGTTGTTCGGCGAGGTATTTTCGCGCCCGGGCATCGGCGAGGCTGAGGCGATTCTCGTTGATCAACATGGTCTGGTGCTTTATCCAACCCTGCCATGCTTCCTTTGATACGCTTTCAAAAATTTTCTTGCCCAGGTCGCCAGGGTAGGGCGGGAAATCCAGTCCCTCCGCTTCGCGGCCCAGTTTGATGCAATTGACCATGCGTGCCATGTGTTTCTCCTGAAAGGTGTGCGTGTTTGCTTTGGCGCCTAGATTGGTTTGGCCAGAACCTTGGACCGGCGCTGCCAGTTATACAAGGAGCGTTTGGGCTCCGGCAATTGTTCAATGCCGGCTTCGGAAAAGCCGCGCTCGATAAACCAATGCGTGGTCCGGGTGGTGAGGACGAAAATTTTCTTATACCCCAGTTTCTTGGCGACGGTCATGCCGTGTTCGAGTAACTTGTCGCCGTGGCCCAGCCGGCGAAACTCCGGACGCACCGCGACTGCGGCCAATTCCGCCGACTTCCCCGCCGGGAAGGGATAGAGCGCGGCGCAGCCGACAATGAGCTTGTCGTATTCGAGCACGAAAAATCGCTGTATCTCGCGCTCCAGCCGCTCCCGGCCGCGGTAAACCAGGGTGCCGTCGGATTCGAGCGGTTCCAGCAATTGCAGGATGCCGCCGATGTCGTCGATATTGGCCGGGCGCAGACGCTCGAGCTTGTCCGAGGTGATCATGCAGCCCGAACCGGCGTGCGTGAACAGCTCGATCAACAGCGCGCCGTCAACCTTGTGTGAGATCAGGTGGGAGCGTGCCACGCCGCCGCGCACTGCTTCCACCGCGTGGGCGAGATAAAGCCGCGTATCGTCGGTGAGGCCCTTGCCCTTTTCGAGAAGGCGGTCGGCCTCGTCGCCGGACAGTGCGGCGATCGGCCGCCCGCGGTTGTCTTCGACCGGGGCGTCGGTAAGAAAAACCAGCTTCTCCGCCTGCAGCGCCCTGGCTGTGACCACCGCAACGTCTTCCATCTGCAGGTTGAACACTTCGCCCGTGGGCGAGTAGCCGACATTGGAAATGATGACGATGTTGCCGCCATCCAGGCATGATTCAATGGCCGCCGTGTCCACCTTGCGGACCGTACCCGAGTACTGGTAGTCGACACCGTCGAGCACGCCCATCGGCTGGGCGGTGATGAAATTGCCCGAAACGGTATTGATCGGGGCGCCCGCCATGGGGGAATTGGGCAGTCCCTGGGAGAGCAGCGCGTCAATGTCCATGCGCAGAATGCCCACGGCCTCCTTGACGCATTCCAGGGTCGCCGGATCGGTGATTCTCACGCCGTTGGCAAAGCGCGACCGCGCCCGGCGTTGCCTCAGTTGCGCTTCGATTTGCGGCCGCGCGCCGTGCACCAGCACCAGACGTATGCCCGCGCTGTAGAGCAGGTTGATGTCGTTGGCGAGCACGGCGAACTTGCCCTGCTCGACGACGTCTCCGCCAAAGGCGATGACCAGGGTCTTGCCGCGAAACGAGTGGAAATACGGCGCCGCGGAGCGGAACCAGGCGACAAATTGGGCGTTGGGTGATGTTGCCATGGGGTGCGATTCTACTGCATGGCGGCGGGCAACAGAACGCGGGCGTCGGCAACAGTGGCGGCGATGTATCTCCCGGCATGGTACCGGTGTTTCAAAGCGTTCTGGCGCCAGAGCGCGGCTACAAGTCGCCCCACATCGCCTGCAATGCCGCCAGCGCCGCAAGTGGCGCCGTCTCCGTGCGCAAGATGCGGGGGCCGAGGCGCAGCCCGACAAACCCCGCCGACAGCGCCAACTGCAGCTCCGGCGGCGAGAGGCCTCCTTCCGGCCCGACCAGCAAGGTCACTTCATCCGCGGGCGCGAGATCCTTGAGCCCAATGGTCTCGTCGGGGGCCAATACCAGCCGCATGCCTGCACTCGGCGCCAGCGCCAGCCACTGCGGCAGGTCTTGCGTCGGCAAAACCTCGGGCACGCTGTTGCGGCCGCATTGTTCGCAGGCGGAAATCACCACGTTTTGCCAATGGGTCTGGCGGCGCGCCATACGCACCTCGTCAAGTCGCACGATACTGCGCTCGCTTTGCAGGGGTTGTATCGCGCAGACGCCTAACTCGGTTGCCTTTTGCAGCGTGATATCCATGCGGTCCCCGCTTGACAGACACTGCGCCAGCGTCATGCGTAGAGGCGATTCGCAGGCGACGGCGCGGAATTCGCCGACGTTTGCGCGCATTTCACGGCCGACTTGCACCAGCACTGCAGTGTATTCTCCGCCTGAGCCGTCAAACAGGCGTACCGCCTCACCGGGCTTGAGCCGTAACGCGGCAGCATGGGCGCGCGCCGCTTCATCCAGCGCAACCTGATTCCCCGGGCGTAAGCCGGTTTTCAGATAAAGACGCGGGGAGGCCCTGGATTTTGTTGATTTCACGGAAGAATTTTAGCAGAACCCGGATTTGATCCAGCCTTGACAGGTTGGGTGATGCACTGCACAAAAAATCGGTGGGTCGGACTGTTTTTGCTGTAGAATTCGCCACCTTTTGCCCACGGTCACACGCCATGTCCCGCGCCATTCGCAACATCGCCATTATTGCCCACGTCGATCACGGCAAGACCACGCTGGTTGACAAGCTGCTGCAGCAGGCAGGCACCTTCGCCGCCCACCAGCAGATGACCGAGCGCGTCATGGACTCCAATGACCTTGAGCGCGAGCGCGGCATCACCATCCTGGCAAAGAACTGTGCGGTGACCTACGAGGGCACACACATCAATATCGTCGATACCCCCGGCCACGCCGATTTTGGCGGCGAAGTCGAGCGTGTGCTGTCCATGGTGGACTCGGTCTTGCTGCTGGTCGATGCGGTTGAAGGCCCGATGCCGCAAACACGTTTTGTCACGCGCAAGGCGTTGGCGCTGGGCTTGAAACCCATCGTCGTCGTCAACAAGATTGATCGTCCCAGTTCGCGCCCGGACTGGGTCGTCAACCACACCTTTGATTTGTTCGACAAACTTGGCGCGACCGAAGAGCAACTCGATTTCCCGGTCGTCTATGCGTCCGCGCTCCATGGCTGGGCTGTCGCCGACCTCAAGGATGCACCGACCACGCCCGAAGAAGTGATCGCCGCCAAGCACAGCATGCGCCCGCTTTTCGATGCCATCCTCAAGCACGTCCCGGTGCGCGCCGACGACGCCGACGGCCCGTTGCAACTGCAGATCTGCTCGCTCGATTATTCGAGCTATGTCGGCAAGATCGGCATCGGCCGCATCACCCGCGGCCGCGTGCGCACGCTGCAGGACGTGGTGGTCATGAACGGCCCCGGTTCCACGCCGATCAAAGGCCGCATCAACCAGGTGCTGACCTTCGAAGGCCTCGAGCGCGTGGTTTCCGAAGAGGCGCGTGCCGGAGACATCGTACTGATCAACGGCATCGAGGAAATCGGCATCGGCTCGACCATCTGCCATCCGGAGCACCTTGATGCGCTGCCGCTGTTGCGCGTGGACGAGCCCACCCTGACCATGAATTTCATGGTTAATAGCTCCCCCCTCGCCGGTCGTGAGGGCAAATTCGTCACCAGCCGCCAGTTGCGCGAGCGGCTGGAGCGGGAGCTCAAGAGCAACGTCGCACTGAAGGTCGAGTTCACATCTGATTCGGACACCTTCATCGTCTCCGGCCGCGGCGAACTGCACCTCACCATCCTGCTCGAGAACATGCGTCGCGAAGGTTACGAGGTGGCCGTCGGTCGGCCGCGCGTAGTGCTCAAGGAAATCGACGGCGTCAAGCAAGAGCCCTACGAGCTGCTCACGGTTGATGTCGAGGACACCCATCAGGGCGCGGTGATGGAAGAACTGGGCCGCCGCAAGGGCGACCTGATGGACATGCAGCCGGACGGCAAGGGGCGGGTGCGTCTCGAATACCGCATTAGCGCTCGCGGCCTGATCGGTTTTCAGGGCGAGTTCCTGACGCTGACGCGCGGCACCGGTCTCGCCAGTCATATTTTCGACGACTACGGCCCGCTCAAAGGTGACATGGAAGAGCGTCGCAATGGCGTGCTGATCAGCCAGGACGACGGCGCAGCCGTTGCCTACGCGCTGTGGAAGCTGCAGGATCGCGGCCGCATGTTCGTGTCGCCCGGCGAGGCCTTGTACGAAGGCATGATCATCGGCATCCACTCGCGTGACAACGACCTGGTGGTGAACCCGATCAAGGGCAAGCAGCTCACCAACGTGCGTTCTTCCGGCACGGACGAGGCGGTACGTCTGGTGCCGCCGGTGGAGTTGACGCTGGAAAAAGCCGTCGAGTTCATCGCCGACGACGAGCTGGTCGAGATCACCCCCAAGTGCATACGCATCCGCAAGCGCCACCTGCTCGAGCACGACCGCAAGCGCGCGTCGCGGTCGGAGTCGGGCATCGCCGCCTAGACCTGTCGCTTGACCGCTGCGTCAAAGGCGCGGCAATTTTCGCGGGCCGGTTGTCCTGAAACCCACGCCATTCGTGGGTTTCTTCGGTTTACAAGCCTGCATATCAGGCTGCGGATTACCGTGTACAGGCCCAAACTGCGACCGTGCATGCGTCCCCGCATTTTCGGAGCGCCTTCGTTTCCGCCTCCTGCCTGGTCACGCCGGTAGTGGCTGCAAAACGCTTCGGTCCGTTGGCGACGGCGCCGCAACCCTGGCGGAAACTCGCGACCACCTCACACCTGGCGTGACCACAAAGGCGCAGCGCCTCGGTTTTCGCATCACGCGCGTTTTTGCGGTCCGTCGTGTAGCCATGACTGCCCGAATCGCGATGATAGGCAATGGCGCCATTGGCCTGGGAGGACTTGAAGTCGGAGGATGCCGCCGCAACCGGAAAAAAGGGAGTCAACAAGGCAAAGACGCCCACAACTGCGAGCAATTTTTTCATGATCTGCTCCTGGGTGGTTTACTGCGTTGTTACAAGGGTGCTTCAGTAAGTCGCGCGTCCGCCAGAAATATCGAATACGCCGGCCGTCGAAAACGCGCAGTCCTCGGACGCAAGCCAGCCGACCAGAGCGGCGATCTCATCGACTCCGACAAACCGGTTCATTGGTATTTTTGACAACATGTAGCTGACGTGTTGCTCCGACATCTGGTCAAACAGGGCCGTCCGCGCGGCCGCCGGTGTCACACAATTGACCAGCACACCCGACCGGGCCAACTCCTTGCCCAGGGATTTTGTCAGCGCAATAATGCCGGCTTTGGAGGCCGAGTAGGCGACGGCATTGGGGTTGCCCTCCTTGCCGGCGACAGAGGCGATATTGACGATACGGCCGTAGCCGTTCCTGACCATGTGAGGTGCAATCGCACGGCAGCACAGGAACTGGCTGGTCAGGTTGACTTTGAGCACGCGCTCCCATTCCTCAACCGGGTAATCGACCACCGGCGCATTTGCGCCGGCAATCCCGGCATTGTTGACCAGCACATCAATTTTGCCGAGCACGCGTGCCGCGTCGGCGGCGGCGGCGGCCACCGACCGTGCGTCGGAGACATCGATCATGGCGCCGCTTGCATGGTCTTCGCCCAGGGAGTCCAGGGTTTGCTGCAAGGTCTGCGCGTCAACATCCCAGATACGGACGGTGGCCCCGGAGTCCAGCAGCCGCCTGGCAATGGCAAGGCCGATTCCGGTCGCACCACCGGTTACGATGGCGGTACGTCCGTTGAAATCGAGTTGGTTCATGGCTTTCGGTCCAGGTTGGGAGAGCTCACGCTTTTGCGGATGCGCGGTAGGGGCATGGGTTTTTCCAGAACGGGTCAGGGGCAGCTCCAAGCTTGAAGAGTGACATATATTCCGGTCAAATTGCCCATCTGGAGCACTTTACGGACCGCCACAGCATGACCAATCTGCCGTCCATGGTTCCTGCTTTGCATGCGCTTAGAACTTGCTTTTTTGCAATCCCGGTGCTTCGGATATTGGCTGTCGCTTGGCAGTTCAGGAAAAAATATCCATTTAATTTATATAGTTAGGCGGTCCGGGCACGATTTGTGAGCGATTTAGCTACAGATTCCGGAGCGCGATTGTTATAATCCGTGACTGCCCGTGGGAGCAAAAAATTCGGAGAAAAATATGAAATTGTGTCGTTACGGCAAGAGTGGTTTCGAAAAACCCGGCATGATCGATGCACAGGGTCAGTTGCGTGATTTGTCGCATGTTTTGCCCAATATTGACCAGGGAACGCTCTCGCCCGCGAGCCTTGCCAAACTGAAAAAGATCAAACCGGAGACGCTGCCGCTGGTAAAAGGCGAGCCGCGCCTGGGTGTTCCCTACACCGGAATATCAAAATTTGTCGCCATCGGGCTGAACTACTCGGACCATGCCAAGGAAGCCGGCATGCAGATTCCGACCGAGCCGGTGGTCTTCATGAAGGCCACCACCTGTATTTCCGGCCCCAACGACGACATCATCCAGCCGCGTAATTCGACCAAGCTTGACTGGGAGTGTGAGTTGGCCATCGTCATCGGCACCAAGGCGCAATACGTGTCCGAGGAAAAGGCGCTCAATTATGTCGCCGGCTACTGCATCGTTAACGACGTGTCCGAGCGTTCCTTCCAGCTGATCACCAGCCAATGGGACAAGGGCAAGAGCAACGACAGCTTCGGCCCCATCGGTCCGTGGCTTGTCACCACCGATGAGATCACCGATCCGCAGACGCTGGAGATGTGGCTCGACGTTAACGACGAGCGCAGGCAGACCGGCAATACCAAGACGATGATTTTCAACTGCGCCAAGATCGTCGCGCATTGTTCAAATTACATGACGCTGCTGCCGGGGGACATCATCACCACCGGCACGCCGCCTGGTGTGGGCCTTGGTATGAAGCCTGAACCCAGGTTCCTCAAGCCCGGCGATATCGTGACCCTTGGCATTCAGGGGCTCGGTGAGCAGCGTCAGAAGGTTGTCGCCGCGAAGTAAGTCTTTTCAGGCGCAAGTCGCAAAAAAAGGGCGGACCGCAAGGCACCGCCCTTTTTTATTGCGTGCGGCTTATTTGCCGCCGGCGGCGCGGCGCTTGCCGACCAGGGTCGGCGAACTGCGCTGGCCCAGCGTGAGGTCGCGCACGAAATTGGGCAGGGCAAACACGGCTTGATGGGTGGCGCCGTTGTAATACTGAAGCTGCTCGAGCCCGCGACGTGCGATGCGCTTGTCGATATCCGCCGCGCTCACTGCGGTCGGATCAAGCACGTCAGAGCAGGACGCCATGGACCACAACGCACCGTAGAGCGGGATGAACATCACATAGGGCTTTACGATCGCAAATTCGGCCGCCAGCCGGCGGTAAATATCGCGCACATGATCGGGCCGCGACACCGGCGAGCCCATGTGCAAGGTCAGGACGCCCCCCGGCGCCAATGCACGCTTGCAGCCGGCAAAGAACGCCGCTTCATACAGCACCGCCGCCGGGCCTACCGGGTCGGGCAGATCGAGCACGATAAGGTCGTATTTTTCATCGGTTTCGGCGACGAATTTGAGCCCGTCGGCAATGATCAGTTGCAACCTTGGATTGTCAAAGACGCCGTGATGGACCTTTTGCAGGTGCGCTTTCGCGACCTCGACCACTTGCGCGTCGAGTTCGACCAGCGTCACGCGTTCGACCGAAGGGTGTTTAAGGGCTTCCTCGCTCGATCCACCGTCGCCACCGCCGATGATCAGCACTGTTTTGGGCGCGGCATGGGCGGTGAGCGCGGGGTGGATCAGGTTCTCGTGATAATGGAATTCGTCGCGCTCCGAGGTCATGAAGCAGCCGTCGAGGCGGAACAGTTTGCCGAACTGCGGCGTGTCATGGATTTCGACGTGCTGGAACTGACTTTCGCTGTCGACGAGGCGGCCGGATGAGCGCAGGAAAAAGCCGTAGTCCGGGTTCAGCCACTCGTACATGAATTGTTCATCACGCGGCACGTCGTGGCGGACGTAATCGCCAGGGGCGTAAAGCGTCATGAAGGCGTTCATCACCGCGCGCGCCTTGTCGCCATTGTCCTGGGTGTAGTTGCAGACATAGACGTCGAGTGTCACGCTATCGAGTTCGGGCCAGGTGTGGATGGCGAGATGCGATTCGGCCAGTACCACGGCGCCGGTGACGCCGCCGCCCTCAAACTGGTGGAACATGTCGCCGACCACGGTCAGGCCGGAATCGACGATGGTGTCGAGACAGAACTGGCGCAGCAGCGCGGAGTCAGTCAGATACCGCGCATCCCCTTCGCAGCGGTACAGGTTGGCGACAAGATGGAGACCCTTCAATTTGCATAAATCCCCGTGATGTTGGCGAGCCCGTGTGTCACTGTGTTTGTATCGCGATTTCTCTTCGCGCCGGCTCTACGACTGAGATGCGAACATCTCCCGCTTCATTTCTTCAACCACCGCATCGATCAGATTTCGAGCGATGCTTATTTTAGCAGGTAGTCGGGGCAAAGAGGAAATATCAAACCACTCCGCGGCGATGATCTCGACGCCATCCATGGCGATTTCACCGCTGTCGTGGTCGGCGACAAAGGCGATCATCAGCGAGTGCGGAAAGGGCCAGGGCTGACTGGCGAAATAACGCGGATTCCTGATGTGTATGCCGACTTCCTCGAAGACTTCGCGGGCGAGGCATTGTTCGAGTGTTTCTCCCGATTCGACGAATCCGGCGAGCGCGCTGTACATGCCCTCGGGAAAACGCGGCGATCGTGCCAGCAGGATGCTGTTGCCGCGCCGGATGAGCGCCATCACCGCCGGTGCGATGCGCGGGTAAAAGGTGAGATTGCAGGTCGGGCATTGGCGCGAGCGCTCGTCTGTGCGCGATATCGTCGGCGTGCCGCATTTGCCGCAATACTGGTGGCTGCGGTCCCAGTCGACGATTTGCAGCGCGCGGCCGGCGAGGGCAAAGCGCGCGTCGTCGATTTGTCCGAACAGCGCGCGCAGTCCGTTGAAGGTCCAGCCCTCCGGGACGGGCGCGTCGGCGTGTACGTCGCAGGAAAAACAATGCGTGTCACCGAGCAATCCGAGGTACTGGCTGCGCAGCGGCGCGAGGCCGAGCGACTCGGGCCGCGCCGGCAGGCCGAAATGCCCGTCCGCGACCAGTAACTCGGTATCGCGGAACACGAACCATTGGATGTTGCCGGAGGACGGTTCCGGTGCGCAAATGCCCGCGACATAAGACTGTGGCGAGGAAAAGGGCATCATGGCGTGCAATTCCCGGATCTGTTTGGCCGACGCGGGAACGCGTCAGGTTTTGCGCAAACGCCGGATCAGGCTCGAGGTGTCCCAGCGGTTGCCGCCGAGTATTTGCACATCGGCGTAGAACTGGTCGACTTGCTGCGTTACCGGCAGCGGCGCGCCGAGCTCCGCCGCCTGTTCCATGGCGATGCGCAGGTCCTTGCGCATCCAGTCCACGGCAAAGCCGAACTCGAACTTGTCATCGACCATGGTCTTGCCGCGGTTCTCCATTTGCCAGGACTGCGCCGCCCCCTTGGAAATCACGTCGATCAGCAGTTTGGCGTCGAGGCCGGCCTTTTGCGCGAAGTTGATGCCCTCGGACAAGGCCTGCACCAGGCCGGCGATGCAGATCTGGTTGACCATTTTTGCCAGCTGGCCGGAACCAGAGGCGCCCATCAGCGTGACCGCCTTGGCAAAATGCATCATCACCGGTTTGGCCGTCTCGAACGCCGCTGCGTCGCCGCCGACCATGACCGTCAGCGCACCATTCTCAGCACCGGCCTGGCCGCCGGACACCGGGGCGTCGAGAAATTTGCAGCCATGCTTGTCCGCTTCGGTCGCAAGCTCGCGTGCGATTTTTGCCGATGCCGTGGTGTGATCGACGATGATCGCGCCCTTGTCCGCACCGCTGAATATGCCGTCCTTGCCGAGCATCACTTCGCGCAGGTCGGGGTCGTCGCCGACGCAGCAGAACACGATCTGTGCGCCCTTTGCCGCCTCGGCCGGCGTTGCCGCGGGCTTGCCGCCGAATTTGGCCGCCCAGGCGTCGGCCTTGGCGCGCGTGCGGTTGAACACCGCGACTTCTTGGCCGCCTTTGGCAACCAGATGACCTGCCATGGGAAAGCCCATGACGCCCAGTCCGATAAATGCGAGCTTCGCCATATCCAATCTCCGCGTGAGGTGTACAGCGCGCCGCCATCGGGGTAGGGGGTCGATAGCCAAAGGCCGCTGTTTGGCCGATAATTATAAGTTCTGCCGCATCCTGACACGAATAAATTTCCCCTCTCAATGACCCCGCCATGACCGATTCCGCCGCCGCCCCCGAAGTTTTAGCCAACGCGATCAGGGCCTTGTCCATGGATGCGGTACAGGCAGCCAACTCCGGCCACCCCGGCATGCCCATGGGCATGGCGGAAATCGCGGTCGCCCTGTGGAGCCGGCATCTGCGCCACAATCCGGCCAATCCGGCCTGGCCGGATCGTGACCGTTTCGTGCTGTCCAACGGCCACGGCTCGATGCTGCTCTATTCGCTGCTGCACCTCACCGGCTACGACCTGCCGATGTCCGAGTTGCGCAATTTTCGCAAGCTGCATTCGAAGACCCCGGGCCATCCCGAGTACGGCATCACGCCGGGCGTGGAAACCACCACCGGCCCGCTGGGGCAGGGCATCGCCAACGCGGTCGGCATGGCGCTGGCGGAAAAACTGCTCGCCGCCGAGTTCAACCGCCCCGGCTTCGACCTGGTCGGGCATTTCACCTACTGCTTTCTCGGCGACGGCTGCATGATGGAAGGCATTTCGCACGAGGCCTGTTCGCTTGCCGGCACGCTTGGCCTGGGCAAGCTGATTGCCT
>CAYLPI010000007.1:0-53374 GCA_964385505.1 uncultured Bordetella sp.
GTAACGGCCCGATTCGTCGGGCCGTTTGCGTTCCATCCCCTTGTCCGTGCCGGTCTGCAGCGTATTTGAGCGCACACACCGATGGCGGCAAATTGCTAACCCCCCTGGTTTCATGGTTAAATGTCGGCCGGACGGGGCGGCATCGGCCTCATTGCCGTGCGCATCGCCGGAGGGTTTTCCGGCCGGCCGCGATCAAGGCAGAAGTCCGGCTCCGATTGCTCGCACACGCGCTCATTGGCGCCTTTAATGGTCACCGGGGCGAACGACAGTTCGCCTTTGTTTTTCGTTCCCGCGCTCCTGGCTTGTCGAGGCTCCCATGTTTGATTTCGTACGCAACCACAAATTATTCCTGCAGATCATTCTCGGCCTGATCATGCTGCCCTTCGCATTTTTCGGTCTTGAGTCCTATCAGCGTGTGTTCGATTCCAACGCTGAAGTCGCGGACGTGGCGGGTACGAAAATATCCGCTCAGGAGTTCTCCAAAGCCCTGAGCGACCAGCAGGAGCGCCTCAGCCGTGCGTTGCGCGGCATCGACCCGACGCTGCTCGATACGCCGGAAATGCGCGCCGAATTGCTCGAAGGCCTGATCACGCAGCGCCTCCTCACGGTGTACGGCCTCAAGAACAACCTGATGGCGGGTGACGACCAACTGCGCCAGCTGATTGCGGCCGAGCCGGCATTCCAGGAGGGTGGCAAATTCTCCCCCGCCGCTTACGCGACCATGCTGCGCGCCCAGAACCTCACCGAGCAGGGCTTCGAAGCGGGCCTGAGGCAGGATCTGGCCCTGCAACAATTGCTGTCTGGTGTGGCAGAGTCGGGCTTCGTTCCGGTCACCGTGGTGCGGCGCCTCGCGCTGGCCCGTGGCGAGCAGCGCGAAGTGGCGGAGGTGCTGTTCAGGCCGGAGCAGTTTGTGGCCCAGGTCAAACTCGCGCCCGAGGCGATCCAGGCCTATTACGACGCCAACAAGGCGCAGTTCCAGATTCCTGAGCAGATTCGCGCCGAGTACGTGATGCTTTCCGCCGATGCGCTGGCCGCGCAGGAGCCGGTGTTACCCGCCGATGTGCGCAAATGGTACGACGACAACATGGGCGCCAAAGCTGCAGAGCGCGCCGTAGCCCTGAAAAAAGCCGAAGAAGCACTGGCCGAGGCACAGAAGAATCCGGCAGAATTTGGCGAACTCGCGAAGAAGTACTCGCAGGACTCCGGCTCAAAGGATAACGGCGGAGACCTCGGCTTTTTCGGGCGCGGCATGATGGTAAAGCCCTTCGAACTTGCCGCCTGGAAGCTGCAGCCAGGCCAGTTGTCGGGACTGGTGGAATCCGATTTTGGTTTTCATATCATCAAGCTCACCGCCATCAAGGCAGATGAGCGCCAAGCCAGCCATATCCTGATCCCCTCGCCGCAGGTCAAGGAATTTGAAGCAGCGCGGCAGGAGATTGAACGCGATCTGAAAAAGCAACGTGCGAGCAAGAAATACGCGGAGTCGGCCGAGGTGTTCAGCAACACCGCCTATGAGCAGGCCGAGAGCCTGCAACCACTCGCCGACAAGTTCAAGCTGTCCATCCAGAAAAGTGACTGGATCAACCGCCAGGGGATGCCGGGTGCGACGCCGCAGCAGGCGCTTGGCAATCCGAAGCTGCTCGGGGGGCTTTTCGGCGAGGACGCGCTGAAGAACAAGCGCAACACCGAGGCGGTGGAGATCGCGCCCGGCATGCTGGTTGTGGGCAGGATGCTCGAATACAAACCGGTGGTGACGCGGCCGCTTGACGAAGTGCGCGGTGAAGTGTTGAAGGTGCTTACGCGCAAGGAGGCGATCAGCCTGGCGCAAAAGGCGGGCGCAGAAAAGCTTGCGGCTCTGGTCAAGGGCGACCAGTCCGGCGTGACCTGGAGTGCAACGAAAGCGGTCAGCCGCGATGCGCCGCTGGGTTTCAAGCCTGAAGCCCTGTCGGTGATGTTCAACGCCGACGCAGCCAAGCTGCCGGCCTATTCGGGCATGGCAATGAGCGATCAGGGCTATGCGCTGTACCGTGTTTCCAAAGTGGTGCCGATGGAAAAGCTGGAAGCGGAAAAAGAGAAGGGTGTGCGCCAGCAACTGACGCGGCTCGTTGCTGCCCAGGAGTACCAGGCATTTGTCGGCAGCCTGCGCAGCAACGCCAAAGTCGAGGTCAACAAGAAGGCGCTGGAGAAAAAGCAGCAGTAAGCGTGATGCGCCCGGATGGACGGAGACAGTCCGGGGCCGCGCGGCACTGCATGCGGCGCAAGCAGCGCCGATTCGGACAGTGTCAGCTTGCCGGCGGCTCCACGCCAATGCCGGCGACAACCTTGTTGAATCCGGCATCGACAAAGGTGATCTCGCCGGTGACGCCGGCGGCAAGATCAGACAACAGGAATGCGGCCACATTGCCAACATCCCCGGTCGTCACGTTACGGCGCAGCGGTGCGTTCTGCTCGACAAATTTGAGGATTTTGCTGAAGCCGCCGATCCCGCTCGCCGCCAGCGTCTTGATCGGTCCGGCGGAAATGCCATTGACGCGCAGCCCCTTCGGGCCGAGGCTGGCCGCCATGTACCGCACTGCGGCCTCCAGGCTCGCCTTGGCGAGGCCCATGGTGTTGTAATTGGGTACGACGCGCTCGGCGCCAAGGTAGGTAAGCGTAAGCATTGCCCCCTTGCGCCCCGCCATGAGCGGCAGCGCGCCTTTGGCGAGCGCCGCGAAACTGTAGCTCGACACATCATGGGCGACGCGAAAAGCCTCGCGCGAGATACCGTCCAGGAATTCGCCCTCGATGGCTTCGCGCGGTGCAAATGCAACCGCATGCACCAGACCATCCAGACCGTCCCAGCTTTCGCGCAACGCCGCAAACATCGCGGCAATCTCGTCATCGCTGGCAACGTCACAGGGAAACACCAGGTCGCTGCCGAGCTCTTTCGCCATGTCGGCGACGCGGTCGCGGAACCTGTCGTTCTGGTAGGTGAAGGCGAGGGATGCACCTTCGCGCTGGCAGGCCTTGGCGATGCCCCAGGAGATGGAGCGATTGGAAAGCAGCCCGGTTATCAGAATGCGTTTTCCGGCAAGAAATCCCATGGCGTCCAGTTCCTTCGTCCCTTGCGGGTTGATGTGCGGTGGTGAAGCGCTCAATTATAGCCCAGCGCATATTGATGCCACGCTGGGACTCGCCGTTGCGCCAAAATCCGCTACACTTTGCCCATGCGTCTGGCGTCATTCCTTTCCCTGCTGGTGGTGGTGTTACTGTGCGGCTGCGGCGATGCCTGGAACGACCCCTATCCGGCGGCGGAGCGCGGCCGCAGCATCCTCTACAGCTCTTTCGCCGACCGTCCGAAGCATCTCGACCCGGCCCAGTCCTACACCTCGGATGAGTGGGACTTGATTTCACAGATTCTCGAACCGCCGTTCCAGTACCACTACCTCAAGCGTCCGTACGAACTCATTACCGCCACCGCCGAGGCGCTGCCCAAGGCGCGTTACTTTGACGCGTCCGACCGCGAACTGCCGGCGGATGCCGATGTGGCGCGCATCGCCTACAGCGTTTACGACATTCGTATCAAGGCCGGTGTGCGCTACCAGCCGCATCCGGCCTTCGTGCCCGAGAACCTGCTCTTGACCGCTGCGGCGATGCGCGGCAAATTCGCCATCGGTGATTTCGAACACACCGGCTCGCGCGAACTTACCGCCGAGGACTACGTCTACCAGATCAAGCGCCTCGGGCATCCGCGCGTCAATTCACCGATTTTCGGCCATATGACCGACTACATCGTCGGCCTGAAGGAGTTCGGGGACGTGCTCAAGGACGCAGATCGCAAGTTGGTGGCGGTCGAGGGCAAGGCCGCCTGGCTTGATTTGCGCAAGTTCGACATCGGCGGCGTGCAGGTCATCGACCGGCTGACCTACCGTATTCGCGTCAAGGGCAAGTATCCGCAGTTCCTGTACTGGCTGGCGCTGCCGTTTTTTGCGCCGGTGCCGGTGGAGGCCGACCGGTTTTTCTCGCAACCGGGTTTTGCCGAACGGAATCTGACGCTGGACTGGTGGCCTGTCGGCACCGGGCCCTACATGCTGGTGGAGATGAACCCGAACGCCCGCATGGTGCTGCGGCGCAATCCGAATTTCCGCGGCGAAGCCTATCCGTCCGAGGGGGAGGCGGCCGACCGCGATGCCGGACTGCTCGCCGACGCGGGCAAAATGGCACCTTTCATCGACGAAGTTGTGTTCAGCCGGGAAAAAGAGGGCATACCGTACTGGAACAAATTCATGCAGGGCTATTACGACCAGTCCGGCATCAGTTCCGACACCTTTGACCAAGCGGTGAAGATGGGCGTCGAGGGGGAGGCCGGCTTGACGTCCGAAATGGAGGCGCGCGGCATCCGCCTCAAGACCTCGCTTGCCACCAGCGTGTTTTACCTTGCCTTCAACTGGAATGACGCCGTCGTCGGCGGTGCCGGCAAGGGCGGCGACGCCGCGCTTCGTGCGCGCAAGCTGCGCCAGGCCGTCAGCATTGCGCTTGACTATGAGGAGTTCATTTCCATTTTTGCCAACGGCCGCGGTTTGCCGGCGCAAGGCCCCATCGCGCCGGGCATTTTCGGCTATCGCGACGGCAAGGAGGGTCTCAACCCGCTGGTCTACGATTGGGTTGAAGGCAGGCCGCAGCGCAAATCGCTGGATGCGGCCAAAAAGCTGCTGGTCGAGGCCGGCTATCCCAACGGGCGTGAAGCCAAAAGCGGCCAGCCCCTGGTGTTGTACCTCGATACCACCGGCGGCGGACCTGGAGGCGCGGCGCGCCTGGACTGGTATCGCAAGCAGTTCGGCGCCATCGGCATACAACTGGAAGTGCGCGCCACCGACTGGAACCGTTTCCAGGAAAAAATCCGCAAGGGCAACACGCAGATGTTTTTCCTCGGCTGGAACGCGGATTATCCCGACCCGGAGAATTTCCTGTTTTTGCTCTACGGCGCCAACAGCACGGTCAAGAACGACGGCGAGAACAAGGCAAACTACCAGAATCCCGAGTTCGACAAACTCTACGAACGCATGAAGAACATGGACAACGGCCCCGAGCGCCAGGCGATGATAGACCGCCTGGTCGGTGTACTGCGCGAGGACGCGCCCTGGGTCTGGGGCTACAACCCCAAGGACTACGGTCTTTACCATAGCTGGCTCTCCAACCTGAAGCCAAATTCGATGGCGCGCAACGGCCTCAAGTATTACCGGCTCGACACGCAAAAGCGCGCTGCAATGCGCGCCGAGTGGAACCGGCCCCTGCTGTGGCCCTTGCTTGCCATCATGCTGGCGATCGCGTTGCTGACACTGCCTGCGGTGGGTGCGTGGCGGCGGCGGGCGCGCATGTCTGCCCGGCCGGGTGAGCTCGCACCATGACCGGCTACATCATCCGTCGCTGCCTCTATGCGGTACTCATTCTCATCGGCGTAAACCTGCTTACCTTTGCGCTTTTTTTCAAGGTCAACACCCCCGATGACATGGCACGCATGCAACTGGGCGCCAAACGCGTCACGCCCGACGCCATCGCCAAATGGAAAGTCGAGCGCGGCTACGACAAGCCATTGCTCTACAACGCCGGCGCCGACGGCGTGGGGCGCTTCACCGACACGCTGTACGTGCAGAAATCGGCCGAGATGTTCCGCTTCAATTTCGGCCGTGCCGACGATGGACGCGATATTTCACGCGAGATATTCAGTCGAATGTGGCCGAGTCTTGCACTGGCGGTGCCCACCTTCATCATCGGGCTGATGGTCAATATCACCATTGCGCTGATGATGGCGTTTTTCCGCGCCACCTATCTCGATTTCGTCGGCGTCGTACTGTGCGTCGCGATGATGTCGATTTCCGGTCTGTTTTACATCATCGGCGGGCAATACCTCATTTCAAAATTGTGGAACCTGGTGCCCATATCCGGTTACCAGGGCGGCATCGATGCGCTGCGTTTTGTCGTGCTGCCAGTCGTCGTTGGCGTCATCAGTGGCATCGGTTCGGGCGCGCGCTGGTACCGCACCATATTTCTCGAGGAAATCGGCAAGGATTACGTGCGCACCGCGCGCGCCAAGGGTTTGTCCGAGGTGACGGTGCTGTTCCGCCATGTGCTCAAGAACGCGATGATTCCCATCCTTACCGGCGCCGTGGTGGTGATTCCGCTGCTGTTCATGGGCAGCCTCATTTCCGAATCGTTCTTCGGCATTCCCGGCCTCGGCAGTTACACCATTGACGCGATCCAGGCGCAGGATTTCGCCGTGGTCCGCTCCATGGTGTTCATCGGCTCCGCGCTGTACATTCTGGGTTTGCTCCTGACGGATCTGTCCTACACGCTGGTTGACCCGCGGATACGCCTCGAATGATGCCGGTCATTTTGTGGACGGATGCGCTGATCTGGCTGCTGGTCGCGGCGGTGGCAGGGTACATGTGGCACGTCAGCCGCCATGCCCACCTCGTGGCGCCGTGGCGGCGGGTGACGCATAGCGCCAGCGGACTGGCCGGCCTGGTTGTGTTGCTTTGCTTCGTGCTGGTCGGCCTGCTCGATTCGCTGCATTTCCGCCTCAAGGTGCAGAGCAAGGATGCCAAGGCGCAGGCGGTCTATTCCACCGAAGTGCGGTCCGTGCTCGACGTCGCGGCGGTGCATTTGCGAACGCGTCCGGAAAAAACCTACTCCGCGCCGCTCGCAACAAGGTCCTTCGCCAAGGAACTGGTCGAAGGTGCGGATGGCAAACAGGCGCGCGAGTTCCCGCGCTTGCGCCATGGTGGTGCGCATCTTGCCGACGAATCCGCCTGGGGAGGCGATATTTTCATCACCTGCCTGCGTGCCCTCGCACTGGCCCTGGTCGCGTGGTGCGCCGCATCAGGACTGATCGTGCTGCTGCTCGCGCAGCGCGAGGGCCGCCGTACGGCGCACGTGTGGGGGGAGATATGGCGCGGCGAAACCGCGATGCCATGGCGTGCGGTGCTGGTGACGCTGGGAGTGCTCGCCATCAGCACGTCCTGCATCATTGCGCTGTCGTTCAAATACCACGTCTTCGGCACCGACAAGGTGGGCCAGGACGTGCTCTACCTCGCACTCAAGAGTATTCGCACCGGCCTTGTCATAGGAACACTCACCACCCTGGTGACGCTGCCCTTTGGCGTGCTGCTGGGTATTGCCGCGGGATATTTTCGAGGCTGGGTCGATGACGTCATTCAGTATTGCTACACCACGCTCAACTCCATTCCCGGCGTGCTGCTGATCGCGGCGGCGGTGTTGATGATGCAGGTGGTGCTCGATACCCATGCTGATTATTTTCCCACCACCGAGCAGCGCGCCGATGCGCGCCTGCTGGTGTTGTGCGTCATCCTCGGCCTGACCAGTTGGACCGGCCTGGCGCGCCTGTTACGCGGCGAGACACTCAAGCTGGCGCAACTCGAGTACATCCAGGCGGCACACGCCTTTGGCGTCGGGCACCTGCGCATCATCATGCGGCACATCCTGCCCAACCTGATGCACATCGTGCTGATCTCGCTGGTGATGGATTTTTCCGGGCTGGTGCTGGCCGAGGCGGTGCTGTCCTACGTCGGTGTCGGCGTCGACCCGTCGATGAAGAGCTTCGGCACCATGATCAATTCGGCCCGTCTCGAAATGGCGCGCGACCCGATGGTCTGGTGGTCTCTGGCTGCGGCTTTTGTCTTCATGTTCCTGATGGTCTTGTCGGCCAACCTGTTCGCAGATGCGGTGCGCGATGCCTTCGATCCGCGCGCGCGCACGGATTTCCGGCCATGGCGCCTGCGCATGCCAAAATTTGGCAAGACGGAGAAAACATGAGCGGCAGCATCGTCGTCGAAAACCTGGCCGCGCTGATCGAGCGCGACGGTCCGCCGGTGCGACCGGTGGACGGGCTGTCCTTCAGCATCGCGCGTGGCGAGACCTTCGCCATTGTCGGTGAATCCGGTTGCGGCAAATCGATGACGGCGCTGGCGATGCTGCGGCTGTTGCCTGACACCGGTCAGATCACCGATGGAACGGTTGCCGTGGACGGGCTCGAAGTGATGTCGTTGCCGGAAGCGGCGATGCGCGCCGTGCGCGGGCGCCGTATCGCCATTATTTTCCAGGAGCCGGCCACCAGTCTCAACCCGGTGCTGACGGTGGGGCGCCAGATCTGCGAAGTGCTGGAGCGGCACCTCGGACTGTCCGGCGCGGCCGCGCGTGAGCGCGCCACCAGCCTGCTCGAGTCTGTGGGCATGCCCGATGCCGGCCGCCGGCTCGACGAGTATCCCTTCCAGTTGTCCGGCGGGCTGAAGCAGCGCGTCATGATCGCCATCGCGCTCGCCGCCGAACCCGAGCTGTTGATCGCCGACGAACCGACGACCGCGCTCGATGTCACCATCCAGGCGCAGGTGCTTGACTTGCTGCGCCGCCTGCAGCAGGAGCGCGGCATGGCCATCCTGCTGATCACGCACGACCTTGGCGTGGTGGCGCAGATGGCCAGCCGTGTCGGCGTGATGTATGCGGGCCAGTTGGTCGAGATCGCCACCCGCGCGCAGTTCTTTCGTGCGCCGCAGCACCCGTACTCGCGCAAGCTGTTCGAGGCCTTGCCGGATGCCGCCAAGCGCGGCGGCACGCTGGCGGTGATCAAGGGGCAGGTGCCGCCGCTGTACAGCGAATTTCGCGGCTGCCGCTTTACCGATCGCTGCGATTTTGCCTGGGAACGCTGCATTCGCGAGGAGCCGGGCTTGCAGGGCAGTGGCGAGGGCCATCGCATCCGCTGTCACCTGTATGACGCGGCAGAGACCGGACGTCTTGATGCAGCGGGCAGCGCCAGGCCGGTGTCTGCTGCGATTGCGGCGGTAACACCACCATCGTCCGGTACACCGCCGCTGCTGGAGGTGCGCGACCTGAAAGTGCATTTCCCGATCCGCCGCGGACTTTTCAAACGCACCGTCGGCCATGTCAGGGCCGTGGATGGTTTGTCGCTCGAACTCGCCACCGGGCGCACGCTGGCGCTGGTCGGCGAGTCGGGCTGCGGCAAGACCACCGCCGGCAAGGCCATTTTGCAATTGCTGCGCGAAGCGAGCGGTGAGGTTTCTTTCGAAGGCGTGCGTCTGGATCAGTTGCGCGGTGACGCACTGCGGCGCCGCCGCGCTGATTTCCAGATCGTGTTCCAGGACCCCTACGCCTCGCTCAATCCGCGCATGCGCGTCAACGACATCCTGGAGGAGGGTATTCTTTCGCTCGGTCTGGCCGGCCCGCAGACCGAGGCGCGCATCCTGCAACTGCTCGACCAGGTCGGGTTGCCGCGCGACGCGCGCCAGCGTTATCCGCACGAATTCTCCGGCGGCCAGCGCCAGCGCATCGCCATTGCGCGCGCTCTTGCGGTGAATCCCAAGCTGATCGTTTGCGACGAACCCACCAGCGCACTCGACGTGTCGGTGCAGGCGCAGATACTGAATCTGCTCAAAACCTTGCAGCAGGAGCTGTCGCTGTCCTACCTCTTCATCACCCACAACATCGCCGTGGTTGAATATCTCGCCCATGACGTGGCGGTGATGTACCTCGGACGCATCGTTGAACGCGGCACCGCCGCAGAAGTGCTGGGCGCACCGAAACACCCTTATACCCAGGCCCTGCTGTCCGCAGTGCCCTCGCTCACCGAAGTGGGCATGGGCCGCATGATCCGCCTGCACGGAGAATTGCCCTCGCCGGTGAATCCGCCCTCAGGCTGTCACTTCCATCCGCGCTGTCCGCAGGTGCGTGACGAATGCCGCAGCCACTATCCGGATGTGGTCGCGACCGGCGGGACGCAACGTGTCAATTGCATTCTTGCCAAGCCCGGAGCCTGAGGACAATCGACTGGAAAGCGCCGCCTGGCAAGGGTTTCCAGCGTGTCGGCATCGCGGGGCACGGAGGTAGAGGTAATCTTCGGCGTGTCGCGTCTGCTGCTGGCATCTTGTTGTAAGCTGCTGCTGCCGCAGAGCAGGGCGCAAGTCTTTGACGCGCTGCTTCGCCCACCTAAATCATAAAATAAAATCGTCCAAGGAGACCCCGCATGTTCCGTATTTTTGTTGGCACCGCAGCCGTGTTGCTGCTCGTATTTGGCAGCGTTCCGGCCCAGGCGCAGGCCTGGCCGTCAAAGCCGGTGAGGATCATCGCGCCATTTGCCGCCGGAGGTTTGGCCGATGTGCTCGCGCGTGCCGTCGGTGAGAAGCTGAGCGCCAGCATGGGCGTGCCGGTGATTGTCGAGAACCGCGTTGGGGCCGGCGGCAATATCGGCGCCGACGTGGTGGCACGGGCGGAGCCGGACGGCTACACGCTGCTGCTGTCCTCAGCCGGCATCCTGACCATAAACGCCAGCCTCTATGCAACGATGCCCTTTGACGCATCAACGGCGTTCGCGCCAATCACGGTGATTGCCGACATGCCGATGCTGATGCTGGTGCGCAGCGACTCGCCGGCGAAGAACCTGTCTGAGTTCATCACGGTCGCCAGGCGCGAGCCGGGCAAACTGTTTTTCGGTTCGCCCGGCAACGGCACCACCGGGCACCTCGGCATGGAAATGTTCCAGAGTGTTGCCGGGGTCAGCATCGGCCATGTGCCCTACAAGAGCGCGGCCGAAGCAGTCACCGCCGCCGTCGGCGGGCAGACCAACGGCATGTTCGACAATCCACCCACGGTATTGTCGCAGGTAAGGGCCGGAAATCTGCGCGCGCTTGCGGTCACCAGCGCGCAACGCCTGCCGCAACTGCCCGACGTGCCGACCATGGCCGAAGCCGGCCTGCCCGGATTTGAAGCCTCGTCGTGGTTTGCTCTCGTCGCCCCGGCGCGCACGCCGCAGCCCGTCATTGACCGGCTTTACGCCGAGACCGCCAAGGCCTTGCAGAGTCCCGACCTGCAGGAGCGCTTCGGCAGGCTGGGTGCGCGCCTGGTCGGCAATCGTCCGGAGGACTTCGCGCGCTTTATCGTCAGCGAGCGCAGCAAATGGGATGGCATCATCAAAAAGGCCGGCATCCGCCTAAATTGAAGGACGGACGGCGATTGCAGCCGGGCAGCGGTCCGGCATGCCTGCCGGAAAGCTACGCCTGGCGCGGCTCTCCCGCCAACGTCGGGGGCAGGCCCGGTGGCTACTTCGCGCGCGGCTTGACGGTCGCGGTGACGCGCTTGCCCTTGGTGCTGCGGGTTTTTTTGGTGGCGGCCTTTTTTCCGCCGGCAGGCGCGGCGGACTTGACCTGTATGTTCAGTGTCTGTCCGGCGGCGAGGCGCCCGATGCTGTTCCAGCCGCGCAAGTCGTCAATGCTGACCTTGTGCCGTTGCGCGATCGAATGCAGCGTATCGCCGTGCTTGACGGTGTAGCTTATCTTGCGCAAGCGCGACCTGGATTCAGGCAGCGACGGCGGCTTGAACAGCGCCGGCAGGCTTTCGGCGGCAGCACCGGAGCCCTTGACCGGAATGAGCAGCGGCTGACCGGGACCGACCCGGACTTTGCCATGGATGCCGTTGGCCTGCTTTAGCTTGGCCAGCGTCATGCCGTTGCGTGAGGCGATAACCTCAAGCTTGTCACCCGGCTTGATGATGTAGGTCTGCCACGAGGACAGCGGCTTGTCGTGCGCGGCAAGATTGGCCTTGAATATCCCGGCTTGAGCGACCGGCAGCACCAGTGTCGCGCTGGCCGAGCCGGGCAGCACCGGCCGGTTGTGGCCGGGGTTGAGCGCGAGCAACTCCTCTACCGGCATTTGCGCCAGGCGCGCAACAATGCGCATGTCGATGTCCTGGTTGCGTGGCACCGTGACGAAGTAAGGGTGGTTTGGAATCGGGTCAAGGTCGATGTTGAACGCCGCCGGATTGGCGACGATGTTCTTCAGCGCCTGCAACTTGGGCACGTAATAGCGCGTTTCGGCCGGCATGGTGAGCGACAGAAAGTCGGTCGGCAGTCCGAGCTTGCGGTTTTTTTCGATCGCGCGCGCCACCGCATTCTCGCCCCAGTTGTAGGAGGCGAGAGCGAGTTGCCAGTCGCCGTGCATTTCATACAGGAACTGCAGGTAGTCCAGTGCGGCGGTGGTCGATGCGATGATGTCGCGGCGACCGTCATACCACCAGGTCTGCGCCAGGTCGTAGCGGCGGCCGGTGCCGGGGATGAACTGCCACAGGCCGGACGCATGTGCACTGGAGTAGGCCATGGGATTGAATGCGCTCTCGACCATGGGGAGCAGCGCGAGTTCGGTCGGCATGTTGCGCTTTTCCAGTTCCTCGACGATATGGTAGAGGTAGCGTCGGCTGCGCTCGACCATGCGTTTGATATAGCTCGGGCGCGTGGTGTAGTAAATCTGCCTGTCCTCGACGAGCGTGCTGACCAGGTTGGGCATGGCGAATCCCTTGCGCATGCGCACCCACAAGTCGTCTTCCTTTGACGTGAGATCGATGGCCCGGGTCAGTTCCGGCGATTTTATTTCATGCCGTTCGGCGATCGGCGGCAGGGCGACGACGGGACCGGACGGGGTCACGATGGCGGCAGTGCTGCGAGCCGCGCGTATCTGTACCTCGGGGGCGGATGCCGGAGACGCGGTCCTTCCGGCATCGAGGGTGCGTGTGGCTTCCTGATCGGGGATCGGCGCGTGCTGCGCGCCGGCGCACGCACAAAGCAGCGGAAGGAGCAGCAACACAATGTGACGTCGTGGGGCAAGGTTCGCCACGCGGCTCTCCCTAAACAATCGGCGCATGGTAGCGAAGGGCTGATGGACGGTCAAGATAAAACCCCGGTCAACAGCACCATGCCGCCGCGAATGATCCGCGCCATCGCCTGATTTGGCGTGGCGCCGGCATCAGAAATTGTTTTTCCATTCACGTACTGCGGCGAATACCTCGACCGGATTGCCCAGCGCGACACCGGCATGGCGTGTCGCGGAGGCAATGACTTCGGCCTGGTCGCAACGTAAAAACGGATTGCTGGCCTTTTCGTCCGCCAGGGTGAAGGGCACCGTGGGCTTGTTTTCGCGGCGGGTTGCCATGTCGCGTCCCTCGCGCGCCGCCAGTGCAATGTTGCCCGGTTCGACAGCGCGGGCAAAGCGGATGTTGGACAGCGTGTATTCATGGGCGCAATAAACCCGGGTGTCGTCCGGCAGTGCGGTGAGTTTCGCCAGTGACGCGGACATTTGTTGCGCCGTGCCCTCGAACAGGCGGCCGCAGCCGCAGGCGAACAGCGTGTCGCCACAGAACAGGGACGATGCGCCATAATATGCGATGTGACTGCGGGTGTGACCGGGTACCTCGATGACCTCAAATGTGGCCTCGATTTCGGGCACGACCACCTTGTCGCCCTGGACCACATGGCGTGTAATGCCGGCGATGCGCCCGTCGCGCGGACCGTAAACCGGCAGTGTGGCGGCAGATGCGGCGGCAAGTTCGGCCAGGCCACCGATGTGATCGGGGTGGTGGTGGGTGACGAGAATGGCTGCAAGGGTGAGGTTCTCGCGGCCGAGATAGGCCCGAATCGGGGCGGCGTCGCCAGGATCGACTGCTACGGCTTTGTCGCCCTTGCGCAGCACCCACAGGTAATTGTCGTCAAAAGCGGGGACGGGAACAACGGTAAATGACATGAATAGAGTTCGCCATAAAAATCAGAATGCAGAATCGGCGCGCTGCGAAGACTTCTGCCCGTACGCCGGGATGAACTTCATTGCCACAAATGCAATGTCTTGCGATATTGCGCTGTTGCGCGCGCTCAAGCTGACACAATCAAGCTGACACAATCAAACTGACGCTACGCATTATATATGCCCACTCTCTCTGAATGGTTCCGCACCCCCCGGGGAGAATATGTGCTCGCGTGGGAGCAGGCCCAGTATGACAATGCGGTGGAAGAAGTGTTCGGTTTCAATGCCGTGCAGGTGGGCCTTCCCGGCGTGGACTTTATGCGTGAGAGCCGCATTCCGCTGCGCTTTGCCGTCAATGGCGGGGCACCCGCGTCGCTCATCGCCGACCCGGCCGATTTGCCGCTTGCCACCCATAGCATTGACCTGCTGGTGTTGCCGCACGTGCTCGAGTTCTGCGCCAATCCGCACCAGATACTGCGTGAAGCCGAGCGGGTGCTGATGCCCGAGGGCCAGGTGATCATTTCAGGGTTCAATCCGCTCAGCATGTGGGGGGCAAGGGGGTTGTGGGGCGGCCGGGACCACCCCTGGTGTGGCAGTTTCATCGGCTTGTTCCGCTTGCGCGACTGGCTCACGCTGCTTGGCTTTGAACTCAACGGCGGGCGCTTTGGCTGCTACGCGCCGCCGTTCGAACAGGCGCGCTGGCTGCAGCGGTGCTCCTTTATGGAGAGCGCAGGCGACCGTTGGTGGCCGATCGCCGGAGGGGTGTACGTCGTGCGCGCCATCAAGCGCACCGCAGGTATGCGCCTCGTCATGCCGCCGTGGCGTGAGCAGCGCGCGAAGCGTCCTTCGCTGGTGCAGGTCGCGCGGCGCGATAACGTGATCCATGTGCGGCCCACTGTTCGTCGTTGAGGTTCGTCGTTGAGGCACAGCGCAACACGGTTATCATGCGCGAGGCGCAGGTCGCCTGATTCAAGTCTGGCCGGTTTCTCCGGCAGGGGCCTCACTTTTGGGTACCGAAGCACATGCAAAGCGTAAGGATTTATGCCGATGGCGCCTGCAAGGGTAATCCCGGCCCGGGTGGCTGGGGGGTGTTGCTGGTGATCGGTGCCGCGGAAAGGGAGTTGTTCGGAGGCGAGGCGGGGACCACCAATAACCGGATGGAGCTGATGGCGGCAATCCGCGGCCTTGAGGCGCTCGATGGCGCGCACAGCGTCGATATTTTCACCGACTCGCAGTATGTGCAAAAGGGCATGGCCGAGTGGGTGCATGGCTGGAAGCGGCGTGGCTGGCTTACCGCAGACAAGCAGCCGGTGAAGAACCTCGACCTGTGGCGGCAACTGGAGGCGGCGGCGGCGCGACATTCCGTGCGCTGGCATTGGGTGCGCGGCCATGCCGGCCATGCTGAAAACGAGAGGGCGGACGCCCTTGCCAATCGCGGCGTGGCGCAATTGCTGTCGGGGCAGGCATGAGGCAGATTGTGCTCGACACCGAGACTACCGGACTCAACGCCAGGTTGGGAGACCGTATCATCGAGATCGGTTGCGTCGAAATTTTCAACCGGCGCGTGACCGACCGCCACTGGCACCACTATGTCAATCCGCAACGCAAAAGCGAGCCGGGCGCGCTTGCCGTCCACGGTATCGCCGATGAATTCCTGGAGGACAAGCCCAAGTTCGGGGAATTGGCGCGCGATTTTCTTGATTTTGTCAGCGGTGCCGAGCTGATTATCCACAACGCCGGTTTTGATATCGAGTTCCTCGATACGGAATTACAAAAGGCCGGCCTGGATACGCTCGACAAATTCGGCGTGACGGTGACCGACACCCTCAGGCTTGCCAAGTCGCTGCACCCGGGCAAGCGCAACTCGCTCGACGCCTTGTGCGAGCGCTATGGCATCGCCAATTCGCACCGTACGCTGCACGGCGCCCTGCTTGACGCGCAGTTGCTGGCCGAGGTGTTTCTCGCCATGACGCGTGGCCAGGAAAGTCTGCTGATGGAAGCGGACCTGCCCCTGGACCCGGTGGTGATGAGCGAAACGTCAACGCCCGTTGTGGCGGTGGAGCGCGACGGCTTGATGCTGCTGACGGCCAGTGATGATGAGCGCGCCGAGCACGAGCGACAGCTCGAGAGCATAGACAAGGAAAGCAAAGGCGCCTGCGTCTGGCGCGCATTGGAGCGCCAGGACCTCGAGCGCAAAGCCGGCTGAGCGCTGTCCGGCGCCAGTGCCAGTGCTGCTTCGACAAGCCCGGCAATTGGAGGCAGAATAGGTGCGACGGTGCCTTGCGGCCTGCACCGGCTTATAACAATCTGCGTGTATGCACGGTGCCCCTGCAGGCCGTGACAATCCCGCGACAGCGGTACAGGCTGCAAGCAGCGCCCGACGAGGCGCAAAGGAGGAAACCGTGGTTGCTGCAAAACCAAACATCTACGACAGCGGACTTGACCGCAACGCGGCCAACAACGCGCCGCTCAGCCCGCTGACCTTTATCGCCTGGACGGCCGAGGTCTACCCGCAGCGCGCGGCGGTCATTCACGGCGCGCGCCGCTACACCTGGCAGCAGACGTACGAACGCAGTCGCAGGCTGGCATCGGCGCTGGCGCGGCGCGGCATCGGTGTCGGCGACACGGTGGCGGCGATGTTGTCCAACACGCCGGAGATGATAGAGGCGCATTTTGGCGTGCCGATGACCGGAGCGGTGCTCAATGCACTCAACACCCGGCTTGACGCGACGGCCATCGCCTTCATGCTCGAGCATGGTGAAGCGAAAGTCCTGCTCACCGACCGCGAGTTTTCCGTGACGATTGAGTCGGCGCTGTCACAGATGAAGGTGCGCCCGCTGGTGATTGACATCGACGACAGCGAATTCACCGGCCCGGGTACGCGCCTGGGTGAATCCGATTACGAGGCCTTCATCGCTGCCGGCGACCCGCAGCATGCATGGCAGCCGCCTGCCGATGAGTGGCAGGCAATCGCACTCAATTACACCTCGGGTACCACCGGCAATCCAAAGGGGGTGGTCTATTCGCATCGCGGTGCCTACCTCAACAGCGTGGGCAACATCCTCACCTGGGGCATGCCGCGACACGCGGTCTATCTGTGGACGCTGCCGATGTTCCACTGCAACGGATGGTGTTTTCCGTGGGCCTTGGCGGCCAACGCCGGCGTCAACGTGTGCCTGCGTAAAGTCGATCCGGTGCCGATTTTCGAGGCCATCAAGCGACATCGCGTTACCCATTATTGCGGCGCGCCCATCGTGCACAGCGCCATGATCAACGCGCCGGCCTCGCTGCGCGAGGGTATCAGCCACAAGGTGTCGGCCATGGTCGCTGGCGCGGCGCCGCCCGCAGCGATGATCGAGGGCATGGAGACCATGGGCGTCGACCTGACCCACGTCTATGGACTGACCGAGGTCTACGGTCCGGCGGCTGTCTGCGCCGGGCAGGACGAATGGACCGGCCTGGACATCGTCGGACGCTCCGAGCGCAACAGCCGCCAGGGGGTGCGGTACCTGTTGCAGGAGGGCATGACGGTAATGGACCCGCAGACCATGACCAAGGTGCCTGCAGACGGTGAAACCATGGGCGAGATCATGTTTCGCGGCAATGTCATGATGAAGGGCTACCTGAAGAATCCGGCCGCCACCGCCGGCGCATTTGCCGGCGGCTGGTTTCACTCGGGCGACCTGGCGGTGCTCTACCCTGACGGGTATGCCAAGATCAAGGATCGCTCCAAGGACATCATCATCTCCGGCGGAGAGAACATTTCCTCGCTCGAGGTCGAGGACGTCATTTACCGCCACCCCGCGGTGATGATCTGCGCGGTAGTCGCGCAACCGGACGAGAAATGGGGCGAGTCGCCCTGTGCCTTTGTCGAGATCAAGCCTGCGGCGAGCGTGACGGAGCAGGACATCATCGAGCATTGCCGTGCGCACATGGCGCGCTTCAAGGTGCCGAAAAAGGTGATTTTCGGGCCGCTGCCGAAAACCTCGACGGGAAAGATCCAGAAATTTGTCCTGCGTCAGCAGGCCAAGTCGGTCGCGGCCATCGAATAGGCGGGGAAAAAGCGCATGCATGCCACGTCATCAGCCTCCCCCGGTCCGGACATCCTGCTGCGCGAGCAGACCGGTGGCGTGCTCACGCTGACGCTCAACCGGCCCGAACAATTCAACGCGCTGTCGGGTGAATTGCTTGGCCGCCTGCAGGTCAGCCTGGACGAAATTGCCGGCGACAAAAGCGTCCGTGTCGTCATCATCGCAGCGCGCGGTCGCGGCTTTTGCGCCGGCCACGATCTGAAGGAGATCCATGCGCTCGCAACACAGGATCGCATCGAGGCGCTGTTTCACCAGTGCAGCCGCGTGATGACCACTTTGGTCGCGATGCCGCAGCCGGTGATTGCCAAGGTGCATGCCACGGCCACCGCAGCCGGCTGCCAACTCGTCGCGCAATGCGACCTTGCGGTTTGCGCCGACAGCGCGCGCTTTGCCGTGAGCGGCGTGAACTTCGGACTGTTCTGCTCCACACCGAGTGTCGCGCTGGCGCGCAACCTGGGTCGCAAGCAAGCCATGGAAATGCTGCTGACCGGGGAGTTCATCGACGCCGCAACCGCTCGCGCTTATGGTCTGGTCAATCGTGTTGTCGCCGCCACCGACCTCGATGCCGAGGTCGATCGCCTGGCTGCCCTGATCGCTACCAAGCCGCAGGGTGCGGTGGCCGCTGGCAAACGGCTCTTTTACCAGCAACTGGAGCTCGGATTGACCCCGGCGTACGCATTGGCGAGTGAAGTCATTGCCTGCAATGCGGCCGGTCCGGAGGGACGGGAGGGCATGCAGGCCTTTCTCGAGAAACGTGCACCGAAATGGAGCAATGATGCGGCCTTGCCATTGGCCTACTCGCCGCTTCGCGAATGAAAACGCCGCCGCCGGCGCATTTGCCTGTTTCGGTCGGTGATTGTGCGACTGCATGCATTACACTGAACTGTCGCCTGCGCGATTGTTGCCACGCCTCGCATGACCGATAATCTCTTCCGCCAGAAATCACACAAAACAAAGAGTCCATGCCGCGATGGCCGATGACATCATTCTCGAAACACGCAAGCTGACCAAGGAGTTCAAGGGCTTTGCCGCCGTCAGCGATGTTGATCTGAAAGTCAGGCGCGGGCAGATTCACGCGCTGATCGGCCCCAATGGTGCGGGCAAGACCACGGTGTTCAATCTGCTGACCAAGTTCCTGATTCCGACCGCCGGCCAGATCATGTACAACGGCGCCGACATTACGTTCGAGAAACCGGCACAGGTCGCTCGCCGCGGCATCATTCGTTCCTTTCAGATATCGGCGGTGTTTCCGCATCTGAGCGTGCTCGAGAACGTGCGCGTCGGGCTCCAGCGCAAGCTTGGCACATCCTTCCATTTCTGGAAGCCGGAGCAGACGCTGGACACGCTGAACGAACGCGCGATGGCCCTGCTCGAGTCAGTCGATCTTGGCGAGTTCGCCGCCGCGGTCGCGGTCGAACTGCCCTATGGACGCAAGCGCGCATTGGAGATCGCCACGACACTGGCGATGGAGCCCGAACTGATGCTGCTCGACGAGCCGACCCAGGGCATGGGACACGAGGACGTCGACCGCGTCACCAGCCTGATCAAGAAGGTCTCGGCCAACCGCACTATCCTGATGGTCGAACACAATATGAATGTCGTCGCCACCATCGCCGACACCATCAGCGTGCTGCAGCGCGGACAAATCATCGCCGAGGGCCCGTACGCCGAGGTGTCAAAGAATCCCCAGGTGATGGAAGCCTACATGGGTACGGTGGATGCGGAACTGGAGGGTGCCCATGGCTGAGCACGCGAGGACCGAAGAGTTCCTGCGCGTAAGCGGCCTGCACGCCTTTTACGGTGAGTCGCACATCCTCCACGGCGTGGATTTCACCGTAAATCGCGGCGAAGTCGTGACGCTGCTCGGGCGCAACGGCGCGGGCCGAACCACCACTATGAAGGCCATCATGGGTCTGGTCGGGCAGCGCAGTGGCTCCATCATGATCAACGGCCGCGAGGCCATTGCGCTGGCGCCGCACAAGATCGCCCACCTCGGTCTGGGTTACTGCCCGGAGGAGCGGGGCATTTTTGCCAGCCTGTCGTGCGAGGAGAACCTCGAACTGCCGCCAAAGGTCGGCAGCGGCGGCCTCAGCATCGACGAGTTGTACGAGATGTTTCCCAACCTGAGGGAGCGCCGCCACAGCCAGGGCACGCGGCTCTCGGGCGGCGAACAGCAGATGCTGGCGGTGGCGCGCATACTGCGCACCGGCGCAAGGCTGCTGCTGCTCGACGAGATTTCCGAGGGCCTCGCGCCGGTGATCGTGCAGGCGCTGGGGCGCATGATCCGCACGCTGCGCGAAAAGGGCTACACCATAATCATGGTGGAGCAGAATTTCCGCTTTGCCGCGCCGCTGGCGGACCGTTTTTATGTAATGGAGCACGGTCGCATCGTCGAGGGTTTCGCCGCCGGCGAACTCAAGGCGAAAATGCCGATGCTGCATGAGTATCTGGGCATCTGATTCAACTTTCACGGGTCTTCACAGGAGGAGTACTGACATGAATCAAAAAATGATTGCAAGCATGGTGGGTGCGGCGATGTTGTCGCTGGCGGCCGGCGGCGCGGTGGCGCAGACGGCCAAGCCCGGCGCGATTTCCGGCGATGTGGTGAAGGTCGGCGTGCTGACCGACATGTCCGGCCTTTACTCCGATCTTGGCGGCCAGGGTTCGATCGAGGCGGCGAAAATGGCAGTTGCCGATTTCGGCGGCAAGATCCTCGGCAAGAACATCGAGATTGTCGGCGCCGACCACCAGAACAAGGCCGACGTCGGCGCCAACAAGGCGCGTGAATGGTTCGACCGTGAGGGTGTCGACATGGTTACCGATGCGCTCAACTCGGGGGTCGGTATTGCCGTCGCCAAGGTCGCCAGCGAGAAAAAGCGCATCCTCATGAACGTCGGCGCCGCGAGTACGCGCCTGACCAATGAGGACTGCAACGCTTACACCGTGCACTACGCCTATGACACCTATGCGCTGGCCAACGGTACCGGCAATGCCATCGTCAAGCAGGGCGGCAAGTCCTGGTACTTCCTCACCGCCGATTATGCCTTCGGCCATTCGCTCGAGCAGGACACGTCCAATGTCGTCAAGGCCGGCGGCGGAGAAGTCAAGGGCGCGGTGCGTCATCCGCTCAACGCCTCGGACTTCTCGTCCTTCCTGTTGCAGGCGCAGGCTTCCAAGGCGCAGATCGTCGGCCTCGCCAATGCCGGTGGTGACACCATCAATGCCATCAAGGCGGCCAACGAGTTTGGCATTACCAAGAACCAGTCGCTCGCCGGACTGCTGGTATTCATCACCGACATCCACAGCCTGGGCCTTGCCACCACACAGGGCATGTATCTCACCGACGGCTGGTACTGGGATTACAACGAAGACACACGCAAGTTCGGCCGTCGTTATTTTGACAAGATGAAAAAAATGCCGACCATGGTGCAGGCCGGCGTTTATTCGTCTACGCTGAGTTACCTCAAGGCTGTCCAGGCCGCCGGCACGGATAACCCGGATGCGGTGATGACCCAGCTCAAAAAACTGAAAATCAACGACATGTTTGCCAAGAACGGCTATGTGCGCTCGGACGGCCGCATGGTCCACGACATGTACCTGATGCAGGTGAAAAAGCCTTCTGAGTCGAAGTACCCGTGGGACTATTACACCATCAAGTCGGTGATACCGGCCGAGCAGGCTTTCCAGCCGCTCGCTTTGTCGCGCTGCCCGATGATCGCAAAAAAATAAGCCGGTACGTAATGCCGCCCGGCCGGGTCGCAAACCCGGCCGGGCGCTCTTTCGACTGAAAACAAGCATCCCAGATGACTGAAATCTTTGGCGTACCCATCCAGGCTTTGCTCGGGCAATTGATGCTTGGGCTGGTCAACGGGTCCTTTTACGCCATGCTCTCGCTCGGGCTGGCGGTAATTTTCGGCCTGCTCAACATCATCAACTTCACCCACGGCGCGCTTTACATGATGGGCGCCTATGTCGCATGGATGTCGCTCACTTGGTGGGGCATAGGGTACTGGTGGAGTCTGGCGCTGTCGCCGCTGCTGGTCGGCGTGTTCGGCATGATCATCGAACGCCTTCTGCTGCAATGGATCTACAAGCTCGACCATTTGTACGGCCTGCTGCTCACCTTCGGGCTGGCGCTGATTATTGAGGGCGTTTACCGCGACCAATTCGGCGTCTCCGGCCAGCCCTATTCGGTGCCCGATGCACTGCGCGGCGCGACTGATCTTGGTTTCATGGTGCTTCCCAATTACCGCGCCTGGGTGGTGGTGGCCTCGCTGACGATATGCCTTGTCACCTGGTACGTGATCGAGCGTACCAAGCTTGGCGCGATGCTGCGCGCTGCGACGGAAAATCCGAAACTGGTACAGGCTTTCGGCATCAATGTGCCGCTAATGGTGACGCTGACCTACGGCTTTGGCGTCGCGCTTGCCGGAATTGCCGGTGTGCTGGCGGCTCCGGTAATCCAGATCAATCCGCTGATGGGCTCCAATATCATCATTGTGGTGTTTGCAGTGGTGGTCATAGGCGGCATGGGGTCCATCCTCGGCTCGGTGCTGACCGGGCTCGGCCTCGGTGTTATAGAAGGACTGACGCGGGTGTTCTACGCCGAGGCCTCATCCACCGTGGTTTTCATCATCATGGCCGTGGTGCTGCTGATCCGTCCCGCCGGCCTGTTCGGCAAGGAGAAGTGATGCGGCAGCCGTACCTTGGTTTTGTCGTGCTGGCACTGCTGGGTATCGTTGCGCCGCTGGCTGGTCTTTATCCGGTGTTCCTGATGAAGGCCTTGTGTTTCGCGCTGTTCGCCTGCGCATTCAACCTGCTGATTGGCTTCACCGGTCTGTTGTCCTTCGGCCACGCAGCCTTTTTCGGCACCGCGGGCTATGCCGCGGGCTATGCGATCAAGGGCTGGGGATTCCCGCCCGAGCTGGGCATCCTTTTCGCCATGCTGGTCGCTGCCGCAATAGGCTGGGTGGTCGGCAGTCTCGCCATCCGCCGCCAGGGCATCTACTTTTCCATGATCACGCTGGCGCTGTCGCAGATGATTTACTTTCTTTGCCTGCAGGCGCCATTTACCGGTGCCGAAGACGGTTTGCAGGGGGTGCCACGCGGCAAGCTGCTCGGTTTCATCGATCTGCAGGATGACGTCAACCTGTATTACTTCATTCTCGCCATCTTCATGGCCTGCCTGCTGCTGATTTACCGCATCGTCCATTCGCCCTTCGGCCAGGTGTTGAAGGCAATACGCGAAAACGAGCCACGCGCGCTGTCACTCGGCTACGACGTCGATCGTTACAAGCTGCTGGCCTTTGTGCTGTCTGCTGCGCTGTCGGGTGTGGCCGGTGCGACCAAGACCCTGGTGCTCGGCTTCGAGACGCTGACCGACGTGTTCTGGGGTACCTCGGGCGAAGTCATCCTGATGACGCTGGTCGGCGGCCTCGGCACCATGTTCGGGCCCATCGTCGGCGCCTTCACCATCATCACGCTGCAAAACTACCTCGCCGACAAGGTTGGCTCCTGGGTACAGGTCATCATGGGCGTTATTTTCGTCATTTGCGTGCTGGCCTTTCGCCGCGGCATCGTCGGCGAGATCGCCGCGATGCTCAGCCGCAAAAAAACCTGAGTCTCCGGCGGTGCGCGCCTAGATCACACCTTTGGCGCGCAACGCGTCCATTGCCGCCGTATCCATGCCGAGCAATTCCTTCAGCACCGCATCCGTGTGTTGTCCCAGCAGCGGCGGCGGCATGTCGTAAGTCACCGGCGTTTCCGAAAACCGCATCGGGCTTGCCACGGTGGGCACGCTGCCGGCAGCGTGCGGGATCTCGACGCGCAAACCGCGATGCATCACCTGCGGGTTTTCGAATACTTCCTGCATGTTGTTGATCGGTCCGCAGGGCACGCTCGCCGCCTCAAGCGTCGCTATCCAGTCGCTTTTGCTGCGTCCGCGCATGATGGCCTCGACGACGGGAACCAGCAGGTCGCGGTTTTTGAGGCGCTCGGGGTTGGTGCGAAAGCGTGCGTCATCGGCCAGTTCCTCGCGGCCGGCGGCCTTGCAAAAGCTGCGGAACTGGCTGTCGTTGCCGACGGCAAGAATCAGGTGGCCGTCGCTGGTGGCAAACACCTGGTAAGGACAGATGTTGATGTGCGCGTTGCCCCAGCGCTTGGGAATGGTGCCCGAGCACCAGTAATTGAGAATCTGGTTGGCATTGAAGGCGACCAGCGTGTCCATCAGCGCCATGTCTATGCACTGGCCCTGGCCGGTGCGCTCGCGGTGAACGATGGCGGCGTTGATGGCGATGCAGGCGTAGAGGCCGGTCAGCACATCGGTGACGGCGATACCGGCTTTTTGCGGCCCACCGCCGGGCAGGTCGTCGCGCTCGCCGGTGATACTCATGAAACCGCCCATGCCCTGGAAGATGAAATCGTACCCGGGGCGGGCGGCGTAGGGGCCGTCCTGGCCGAAGCCGGTGACCGAGCAGTAAATCAGGCCCGGATTGATGGTTTTCAGGGATGCATAATCGAGGCCGTATTTTTTCAGGCCACCGACCTTGTAGTTCTCGACCAGCACATCGCACTTTGCAGCGAGTTCGCGTGCGATACGCTGGCCCTCGGGGGCGGCGATGTCCAGGGTCACCGACTTCTTGCCGCGGTTGACCGAAAGGTAATAGGCCGATTCGGCGCTGTCCCGGCCCTCCTTGTCCTTGAAATAAGGAGGGCCCCAGGCGCGCGTGTCGTCGCCGGTGCCGGGTCGTTCGATCTTGATGACTTCAGCACCGAGGTCGGCGAGATTCTGTGTCGCCCATGGACCGGCGAGAATACGTGTGAGGTCGAGAACCTTGATGTGCGAGAGGGGGCGGGACATGATGCTTTCCTGACGGTTGTACGGGGCGATCAGCAATGCTTTTGACAGGGTAATGGCCGCGCAAACAGTCTGCAAGCGGACATTGGTCGATCCTGCCCATCGTTTATAATCGCAGACTCATCATCTAGCCGGAGTGGCAATGAAAGTTCTGGTTCCCGTCAAGCGCGTCATCGACTACAACGTCAAGGTCCGCGTCAAGTCCGACGGTAGCGGCGTCGAGACGGCCAACGTCAAAATGTCGATGAATCCCTTCGACGAAATCGCCATCGAAGAGGCGGTGCGGCTCAAGGAAGCCGGCATTGTGACCGAAATAATCGCCGTGTCTTGCGGACCCACGGCATGCCAGGAGACGCTGCGCACGGCTCTCGCCATCGGCGCCGACCGGGCCATTTTGGTCGAGTCCGACGTCGAATTGCAACCGTTGGCCGTGGCCAAACTGATCAAGGCCATCGCCGCAAAAGAAACGCCCGGCCTCGCCATTTTCGGCAAGCAGGCCATCGACGACGATGCCAGCCAGACCGGGCAGATGTTCGCCGCGCTGATGGGGTGGCCGCAGGCGACATTTGCGTCCAAGGTAAAAATTGACGGCCAGGCGCTGCAGGTCACGCGTGAAGTGGATGGTGGCCTGGAGACCATTGCAATGTCGCTGCCGGCGGTGGTCACCACCGATCTGCGCCTCAACGAGCCGCGCTATGTGACGCTGCCCAACATCATGAAGGCGAAAAAGAAGCCGATGGAAGTGTTGAAGCCCGACGCGCTGGGTGTGGACGTTGCGCCGCGCCTGAAGACGCTCAAAGTTGATGAGCCGCCCAAGCGCAAGGCGGGGGTCAAGGTGGCCGACGCCCGCGCGCTGGTCGAAAAACTGCGCAACGAAGCAAAGGTGATTGAATGAGCATTCTGGTCATAGCCGAGCACGACAACCAGTCGCTGAAGGGCGCCACCCTCAATACCGTTGCCGCGGCGGCAAAAATCGGCGGCGACGTGCATCTGCTGGTCGCCGGCAGCGGCTGCGCCGTGGTGGCTGAGGCCGCATCGCAGGTCGCCGGTGTGACCAAGGTGCTGGTCGCCGACGCCGCGCAATACAAGGACCAACTGGCCGAGAACCTGGCTGCGTTGGTGACGAGTCTATCCGGCGGCTACGGGCACATTCTCGCTCCGGCGACGACCTCGGGCAAAAATTTCCTGCCGCGCGTCGCGGCGCTGCTCGATGTCGCGCAGATATCCGAAATCATCGCCGTCAATTCGCCCGACACCTTCGTGCGGCCCATTTACGCCGGCAATGCGCTGGCAACCGTGCAGTCGCAGGACAAGATCAAGGTCATCACCGTGCGCACCACCGGCTTTGACGCGGTGGCGGCGAGCGGCGGCTCGGCTGCCATCGAAAACATTGCTTCGGTCGCCGATACTGCGCAGACCAGTCTGGTCGGCCGCGAGCTAACCAAGTCGGATCGCCCCGAGTTGACGGCGGCAAAAATCATCGTCTCCGGCGGTCGCGGCATGGGCTCGGGAGAGAACTTCAAGCTGCTCGAGCCGTTGGCCGACAAGCTCAATGCGGCGATGGGCGCCTCGCGCGCCGCCGTCGATGCCGGTTTCGTGCCCAATGATTGGCAGGTGGGGCAGACCGGCAAGATTGTCGCGCCGGAGTTGTACATCGCCGTCGGCATCTCGGGCGCCATCCAGCACCTCGCCGGCATGAAGGACAGTCGCGTCATCGTCGCCATTAACAAAGACGAAGAAGCGCCGATATTCCAGGTAGCCGACTACGGCATCGTCGGCGACTTGTTCCAGGTCGTGCCCCAGCTGGTGAAGGAGCTGGGCTAGCCAGCTTGTTGGGCATACATCAAAAGAGTGCACCGCGGAGGGCACGGAGCGCACGGAGAATTCAGGAAAAGGTTCTGGCTTGAAACAGTCTCTGTGTTCTCCGTGCCCTCTGTGGTGAAAGGCCGTTGACGTTGACGCAATACCCGGAGGAGTTGCCATGAGCGAGTACGTCGCACCGCTGAAGGACATGATGTTCGTTCTGAACGAACTGGCCGGACTGGGCGAGGTGGCCAAGTTGCCCGGGTGCGAAGACGCGACGCCGGAACTGGTCGGGCAGGTGCTCGAAGAATGCGGCAAATTCTCCGGTGGCGTGTTGTCGCCGCTTAACTGGTCCGGCGACCAGGAGGGCGCGCAATGGAAAGACGGCGCCGTCACCACCCCCAAGGGATTCAAGCAGGCTTACCGGCAGTTCGTCGAAGGTGGCTGGAACGCACTGCATTTCCCGCCCGAGCTTGGCGGACAGGGCCTGCCAAAGCTGGTGTCAACGCCGGTGCAAGAGATGTGGAAGTCGGCGAACATGTCGTTTTCGCTTTGTCCCTTGCTGACCTTCGGCGCGATCGAGGCTTTGCTGCTGCGGGGCACCGACGCGCAAAAAGCGGTCTATCTGCCCAAAATGATAGAGGGCACCTGGACCGGCACCATGAACCTGACCGAGCCGCAGGCCGGTTCCGATCTCGCGCTGATCAAATCGCGCGCCGTGCCGCAGCCGCAGGGCGACCACTACCGCGTATTCGGCCAGAAAATATTCATCACCTATGGCGAGCATGATCTTGCCGAGAACATCATCCACCTGGTGCTGGCGCGCACACCGGACGCGCCCGAGGGTGTCAAGGGCATTTCGCTGTTCGTCGTACCGAAGTTCCTGGTCAATGCCGACGGCAGTCTCGGCGTCCGTAACGACGCCAAGTGCGTGTCGATAGAGCACAAGCTGGGCATACACGCCAGCCCGACGGCGGTGATGGTCTATGGCGAGAAAGACGGCGCCATCGGCTACCTCGTCGGCGAGGAAAACCGCGGCCTCGAATACATGTTCATCATGATGAACGCGGCGCGCTTTGCCGTCGGTCTCGAAGGCGTGGCGCTGTGCGAGCGAGCCTACCAGCGCGCACTCGCCTTCGCCAAGGAGCGCGTGCAAAGCCGCGATCTTGCAGGCGGGCGTGCATCGGTCAGCATCATCCATCACCCCGACGTGCGGCGCATGCTGATGAGTATGAAGGCGCAAACCGAGGCGACGCGGGCGCTGGCTTATGTCGTCGCCGGGGCGCTCGACACCGTGCACCACAGCACCGACAAGGACGACGTGGCACGCAGTCAGGCCTTTGCCGACCTGATGATTCCGGTGGTCAAGGGCTGGAGCACCGAGTGCGGCGTCGATGTCGCCTCGCTCGGCATACAAGTGCACGGTGGCATGGGCTTTATCGAAGAGACCGGTGCGGCGCAGTACCTGCGCGATGCGCGCATCACCACCATTTACGAAGGCACCACCGGCATCCAGGCCAATGACCTCGTCGGGCGCAAGATCGCGCGCGAAGGAGGCATCACGGCAAAGGCGGTGATCAGTCTGATGCGCTCTGTTGAGACCGAGCTCTCCAAGGCATCAGGCGATGACTTTGCCGCAATGAAAAAGCGCTTTGCCGCTGCGATAGATGCGTTTGCCGAAACGGTGGACTGGATAGGCGCCACCAACGGCACCGACATCAAGGCGGTGTACGCCGGTGCCGTGCCGTTCCTGAAAATGACCGGCATCACCTGCGGCGGCTGGCAGATGATGCGCGCGGCCCTGATTGCCGACGCGAGATTGCGTACGGGCGAGGGCGATGCCGAATTCCTCAAGGCCAAGGTCAGCACCGCGCGATTTTTTGCCGATCACTTCATGGCGCAAGTGCCAGGCCTGCGCGACAGCATCGTGCAGGGCGCGAGCGGCGTGATGGCCCTGAGCGAAGCGCAGTTCTGACGCGGTTCTGCCGAGCGTTGCGGCGGTACAATGCCGCGGCAGCAGATTTTAGGAATGGCAGGCGATGGTTGCGTCGAAGGCCATTCCGGCCAAGTTGCAGGCGAGCGTCATCGCCGCGCAAAGTCCCCGGACAAAAAGCCGCGGCTCAATGCCCAGGGCTTCGAGGTCGTCGTTAATACCTCCGAGCAGTTAACGGCATTTTTCATCGGCAAAATGGCGCGCTGGAAGGCGGTGGAGGATACGACGGAGATCAAGCAGAACTGAGTGCCATATGCTGGAAATCCCCACCTGGCGCGGGTTTCCAGCATTTTTAATTGCTAAGTGCGCCTCTTGCGGTTGAATTTCCTATTCTTGATCTGGAGCGTTGAACATGTATCGAATGATGGTGGCAGACTACGATTCTCCATCGTATTTCGTGGCAACCGCCGCAGTGAAACTTGGATTCTTCAAAAAAGAAGGGTTGGATGTAGAGTTTGTTGCGGAGTACGGCGCAAAGAACGGCCCGGAGCGACTTCGCGACGGGTACATCCATTTCTTTGGTGGTCCGGCATTTGCGGCAACGCGTGCGTTTCCCGCGTGGAAGGGTGTGAGACTGGTTGCCGCGCTGGCACAGCATTCTTATTGGTTCATGGGCCTGCGCAAGGACATCAATATTCGTCGAGGTGACATCAAGGCGCTCAGGGGACTGCGGATTTCATCATCGTTTGCTTTTCCGCGGACGGCGCTCCGGCATATGTTGATACAGGCGGGAATCGATGTCGATCACGATGAGGTTTGCATTGTCGAAAGTCTACCCTCCAAATCAGAGACGCACAGCCTCGATGGCTTAAGAGCACTGCAGGAAAACCACGCTGATGGCTTCTGGGGTAACGGCATGAGGCTGGCGCTCGCAGAGAAAGCGGGCATCGCCAAGCTGCATCTCGATCTACGCCGCGGCGACGGTCCGCCAGGCGCGCAACATTACAATTTTGCCGCACTAGCAATGACCGAAAAGCTGATCGAAGAAGAGCCTGGGCTGGCTGCCGCTGCAGTGCGTGCCCTCGTCGCCACGCAAAAGGCGCTGAAGGCCAATCCTGCACTGGCGAAAAAGGTGGGGGATGAACTGTTCCCTGGCGAAGAGGCGGACATGATCCCGATCCTGGTTGGCCGGGACGCGCCTTTCTATGATGCGACGATTACGTTTGAGGCCATTGATGGCTTGAATCAATTCGCAATTGCCAATGGCCTTCTGGAAGCGCCGCTAGCTTATGAACAGATCGTAGCGACCCAATTCAAGGATATATGGAGGATTTGAAACTTCAACTATGTTTAAGTGCGGCCGCGAGAATGCCCCAAATGCATGGGGCCGATACGCATCCTCGTGCGCCGTGCGCGCATCACATCGAGCCCGGGGGCCGGTTTTTTGGGGGGGGCGCCGCGATTGCCAATCGAGCGGCAGGGGGTAAGGTACTCCCGCCCCCGATGCCGCAAGCTCCACCTTCGGCTCAGGAGCGCTACGGCCGGCGGGTGTGCACGAAAGGGGCGGGCTTGATTTGCCTATCGCTGGGTCGATGCCGGTAATTACGCCCCGAAACCAATGTCGCCAAACGGCACCACCACCACCACCGGCCGTGGCCAGAAGATCAGCCTTGAGCGCGGAAGCTGGACCCGCAGCAAAAAAAATCCCGGCAAGCGCCCACACAAGGGGGGGTAAGCCCAAGCCCCGCGGCTACCGGACGCTGATGGTCATGAAAGCGCCTTGCGGGGCGCTTTTTTTGTGGCCAGCAGAAACTTCAAACAGGTTTAAATCGGCGAAAACGCGACGCCGGTCATGCCGCCATCAATCAGCAAATCAGTGCCGTTGATATAGGACGCGCCGGGTGACGCCAGAAATACCGCCACGCTGGCCACTTCAGCGCATTCGCCAGGCCGGCCCATAGGCACTTTTGCAATCATGCCTTTACCCATCTCGGTGTAGACAGGATTCTCCCCAGACCAGTAGGCGGCAGTTGCCGGCGACCTGATCACGCCGGGACTGATGCTGATGGCACGAATGCCGTAAGGCGCACCTTCAGCTGCCAGCATTTTTGTCAGGCCGATCACCGCTGCCTTGGTTGCTCCATGCGCAGCGCTGCGCAGGGGTAAAAACTCGCGGTGGCCGGATATGGATGCGGTGTTGAGGATCAGCCCGCCGCCGCGTTTGATCAGGTGCGGCCACGCGGCTGCCGTCACGATGTAGACCATGGTGAGCTCATATTTAACCGTCTGCTCGAACTGCTCAAGCGTTGATTCGCCAAACGGCCCTTTGGCTCGTAGCGATCCGGCGTTGTTGTAGACCACGTCAATGCCGCCCCACTTATCGACTGCGGCCTGTACCCATTTTTCGGCTGCGCCGGGGTCAGTCAGGTCCATCGGGTGCATGGACTCCATCACGCCGCCCTCAGCGCGCACCATGATCACCGTTTCTTCTGCGGCGTCTACCTTGACATCGCAACCCAGCACATGGGCACCTGCCTTCGCAAAGGCCAGTGCGGCCGCACGGCCCTGGCCGCCCGCAGTTCCTGAAATCAGTACGACTTTGCCTTTGAGCATGTTTATTCCTGTTTTGAAAAACCGACCAGGCTGACGCAACGCTCTGGATCCTGTGCCAGTGTGGCGCTGGACTCCTCCAGCACTACGTGACCGCGCTCCATCACGATGCACCGGTTTGAAAGTGCCAGCGCGACGTCTATGCGCTGCTCCACTAGAAGCACCGACAGAGAGCGGTCGCTCGCCACGCTTTTCAGCGATGCGACAAGCTGGTCGATCAGCACCGGCGCAAGGCCTTCGGTGGGCTCGTCCATAACAAGTATTTTTGGATTGGTCACCAGCGCCCGCGCAATCGCCACCATCTGCTGCTCGCCGCCAGATAGCTGGCTGGCAAGGTTCCCCGCGCGCAGCTTCAACGACGGGAAAAGGTCGAAAACGCGGGCCTCGTCCCACTGGCCGGGGCGCAGCGCTATTGAAAGATGCTCACGCACTGTGAGGCTTGGAAACACTTCGCGCGCCTGCGGCACGTAGGCGATGCCAGCTAATGAACGAAGCCGTATTGTTTTGTCTTGCAGTTCCTGGCCTTCAAGGGTGATGCTTCCCGACCGGTAGCTTGCGCGGCCCGTAATCAGCTCGAGCAGGGTTGTTTTTCCTACGCCGTTTCGGCCAATGATGGACAGCGCCTCGCCCTGAGCAAGCTGGAAGGATACGTCCTCAACTACGGTGCCTGTACCCCAGCCACCGACCAGCTTGCGCACTTCAAACATGGCCGGCCTGCGTGGATGCATAGCGGCTTTGCCCGCCTTCGCCGAGGTAAACTCGGCGAACTTCCGAGTCGGACATGATGCTGTCAGGTTTTCCGCTGAGCAGTATTTCGCCGGCGACCAGGACCGTAACATCGTGCGCAAACTGGCGCACCAGCGCCATGTCGTGTTCGATCATCAGGATGGCGATATTGGCTGGCAATTTTTCAATTGCACCCAGCAGGTAAGGCACGTCGCCAGAAGGTATGCCAGCTGCTGGTTCGTCGAGCAGCAGCACTTTGGGCTCAAGGCTCAACGCGAGCGCGATCTCTACAAGGCGCTGCTGGCCGTAAGGCAACTCGCCCACTTTCTGCGAGGCATGCGGCTCCAGCCCCACACTTGACAGCACCCTCATTGCTTCATCTATCAGGTCGTTGCGCTTTGCCAGGCTGCCGAACATTCTGTTGCTGGCGCCCCGGTGTTCGCTGGTAGCCAATAGTATGTTTTCAAGCACCGAAAGACTTAAAAACAGGCTGTTGACCTGGAAGGTGCGAACCAGCCCGCGCTTAACTCTGTACTGCGGCGATTTGCGTGTCACATCTTCGCCCATCAGTTCTATGGTGCCCGCGTTGGGCGTTATCACACCTGACAGCAAGCCCACCAGTGTTGATTTGCCTGCTCCGTTGGGGCCAATCAGGGCATGCCTGGCGCCGGCCTGCAGCGAGAAGCTCACGTTCTTGGTGACGACGATACCGCCGAAGCGCTTGGAAAGCGATTTGACTTCAAGCGTGGCCGTCATGGTGCGGCTCTCCTGAGTTTGCTTGCCAGCATCTTGAAGGCACCCACCACGCCCCCCTTGCCAAAACGCACGACCGCCATCAGCAGCGCGCCAATGATGAACATCCAGTGGTAAGGGTTCCATTCAGCCGCAAAGTGATGGACCACGATATAAACCGAGGCGCCTGTAATTGCGCCGTAAAGCACACCGACGCCGCCGAGCACCAGCATCACGAGCACGTCTACCGATGTCGTCATGCTCAGCACATCCAGGCCGACAAAACGCGTGGTGTGTGCCGTCAGAGCGCCGGCTACCCCGGCCAGAAAGGCGCTGCAGATATAAGCCTTGAGCAAATGCATGCGCACTGGCGCACCCAGCAGCGCCATGCGCACGGGGTTTTCGTGAATGCCGCGCAAGGCCAGGCCAAAAGGCGAGTGAACAATTCGTTTGGCGATCTGAAAACCAATGAAAAGAATCGCCAGCGTGTAGACGTATTCGACCTTGCCGTACACCGACCATTTGAAGATGCCGAAGATGGGCGCAACCGCCAGGTCCGACAGGCCGTTGTCGCCACCCGTCCATGGTGTGGCTTTGTTGGCTGCCTCGTAGCCGATGAGCCCTACCACCAGGGTGACCATGATGAGCGGCAGGCCGTTCAACCGGAGCAGCACATAACCCACAAAGCCTGACAGCACAGCGGCCGCAAGGCCCGCAAGTACCAGCCCCAGCAGCGGATCGGTCCAGCCGGCCAATGCAATCCAGGCGGCCGAATAGGCACCCGCGCCAAAGTACAAAGCATGGCCGAGAGTCACGATGCCGGCAAATCCGAGCACCAGGTCCAGCGACACCGCAAACAGCGACATGATGGCAATCGAGCTTGCCAGCGAGAGGTTGTTTGGAAAGATGAAGAGAACCGCCACCGCCACACACCAGAAGGCGATTTCGCCAACCGGCATGCGGGGTGCCCAACGGGCCATCAGGTTTGGTGGGTTTGTCATGTTGGCTATACGCTGCTTATCCGCGACCAGCGCTGAAAATGCCGCGCGGGAGCCACATGATGAGTGCGATGAACATCACGTAAACCACAAAGCCGCCCACGCTGGGAAAGAGGTAGCGTGCCGCAGTGTCAACAACACCCACCATAAGCGCAACGACCACCGAGGCCTTGAGGTTGCCCATACCGGACAAAGTCACGATGATTAGCATCAGCGTCAGGTACTTGAATGGATATAGCGGCTCCAGCGGCAGCATGGCAAAACCAACGGCGCCGCCAAAAGCGGCGAGCCCGCTACCTATTGCAAAGCTGATCGAATAAAGTTTTTTGACGTCTATGCCAATCGCTTCGGCCATGCTTTTGTTGTCAACAGCAGCACGCAGCTTTGCGCCAAAGTTGGTGCGATCAAACACCAGCCACAGGCTGACGATCACCAGCGCGCCTGCCGCAACCACAAAGACGCGGTACATCTGAAACTTGCGCACACCCAGGTCAACATTTGCAGCCAAAAACGGTGGTAGCTTTGCCGGAACAACATCCGGCCCGAAGGCAAAGTTAAGCCCGGCAATGGCGACAAAAGCAATGCCCACCGTCATCAGCACCTGGTCCAGTTCGCTGGCATTGTAGAGCTGCACATATACGAGGCGCTCCACAACCACGCTGCCGGCAGCCACCAGCAGGCTTGCGACGACAATGGCCACCAGCAGCGGCATGTCAAAGCTGGACACCAGCGCCAGCGCGGTGTAGCCACCTATGGCTGCAAACGCGCCATGCGCCAGGTTCACCACCCGCATTAGCCCCAGGGTAATGACCAGGCCCACGGACAGCGTGAACAACACCAGCCCGTAAGAGATGCCATACAGCGCGATAAAGCTGACGGTAGCCGCAATATTTTCCATCGGCAGAAAAGGCAGTACGGGGTTTGACCGGGTCTACCTTTATTCCGGCGCCTTGACGGCCGGGTAAGTCTGGACGATGTTATTGATCAGAACGCCGTTTACCTTTTGCACCTGGCGTATGTAGATGTTTTGAGTCATCTCGCGCGTTCTTGCATCGATGGTGACCGGGCCGCGCGGGCTTTCAAACGACAGGCCTTCAATCGACTTCAATGCGGAGACGCCGTTAAAGGCTTTGCCTTTTTGTGAGTCAACCATGCGGTACAACAGGGTCATGCCGTCATACGCTGTCATCATCGAATAGCTGGGGACGGCTGCCGCGCCAAACTTCTGCTGCACCGCCGCTTTGAAGCGGGCATTGGCTGGGCCGGGCACGCCCAGCGCGTAGTAAAGCGATGAGTACACGCCTAAGACGGAGTCGTCGAACAGCTTGAGGTCAGGGTCGTCGGTTTCAGCCTGGCCGATGATGGCTGTTTTGGTCGGATTGATGCCTTGCGCAATCAGGGCCTTGATCATGGCCACGGCGGGAGCACCGCTGGGGATGAAGATATTAACGACGTCGGGCTTGGCGTTGGCGATGCGCTCTGCAAACGGTGCAAAGTCAACCGTGTTTAGCGGGATCCTGTCTTCGCCGACAATCGTGCCGCCGAGGCTTTTAAAGCGCGCTGTAAAGGCAGCCTGCACGTCGTAGCCGGGTGCGTAGTCGGCCACGGCAACATACGCTTTTCTGTAGCCCTTGCCGAAGGCCCACTCTGCTGGCGGAACTGCCGCCTGCACAATGTTGTCGCCCGCGCGTACAAAATATGAGGACTGTTTCATGATGGCCGGCGAGGCCGATACAAACAGCACCGCTGGTGTTTTGGTTTCGTTCACGACCGGCGCGATGGCCGTTGCTTCGGGCGACAAATAAAAACCGCCCAGCATGGAAACCTTGTCGCGCACTATCAGTTCTTCGGCCAGTCTTTTGGCAACGGCCGGGTTGGTGCCGCCGGTATCGCGAAAGAGCAGCTCGACCTCGCGGTCACCGACCTTGGTGCCGTTCAGGCTGAGGAAAGATTCAATACCCTGGCGGAATTGCACACCGGTGGATGCAAACGGCCCGGTGAAGGGGCCAATGATGCCGATACGGATTTTTTCCTGCGCCATCGCCTGGCTGGCAGGTAGCAACAGGCCCACGGCGGTTGCGAGGGCTGCCAGGCCATTGAGGACTAGACGTCGATTTGGGCGATTCAAACGGCTCGAAGTTTTCATTGTTGTCTCCTGTTGATTAATTTTCAAACCCGCAAGGCATTGGCAACCGGGCTCTCGTGCTTGACTCCGGGCGACTCCTTGTTCGCGCCAAGAATGCTTCCGACATTCATCGATGTCTTTTGAATATGGTTTGTCAGCAGTTCCCTGGCCTTGCTGACGTTGCGCTCCAGCACGGCGGTCATCATCTGCCGGTGCTCGCCCATGGTGTCGCGGCGTACTACCCGTATGCGTGTCGACAGCCTGCGGTAGCGCTCGCTTTGATCAAACAGGCTGTCGCACATGCTGACCATGCGCGGGTAGGTACAGGCCGACAGCAGTGCCATGTGAAAGCCCTTGTGCAGTTGCGTCCACTCTCCGTTGCGCGGCAGTGTCTCAGCAATCACCTGCGCGTCGATGCGGTCGAGCCGGTGCGAGGCCGACACGATACGGCCTTCCCATTCGGAATCACCGTGGGCCATGGAGTCTTCTAGCGCGGCCCATTCGATCAGCAGCCGCAGCTGGGTGATGTCGCGCAGGTCGCTCTCAGAGATGGGCGCGGTGCGGAAACCCTTGTTGTCCTCAAACACCACCAGCCCTTCGGCCGTCAGGCGATTCAGCGCCTCACGCAGCGGCGTGCTCGACAGCTGGAAGTCGCGCTGCAGCACCTCGACCTTGAGTTTTTCGCCCGGTGGAAACTCGCCCACAAGGATCTTGCGACGAAGCTCTTGGTAGGCGATTTCCGAGTTGGTGCGGCGCTCTTCGAGCGGCAGTTCCCGGATGAACTCGCTGACGGCAGGTGGAGCGGGCAGTGGTTTTTCTGCAGTTTTGCGCATCGGCAAATTATAGGCAGAACTATTTATGAAGTGCAGACTATTTGTGTATGTCGCCAAAAGATAAAAGTCTGCAGAAAAATGAAACCCGGTCTAGAATTCGCTCCAGTTCAGTTTTGGGGGCTATCCGTGTACACCTATTCTGCCGCTGTCGAGGTCAATCCCGCTGGTACCGAGCCTGTATTGACGCGTGCCCAGCTGTGGCACGGCCTGACACTGAAGGCCGCCAACCCGCTGGAGTTTGTGCCTGGTATGCAGGAATGCAGCATCGTCGAACGGTATGACGACGGCTTTTTGCGCGAGGTGGTTTTGCGTGGGGACCGCCTGCAGGAACGTATTACTTTTTTCGAGCCCATGGCGGTGCGCTTCGACAGGGTAGGCGTACCGGGCTGGATCACCAACACCATTTGCGAGTCGACATTCGGAATGCTGCTGATGTTTTCATTTTCTATAGCTTTTACCGGCATCAAAGAGGGCACGCAGCAGGAGCAGGATTACGGCGCACGCATGCGCGACAACTACCTTGAAGCGATCAAGACAACGCTGTCCACCACACGAAGGCTTGTTCGGGATGGTGCAATCTGATGGCGCAAAAAAAAATTTAGAGGTTGATGTCGATGGACTTCAGGTTGCTGAGTTATTCAAAAGGCAGTGCCGTAGCGCGCGCGGGACTGCTGGTCAAGGGTCTGGTGTTTGACGCGACCGACGCGCTGGGCGGCGGCAGTGCGTCCGCTGTGTCGGTGCTGCAGTTGCTCGCCGATTGGGACAAGGTCCGGCCTGCGCTGGAGTCGTTTGCGTCCGGCACAGCGGGTATAAAAAGTAAAGGCCTTGAGCTTGATGCCGTCACGCTGGCTGCGCCGCTGCTGTATCCGGGCGCTGTGTATTGCGCGGGCGCCAACTACCGCGACCATGTGATTGAAATGGCCAAAGCCAACAACCAGGCGCCCAATATGGACGGCCGCGAAAATGACGTTGCACCATGGCATTTTGTAAAGCCGTCAAAAGCCTGTGTAACCGGCAGCGGCATGATCGTGGTGCGGCCCGCGGGTTGCCTCAAGCTTGACTGGGAGGCTGAGCTGGTGGCAGTGATTGGGCGCGCTGCGCGCAATGTATCGGTTGAAGATGCGCTGGACTATGTCGCCGGCTACACGGCTGCAAATGATCTCTCGGCACGCGACCTGTCGCGCCGCGCACTGGTGGCCGCCGGCTCTCCCTTTTATTACGACTGGATGGCACATAAATGTTTCGCCGGCTCTTGTCCGCTGGGCCCGTGGATCACACCTGCCAGCCAAGTGGGCGATCCGCAAAACCTGCCCATCAAATTGTGGGTCAATGGCGTGCTCAAGCAGGACTCAAACACCAGCGAAATGATTTATTCAATTTCTGAGCAGATCGCACACATCTCGCGGCTGGTGACACTGGAGCCGGGTGACATCGTGTTGACTGGAACCCCCGCCGGAGTGGGAGCTGCACGCCAGGAGTTTTTACAACCTGGTGATCTGGTGCGAATTGAAATCGGCGACCTCGGCGAGCTCAACACACTCATTGCGTGAACACATGCGCCAGCTTCGGCGAGCGCGTTACAACTTTTTTAAGGACACAGATGTTTATTGAACACCGCACCTACACCATACAGCCAGGCAAGCTGCGTGAATACCTCGACACGTACGGCAAGTTAGGCTGGGAAGTGCATGGCCAGAACATGCCCTGCGTTGGGCACTATTACACTGATGTTGGCGCCATGAACCGCGTGGTGACCATGTGGCAATACGACAGCTTGGAAGACCGCACGCAGCGTTCTACCAAGCTGATGGCAGACCCCCGCTGGAAGGAGGCGCTGTCAAAAATTGCGCCGCTGGTAACCAATCTGCAAAGCGACTTGCTGCTGCCATCGCCTTTCTGGGCGGCTTCAAAAGCCGAAGGTAGATAGGCGCCATGGCTGTTGACCGCAACCGGCCACTCGCCGGCCGCCGCATCATCATCACTGGCGCGGCTTCTGGCATCGGTCTGAGTACCGCGCAACTTTTTGCAGAGGCCGGTGCATCGCTGGCCCTGCTGGATCACGATGAAGAGGCCGTGCTGGCCGTTGCCAAACGCCTGGGCGCTTTTGCCGTCAAGGCAGACGTCAGCAACTACGCCTCGGTTGAAGCCGCTGTTGTCCAGAGCGCCCAAACGCTGCTCGGCCTGGACGGCCTCGTCAATCTGGCGGGCATCACGACAGGCAAGAGCCTTGCAGATACCAGCCTCGACATGTGGAACAACGTAATTGCCGTCAACTTGAGCGGCACCTTCAACCTCTGCAAGGCGGTGCTGCCCTTCCTGGTAGAAGCCCGTTCTGCAACCATCGTCAACGTCGCCTCAAGCATTGGTCTGCTGCCCACGGGCAATGACCCTGCGTACGCGGCGTCCAAGGGCGGTGTGCTGGCTTTCAGCAAAACACTGGCAGTTGCCTATGCGCCCAAAGTGCGCATCAACGTGCTTTGCCCGGGCGCTACCAACACGCCCATTCTTGAAAAAACGCTGGGTGCCGAAGGCGTCAAAAAGATTGTCGGTATCTACCCGATGCAGCGCATAGGCGAGGCAGGCGAGATGGCGGAGGCTGCTCTTTATCTCACCAGCGCCGCGTCTTCATATATCACTGGCATATCGTTGCCTGTGGATGGCGGTCGCACCTTGCATTGAGGCATTAAAAAACGCAAAGAATGTCTTAAAACTGGCTATTTTCATCGGCAAATATAGCTGCGGGTCACTTGGCTCTGTTGACATTCAAAATTGTTGTGCTGGGGCTGTTAACTGTGGCGAAAATCTGTTTACATCCTGATATTTGCAGGAGGTCGGGATGGTTCGTCGATGGTTACGAGATGACCAGTGGCAACGGCTGGAGCCCATGTTGCCAGGTAAAGCGGGGGATCCGGGGCGCACGGGGGAGAATAATCGACTGTTCATCGAAGCGGTGCCGTGGATTGCCCGTACGGGCAGCCCGTGGCGCGAACTGCCCGCTGAGTTCGGACGTTGGAACAGCGTATATACGCGCTTTGCGCGCTGGTCGGAGAACGGGGTCTGGCGGAAGGTATTTGCAGAACTGGCCAAGGATGCGGACTTTGAAGAGGTGTTTCTGGATGGCACCATCGTACGCGCCCACCAGCATTCGGCTGGCGCCGCTAAAAAAAAGGGGCGCAAGCGATCGGGCGCTCGCGGGCGGCCTGACCACCAGGATCCATGCGCTGGTCGAGGGCCTGGGCAAACTTGCGAGGTTCGTCCTGAGCGAAGGGCAGGCACATGACATTACGCAGGCGAACACGTTGTTGCGAGGCATCGTTACGCAGGCGGTGGTTGCCGACAAGGCCCTGTACGCGCGATTTACTGATTTCCGGAACGGCCGCTTAGGCCTCGAAACCGGCCAATTGCGGAACTAAAGGAGATTTGCTTCCGCTTGTTTTAGGTTTTAGCCATGTTGACAATGCTCAGGCAACGGCAAGCACCAGGTGTCCGAACGGTTTTGCAGCGGGCTTCACCTTGATCTCGATGTCATAGCCAAGCCGATTCAGGCAGTCCATCAACTTGCGCTCCGATAGATTGGAGAAGTCGCCGCGCATCATGTCCGACACTTTGGGCTGCGTGACGCCCATGCGCTTTGCCGCCGCTTGCTGTGTCAGGTCGAGACGGGATATCGCTTTCCTGATCTCGATCGCCAGACCGGATTTGATCTTGAGTTTTTCAGCGTCGGGCAGACCAAGATCGGCATAGATACTGCCCGAAATGCGTTGAACTTCGGTTCCGTTAACGATTCGTTTTTTCATCTCGTAACTCCTTTGCAATAGCCTCGGCCACTTTGAGCCTGGCTTGAATGATGTCCATGTTTTTCTTCGGTGTTGCAACGCCGCGCTTGCTCTTCTTCTGGAAGCAGTGGAGAACGAATACCGCTTCCGCAAACTTTACCGTGTAGACGCTTCGGTCCGTTCCTCCGGCATCGTTTTCGATGACCTCAAGCACACCGGCCCCGCCGAAGCCCTTGAGTACCTTTGCAGCGTCGTGCTGATCGCCTGCTTGTGCCAGAGAAAGGCCTGGCGAAAAATTCGCCGTATATCGGGTGGCAACGGCATTCAGCCCTTGTGGCGGCTGCCAATCCATTCGACCGATGTGTCCTCATCGAAGTGCCGTCGCATCTATGAACTGGTACGCGCATTGCCCGCGCACTGGTCAAACCTTGAACGACTGAAGCCGCCGTTGCTTCGTCGTGTTTGCCCGTTGTCTGACTTCGGCGCTGACGCCATGCTTTGCGTGCCGTGTGCCGGCATTGACTTTCCTGTTGCGTGCTGCGTATCCTGTGCTGATGGCAATCAGTTTGTGCGAATTACGCACATTTAGCATGGTTTTCATGCCAGACGCAAAGGCAGATCATGATGAAAGCAGTCATTCTCCAAGGCTTCGGCGGCCCCGACATGTTGCGCGTGCAGGAGGTGGCTACGCCTGAGCCCGGATCCGGTGAGGTATTGGTCGCGGTACGTGCCGGTGGCATATGCCATCACGACGTGATGCACCGCGCCGGCAAATTGCCGGGTGCCAAGACCGGCGTCGTCCTCGGCCATGAAACCGCTGGAGAAGTGGTCGCGCTGGGTAGCGGCGTGACGACACGCCAGATCGGCGACCGCGTCGTCGTCTATCAGCGGCGCTTTTGTGGCTTGTGCCGCAACTGCCTTCGCGGCCGCCAGGACATGTGCCGCGCGACAGGTCTGCCCGGTGTCGATACTGAGGGCGGCTATGCCGAATACGTCGCGGTACCGGCAGCCGCGACTTTTGCCATTCCCGACAGCCTTGACTGGGCGGCGGCGGCCCTCGCTTCCTGTCCGATAGGCACCAGCATTCGCGCGCTGCGCGGTGTGGCCGGCATCAATCCCGGTGATACGGTGTTGATCACCGGCGCGAGCGGCGGACTGGGCGTGCACCAGATCCAGTTGGTGCGCGCCTTTGGCGGGCGCTCGATCGCAGTAACGAGTTCCGCAGCCAAGGCCGATCGTTTGCGTGAAATCGGCGCCGACGAAGTGGTGGTCGCACCCGATCTCGCCTATTCGGCTGCGGTCTGGAAGCTCACCGGCAAACAAGGCGTGGACATTGCCATGGAGAATGTCGGCGCGACCCTGGCCGAGACGCTGCGCTGCATGACCCAGGGCGGCATCGTCGTCGTCATGGGTAACATCGGTGGGGCGACGGTGAGCACCACTCCCGGCTTGCTGATCGGGCGGCGCCTGCGCATCGCCGGATCCGGCAGCGGTACGTTTGAGGATTTGCGCCAGTCGCTGGCCTTGCTCGCTTCCGGTGCGCTCAAGCCGGTCATCGCCGAGCAAATGCGGTTTTCCGATGCTGCGCGCGCCCATGCGCTGCTCGATGAAAAAGCCATCGCCGGTCGCGTCGTAATGCGTGACTGGTAGGACGCAGGCATGAACGTCGCGGCCTTGTTCGAGAAATGCGCCAGGCATTACGGCGCGCAGGCGGCCTTGCGCGACCTCGCTTCGGGCGAAGCGCTGGATTTTGCCGCACTGCTCGCGGCCTTGCGCTGTGTCGCCTCGCATCTGCGTGCCGCCGGCATCGAAGAGGGCGCGCGGGTGGCCTTGCTCGGCGGCGTCAGCAATGATTATCTGGTCTGCGATTACGGCATCATGGCCGCCGGCGCGGTACGCGTGCCGCTGGACCCCGGCCTGAGCGTGGCCGAGCAGGCGGCGCAAGTGCGAGACTCGGGCGCGCGCCTGCTGGTCGCTACAGCCGAATTTTCTGCTCGTGCGGCCGAACTCGCCGCAGTGGTCGATGGCTTGCGTATCATCGCCGCGACGACGGCGCGCAAGGCCGGCGGCGCGAATGATGCGCTGGCGTTTCCAGTCGCCGATGCGCTGGCCTCGCTCAGCTACACAGGGGGCACCACCGGCGGCCCGAAGGCGGTGATGGTCACGCACGGCAGCCTGATGGCGGCGGTGCAGAACATTGTGCTCGCCCGCGGCATGGGGCCGGGTGATGTCATGCTCAACGTGCGGCCGGCCTGGCCCATCGCGGCGATTGTCGTGCTGGCGCAGCTTGCCGCGGGTGGCACGGTGCTGATGGCGGCGAAATTCGAACCGGCGGTTTTTTTGCAACAGCTCGCATCGCATCGTGTCGCGGCGACCTCGCTGGTGCCGACGCATCTGGCGCGCATCATGAGTGAGGCCGACCCGCGCGATTTCGACTTGTCGCAACTGCGCGCCATGGACATCGGCGCCGCGGCCATTCCGCCGGATTTGTTCGAACGTCTGCTCGAAGCGTTTGGTCCGCGCATAGGCATCATTTACGGCCTGACCGAGGCGCCCTGGTGTTGTTATCAGCCGCCGTCGGCATTTGCCGCGGATGCCGCCACGCGCGCCTTGCGCATGCGCAGTGTCGGACGCGCACTGTTCGGCGTCGAACTGGTGTTGCGTTCGCCCGACGGTACTGCTGTGGCCGGCGGCACGGAAGGGGAGGTCACGCTGCGCGGCAGCCATGTCACACCGGGCTACTGGCAGCGGGCCGAGGCTGATGCGGCGGCCTTTCGCGACGGCTGGTTTCACACCGGTGACCTTGGCGTCATCGACGGCAAAGGCTATTTGTCCATTACCGGTCGCATCAAGGATTTGATTCGCAGCGGCGGCAAGAGCGTGGTGCCGGCCGAAGTCGAGGCGGCACTGCGCGCCCATACTGCGGTGGCCGATGCTGCGGTGCTGGGCCTGCCCGATGCAGAGTGGGGTGAGATCGTCGCCGCGGCGGTGGTGCTTCGCCCCGGCGCCGACGCCGATGAGGCGCAACTCATCGAGTCGTGTCGCGAGCACCTGTCCGGCTTCAAGAAGCCGCGGCGCATTTTCTTTGTCACCGAAATACCGCGCTCGCATTACGGCAAGATGATGCGCGCCCGGTTGCTGCAATTGATTACTGAAACATCGTGAATTCCATTGTCCAATTTCGTCTGAAGGAGTGCATGCCATGAAAGCCGTTTCCGCATTCAAGCTCGCCTTGCTGTTGCCTTTGTTGTCGCTATTCGCGTTCGGCACGTCCGGCGCAAAGGCACAAGCCTACCCAAACAAACCCATTCGCCTGGTGGTGGCCTTTGCGCCCGGCGGTGCGACCGACCTGGTGGCGCGACGCCTCGCTACCGGCCTCGCCGAGGCGCTGGGGCAGAGCGTTGTCGTTGAAAACCGTCCAGGCGCCTCGGGCAATATCGGCGGCGACTCGGTCGCTAAGTCTGCGGCAGACGGCTACACGCTGTTGTTCGCACCCTCGACGCTGATCGCCAATCCGCTGGTGATGAAAGAAAAGGCTGCCTTCGACGTCAACCGCGACCTTGTCGCCATTACCATGGTCGCCTCCGGCCCGCTGCTGATGCTGGTCCATCCCAATGGCCCGGCCAATGTGCGCGAATTCATCGCCCAGGCCAAGGCCAATCCGGAGAAATTCAACTTCGGCACCGGCGGTTTTGGCGCTGCCGGGCATTTGTCCGCCGAGTGGTTCAAGCAGCGCTCGGGCATTAGCGGCGTGCCGGTGATTTTGTACAAGGGCACGGCGCCGGCGCTGACCGACATCATGGGCGGGCAGTTGAGCGCGATGATGGAGCCGACGCTGAGCGCGATGCCACAAGTGCGCGGCGGCAAGGTGCGCGCGCTTGCGATCAGCAGCAACAAGCGCGACCCGCTGTTTCCGGACGTGCCGACCTTTGCCGAGGCCGGGCTGACCGACATGGAGTTCAGCACCTGGTACGGCGTCTGGGGACCGGCCAATCTGCCTCCGGCCGTGCTGCAAAAACTCGCCGACACCAGCAAGGCGGTATTGAACACGCCGGCCTTCCAGACCTGGCTGGCGGAGCGCGGCTACGACGCGTTACCGCTGTCGGGCCAGGCTTTCGCCAGCTTTCTTGATGGCGAAACGCGGCGCTACGTGCGCATCGTCAAGGACGGCAACATCCGCCCCAACTGAGGCGGGTTCATTGGCAAGGAGTGCGGATGGATATTGAATTCAAGCTGCTCGAGGGCGGCATCGGCCATGTGCTGCTCAACCGGCCGGAGCGCATGAACGCGCTCGACATTCCGGCCAAGCAGGAACTGGGTCGCATCTGGCGCGAGGCTGCGGCTGATGCTGCGTGCAGGCTGCTGGTTATTTCCGGCGCGGGCGAAAAAGCCTTTTGCGCCGGCTCCGATATAAAGGAAATGCAGGCTACCGGCGGCATGGTGGATACCGCCACGCTGATGAATGCGATTCCGGGCATAGGTGTGACACTGGAGAAGCCGGTCATCGCCGCGCTGCACGGCTTTACCGTGGGCATGGGCCTGACAGTGGCGATGCATTGCGATTTTCGGGTCGCGGTGCGCAGTGCGCGCTTTGCCTTTCCCGAGTCCAAGCACGGCATGTTGTCGGGTGTCAGCGCGGTGACGCTGCCGGGCCTCGTTGGCGAGGCAGCGGCGTTGGACATCATGTTGTCGGGCCGGGTGTTTGACGCAACCGAGGCGGCGCGGATGGGCCTGGTGCAGCGACTTGTCGAAGGGGAGGGCGCCGCAACTGCGCTCGCCGGCGCGCTCGAACTCGCGCACACCCTGCTTGCCAATTCATCGCTGGCAATGGCGCTGACCAAGCGCCTGATACTGGCCGAGCGCCGGCGCAAGGTGCTGGCGCACGCGGCGCTGATCGACGAGGCGCGCATCGGCGTGATGGCGTCAAGCGAATTCGCCGCCGTGGTCAATCGCAACGACGGCGCGGGGAGAATGTGAACGTGAGCGCAACGGGCGAACGCGCCGCTGTCCTCGAGACCGCGCTCGAGCGCGGCGCCACCATCCAGTCGGTGGACCGCGCGGTAACGGTGCTCAAGGTGCTGGCCGGCAGGCCGCACGGCGCTTCAGTCATTGAAATTGCCACCGAGGCCGGGTTGGATCGCACCACGGTGCACCGTCTGGTGCGTACGCTGGTGGCGGCGGGCCTGGTGGAAGGACGCGGTGCCAATTACCGCGTCGGTCCGGCCTGCCTCAGCCTTGGTGCTGCAAGGCTCAACACGCTGGGCCTGCGCGAGATCGCGCTGCCCTACGCCGTCGATTTGCAGCAGTCCATTGTCAGGGACAGGCCGGCGGTGGTGTCGATCTCGGCGATGGCGAGTGATGAAGTGATGATTGTTGACCGCATCTGGACCGCCGCGGTGCCGCTCAACATCATCATGGGCATAGGCTGGCACTTTCCGGTCGATGTCACGGTCAGCGGCCGCGCCATGCTGTCAACGTTTACCGATGCCGCCGTCGCCGCAATCATCGGTGCGGCACGCTGCGAGCGTCTGCTGCCGCGCCTGCAGGTGATACGCCAGCGCAGCGGCATGGAGTGGGGTGTCGGCGAGTTTCATTCCGGCGTCAGCACGCTCGCCTGTCCGCTGATGGGGCCGGCGGGCACGGCGGCGGGGGCGCTGGTCGTCGCCGGTCTCGGGCTCGAGTCCGAGCTCGAAGAGGGCTCGGAACTGGCGCAACACCTGCGTCGTTCAGCGACGACGGTGTCGCGACTGCTGCAGACATCACGTTGACAGCCCTTTGCACTCGCAATGACATGCGCTGAGCGCACCCGGGGGGGCAAGGGCACAAGGGCGCAAGGGCGCAAGGGCACAAGGGAGCAAGGGAGCAAGGGAACAAGGGAGCCAGCATGGGTATCGAATACAGCAAACGCGGCGAGGGTGTGGCGCATGTGCTGATCAACCGGCCGGAGCGCCTCAACGCGCTCGATCGCGCGGCCAAGCAGGCGCTCGCGGCAATCTGGCACGATGCCGCGGCCGACCCTGATGTGCGCGCCGTGGTTATTTCGGGCGCAGGTGAGCGCGCGTTTTCCTCGGGCTCGGACTTGAAGGAAATGCAGGACCAGGGCGGCATGGTCAGCACCGAGGTGCTGCTCGCCGCCATTCCCAATGTCGGCGTCGGGATCGACAAGCCGGTGCTGGCAGCCTGTCATGGTTACACCATAGGCACCGGCCTTACACTGGCCATGCATTGCGACCTGCGCCTTGCGGCGCGTGGCACACGCTTTGGCTTTCCGGACACCCCCAATGGCATGATCGCCGGTGTGTCGGCGCTGACGCTGCCGCACCTGATAGGCCACGGCGCGGCGATGGAGCTTATGTTGTCCGGGCGCCTGTTCGAGGCTGAGGAGGCGCTGACAATGCGGCTCATTCATCGCATCGTCGATGGTGACGTGCTCGAGGCGACGCTGCAGCAGGCGGCCGAGCTGGCGGCCCACCCGACGGTGGCAATGCAGCAGTCCAAACGCCTGATGATGCTGCCAATGCGCCAGCAGGTCAGGACGTATTACGACGAGATTGTGCGCGCGCGCGAAGTGGTGCAGCGGGCAAGGTTTCCGGCCGCCTGAGCAGCGCAGGCCCGCGCCGCGATTGCAGCGCGGGGATTGGATCGATTATTTTTTGCCCAGACCCAGGCGCGTCGCACCCTCGGTATAGAGTTTTATTTTTTCCTTCATGAAGGCATCCATCTCGGCACTGCCGACGTTGATGAGTTCAAAGCCGCTCTTCGCTGCGAGTTCGCCCATTTCGGCGTCCTTGTTGAGCGCCATGAACAGATCGGACAGGCGCTTTTTCACATCGGGCGGGGTTGACTTGGGCACGCCTATGCCGCGATAGGCGCCATCAACCCAGTCTATGCCCAGTTCACGAAAGGTCGGCACGTCCGGCAGCAGCGGATGGCGTTTGTCCATTGCCACTGCCAGGGCGCGCATCTTGCCCTTGTTGTTGATGGCAAAGGCGGTATAGGACATGGCGCCGCCGATATGCCCGCCCAGCGCGGCGGTGGTCATGTCGCCGGTGCCCTTGAACGGCACGTAAGTGGTCTTGACGCCGAACGCCGCATTCATGCGTTCGTGCGCGGCGTGGTTGGCCGAGTTCAAGCCCGAGCCGCCGAGCGAAATCTTGCCCGGATTGGCCTTGGCCGCGGCGACAAAATCCTGCATGGTCTTGATGGTGCTCGACTCTGGCACCACCAGCGCATCCGGGGTGTAGTGAAACCAGAACACCGGCACCACATCTTCGGTCTTGTACTGCACCTGGCCTTCAAGCGGCTGAAACACGATATGCGGCAGGTTGACGCCGACGATGTTGAGGCCGTCGGCTGCGAGTTGGTTCATCTGCGCCCACATCAGGCCGCCACCGGCGCCCGGTTTGTACTGGATGATGGTGTCGATCCCGGCGCAGCGTTTTTTCAGCACCAGTTGCTGGTGGCGTGCCGACAGGTCCGATTCACCGCCGGCGGGAAAGGCCTGGAAGTAATTGAGGTTTTTTTCCGGGCAGGTTTGCGCCTGCGCCGATGGTGCCAGCATGGCCAGCGGCGCGGCGAACAGCGACAATAATACTGCGGCAAGCTTGTTCATGAATCACTCCTCCTTGCTGTTTTTGGACGGATCCGGCGCTATCATCGTGATCCGGTATCCGCGCATACATTACCATCATCACGGACGAATCACTTGCGACGCTCTCGCCACCAATGACCACCGGCTGGAAACGCCCGTCTGGCGCGCCTTTGCGGGTAGTGGTCGCGCTCGCTTCTATGCTCGGCGCGGCTGCCGCAGGCGCCGCCCCGCCGCAACTTGGCCTGCCGCTCGCCTGCACGCCCAACCGCGATTGCTGGATTGCCAATCATGTTGATCTCGATCCCGGACCGGGCGCGCGCGACTACCGTTGCGGCAGCCTGACCTACGATGCGCATAATGGCACCGACTTCGCAATTCGCGATCTGGCGGCGATGCGCGAGGGCGTGACGGTTATCGCGGCGGCGGCGGGGCGCGTGCGCGCGGTTCGCGACGGCGTCGGCGATGTCAACGTGCGCGGCAGCGGCAAGGCGGCGGTGGCCGGCCGCGAATGCGGCAACGGCGTGGTGATCGCGCACGAGGACGGCTGGGAGACGCAGTACTGCCACATGCGCCGCGGCAGCGTGCTGGTCAAGGCTGGCGAAGAGGTTGCGGCGGGGCAGGCGCTGGGCCTCGTCGGCCTGTCCGGCCTGACTGAATATCCGCATTTGCACCTGAGCGTGCGTCATGAGGGCAGCACCATCGATCCGTTTCGCGGTGAGGGCAGCGCGGCGCCCTGCACGCCGGCTGCGCCGCTATGGCGCGCCGATATCGCGGCGCAACTGCCCTATGCGCCTGGGGTGGTTTACAACGCCGGTTTTTCGCCCGATCCGCCGGATGCGGCGGCGGTCGGTGCCGGCACTTATCGCAAGGCGGTCATCGCCGCCAGCTCGGCGGTGCTGGGTTTTTATGCCGAAGTATTTGCAGTGTTGCCGGGCGATGTGCTCGAGTTGCGCGTCGGCGGTCCCGACAGCGCCAATCTCGCAACGCAGCGCTTCACCATCGCGCAGCGCCAGGCGCGGCGTTTTGCCTATATCGGCTTGCGGCGCCCGGCCGCCGGTTGGACGCCGGGGACGTATCTGGGCGAGGCGCGATTGTTGCGCGCCGATGGCGGCAGTTCGCCGGCGTCGTTACTCGCCGTGGAAACACGCATCGACTCCGGCGCGCGCTGAAGCGCCGCTTCAGGCCGGCACCGCCGCAGACGCCGCCATGGCGACGATTTGCTCGGGCTTGAGGCGCAGCGCGTGCAGCACAAAGGCCTCGCTCGCCGGCCAATCGGGGCGCAACCCGCGGCCGTTGCGCAGTGCAAACACCTGCTCGGCAAGCTGGCCAAAGGCCACCAGGCCGGGGTCGGCCGCCGCGGTCTCGGCGACGCCTGCGGCCACCTGGGCGATGTGGTGGTGATAGAGGATGGACTTGCACAAGGACTCGGGCAGCAGCCAGCCGCGGGCGAGGGCGTAGCCGACGCGTGCGTGGCTGAAGCGGTAGCGCGTTTCTTCGGCCAGTATCAGTTCGGGACTGGGGCGGCCGGCATGCAAGTCGAGCACTTCGGCATAGTCGCGAAACTTCGAAATCATCACCGCCATGCCGCAGTCGCGGAACAAGGCGTAAGTGTGGGCATCGTCGCGGTTGATGGTTGTGACGTCGCGGGCAATGTCAGCCGCAGTCTCCGCCAGTTGCGCCGAATCGTCCCAGAAGCGTTGCATCAATGCGCCTGAAGACGAGGGAAAGGCGTTGCGCAACAGCAGCGTGGTGAGCAGATTGGCGCCGGCACGCAGCCCCAGTATCGACAAGGCCTGCTGCACATTGGCGGCTTTGCGGGTGAGTCCGTAAAAAGGTGAATTGACGGCGCTGAGCATTGCCGCCGACAGCGCGACATCCTTGCCGATGAAGCCGGCAAGACGGCGCAGGTCCGGCTCGTCCTTGTGCATTTCGTCGGAAAAACGCAGCAATATGGCCGGGCAGGGCGGAATGCCCAGCTCGCGCGCGAGGCGGGCGGCCTCGTCCGCGGCGATGACAGGGAGTGCGGTGGCTTCGGTCATGCTGATATCCGGTCTGACGCTGCAATCGAGCGTGCTCAACGGTATATCGGCCGGGAGGCCGGAAAGTTGAAGCCTGTTTTTAAGGTGTCCAGCTGAAACCAAGCGCTAGTTGCACAGTCGCATTACATATTCGGGTAGTTCGGTCCGCCGCCACCCTGCGGTACCACCCAGACAATGTTCTGTGTCGGGTCCTTGATATCGCAGGTTTTGCAGTGCACGCAGTTTTGCGCGTTGATTTGCAGGCGGTCAGAGTTGTCGGCCTCTTTGACGTACTCATAAACGCCGGCCGGACAGTACCGCGCTTCGGGGCCGGCATAGGTGGCGAGGTTGACGCTCACGGGCACCGTCGCATCCCGCAGCGTCAAGTGTATGGGCTGGTTTTCTTCGTGATTGGTATTGGAAATGAATACCGATGACAGCTTGTCGAAGGTCAGCTTGCCGTCGGGTTTCGGATACTGGATGGGCTGGAATTGGGCCGCCGGGCGCAGGCATTCGTGGTCGGCATGCTGGTGGTGCAGCGTCCACGGGAATTTGCCGCGCAGCAGCCATTGTTCTATGCCGACCATCAGCGTACCGCCGTACAAGCCCTTGCCCATCCATTGCTTGAAATTGCGCGCCTGCCACAATTCGTCGTAGAGCCAGGATTGGCGAAAGGCAGCCGGGTACGCGCCGAGCGTGTCGTGCGCGCGGCCGGCCTGCAGCGCGGCGAAGGCCGCTTCAGCGGCGAGCATGCCCGACTTGATTGCAGCGTGGCTGCCCTTGATGCGTGAGGCGTTGAGAAAACCGGCGTCGTCGCCGACCAGGCAGCCGCCGGGGAACACCAGTTCGGGCAGCGACATGATGCCGCCGGCGGCGATGGCGCGCGCGCCATACGACAGGCGCTTGCCGCCTTCAAAAAAACCGCGAATCGACGGGTGCGTTTTGTAGCGCTGAAACTCTTCGTAGGGCGACAAGTAGGGGTTCTGGTAGGCGAGGCCGACGACAAAGCCGACCGAGACCAGGTTGTCTGCCATGTGATACAGATAGGATCCGCCATAGGTGTCGGCGGCGAGCGGCCAGCCGGCGGTGTGCACCACCAGCCCGGGCTGGTGTTTGGCCGGGTCGATTTCCCACAATTCCTTGAAACCGATGCCATAGACCTGCGGGTCGGCATTCTCGTTGAGATCAAAACGCGCCATCAGTTGCTTGCCGAGATGCCCGCGGCAGCCTTCGGCGAACACCGTGTATTTGGCCAGCAATTCCATGCCCGGCTGGTACTGGTCGGTGGGTTGGCCGTCGCGGCCGACGCCCATGTCCCCGGTGGCGACCCCGCGTACGCTGCCGTTGTCATCGAACAGGATTTCCGCGCCGGCGAAGCCGGGATAGATTTCCACACCCAGTTCCTCGGCCTTGCCGCCCAGCCAGCGGCAGACGTTGGCGAGACTGATGACATAGTTGCCGTGGTTCTGGAAGCAGCCGGGCAGCAGTGCGCCGGGGATTTGCCGTGCGCCCGACTCGCTCAAAAACAGGAAACGGTCTTCGCTGACCGCGGTGTCGAGCGGCGCGCCGGCCGCCTGCCAGTCGGGAAACAACTCGTTCATCGCGCGCGGGTCCATTACCGCGCCCGACAGGATGTGGGCGCCGATTTCCGAGCCTTTTTCAATGACGCAGACGCCGAGCGCGACACCTTTTTCCGCCGCCTGCTGCTTTAACCGTATCGCCGCGGCGAGGCCGGCGGGGCCGCCACCGACGACGAGCACGTCGTATTCCATTGATTCGCGTTGCGGCTTGGCCTGGTCGGTCATGGCGTCTTTCTGTACTTTGGCGGCGTGTCGGGTATCGGGTTTTGCTGCGAATTATATAATGTGCCGCAGGCCTGCCTGCCTTTTCCTGGACGATCCCGATGAACGCGAAACGCAAGCTGGTGCACACCGATGTCATTGCCATCCGCTGGGGCGACCTCGATTCGGTCGGCCACGTCAACAATACCGTGTACTTTCGCTACATGGAGCAGGCGCGCATCGACTGGTTCGAGAGCCTCGGTTATCCGGTCGGCCCCTGCGCCGAGGGGCCGGTGATCGTCAACGCCAGTTGCACCTTCATCAAGCAGCTCAATTACCCGGGCAATGTCGAGGTCAAAACCTATGTCGGCGCGGTCGGGCGCTCAAGCATGGAGACGTGGATAGAAATGCGCCCCAGTTACGACCCCGATACCGTGTATGCCGAGGGTGGCGCGAAAATCGTCTGGGTCAATTACGCCGCCGGCAAGTCGCAGCAACTGCCGCAGGACCTGCGCGCCGTGGTCGCGGACTGACATGGCCGCCCGGGCCAACAAGCCGGCGGCGCCGGTGCGGTCGCAATCGTAGTCCGTGCAACAGGCGCGCGACTTTAACATTGTGAAGTTTCGCCCCTCTTGCGGGGGGGGCGAGTAAGCTTTTTTGTTTCGCAAGCAAAGAAAGTAGGTCGCTGCCGCAAGGGAGCGAAATACCTCAACTCAAAAGAATCGCCGCCGAACCAAAAGACAAGAACCAAGCCGCTGCATTCGCGCCTTCGCCGGCATGACAGCAGCGATATGCCGGGCGCGGCAGATGGCTGGCAACGTCCAACTGGCGCCGCTTTCCAGCCATCTGCCTGGCGCAGGCAGGCCCCCGTCATTGGTGCGCCAATTTCCCCTACAATGTCGCCCTCAACCCACCAAGCGAGAGCGCAATGAGCAAAGTGTATGCGGATGCCAAGTCCGCGTTGCAAGGCCTGCTGAAGAATGACATGACCATCGCCGCCGGTGGTTTCGGCTTATGCGGCATTCCGGAAAACCTGATCCAGGCCCTCGTTGACAGCGGCACCAAGGGCCTCACCATCGTCGGCAACAATGCCGGCGTAGATGATTTCGGCATGGGCTTGCTGCTCAAATCGCGGCAGGTGAAGAAAGTCATCGCCTCCTATGTCGGCGAGAACAAGGAATTCGAGCGCCAGGTGCTGGCCAACGAGTTGGAACTCGAACTGACGCCGCAGGGCACGCTGGCCGAGAAGCTGCGCGCCGGCGGCGCCGGCATCCCGGGTTTTTATACGCGCACCGCCTTCGGCACCAAACTCGCCGAGGACAAGGATACGCGCGCCTTCGACGGCAAGGAGTACGTGCTCGAGGAGGCCATTCGCGCCGACGTGGCCATCGTCAAGGCGTGGAAGGGTGACGCCCTGGGCAATCTTGTGTATCGCAAGACCTCGCGCAACTTCAACCCGATGATCGCCACCTGTGGCAAGACCACGGTCGCCGAGGTCGAGGAACTGGTCGAGGTCGGCACGCTGGACCCGGACAACATCCACACCCCTGGCATTTACATCGACCGCATCGTGCAGGGCAAGGATTACGAAAAACGCATCGAGTTCAAGACCATCTCCGGTGCCGGTGGCTCGAAAAAGGATTCGCCTATTCGCGAACTGATGGCCAGACGTGCCGGCATGGAATTGCGCGACGGCTACTACGTCAATCTGGGGATAGGCATTCCGACACTGGTCGCCAATTACATTCCCGCCGGCGTCAATGTCACTTTGCAGTCAGAAAACGGGCTGCTGGGCATCGGACCTTTCCCGGCCGAAGCCGATCTGGACGCCGACCTGATCAACGCCGGCAAGCAGACCATCACCACGCTGCCCGGTTCGAGCTTTTTTTCCAGCGCCGATTCGTTTGCGATGATTCGCGGCGGGCATATC
>CAYLPI010000008.1:0-15751 GCA_964385505.1 uncultured Bordetella sp.
CTCTGCGCCCTCTGTGGCTAACGGCCTTTTTTGTACGCCATGAAGCCGCTCCAGCCCGTTTCCGCGCGCATCCGCGCACTGCTGGGCATTGCGTTTTTCGCGCTGTTCTTCGCGGTTTGGGGCTTTTTCACCTATGGCGGCCATGTGCCGCCACAATTCCTTGCCAGCCCGACCGCGATGGTGAGGGAGGGCTGGGTGCTGCTGACCGAGTACGGCTTCATCAAGGACATCGGCATGACGGTGTGGCGTGTACTGGGCGGTTTTGTCATCGCTGCGGCGCTGGCTGTACCGCTTGGCATTGCGATGGGTGCCTACAAGCCGGTGGAGGCTTTTTTCGAGCCTTTTGTGTCCTTCGCGCGCTACCTGCCGGCCTCGGCCTTCATTCCGCTGCTGATTTTGTGGGCCGGCATAGGCGAGGCGCAAAAGCTGCTGGTGATTTTCATCGGTTCGTTTTTCCAGATCGTGTTGATGGTCATGGTGGCAGTGGGCAACAGCCGGCGTGACCTGGTCGAGGCGGCGTACACGCTGGGTGCCAGCGATAGCGGCGTCATCCGCCGCGTGCTGATTCCCGGCAGCGCGCCGGAAATTGCCGAAATCCTGCGCCTGGTGCTGGGCTGGGCCTGGACCTACGTCATCGTCGCCGAACTCATAGGTTCGTCCAGCGGCATCGGCCACATGATCATCGAGAGCCAGTCGCTGCTCAATACCGGCCAGATCATTTTCGGCATCATCATCATCGGTTTCATCGGCCTGATTTCGGACTTTTTATTCAAGTTCACCAACCAGCGCCTGTTCCCGTGGAGCCTGTTGAAGTGAGCAAGCTTGCCATTGAGGGCGTCGCGCGCACTTTTCCCGGCACGCGCGGCGGTGTGCCGACGCAGGCTTTGCTGCCGGTTGACTTGCGTGTCGAGGACAACGACTTCATCACCATTCTCGGTCCTTCGGGCTGCGGCAAATCGACACTGCTGCGCATCGTCGCCGGCCTTGACCAGCCGAGTGCGGGCAGGGTGTTGCTTGACGGCCAGCCGGTGGCCGGGCCGGGACCGGACCGCGGCATGGTGTTCCAGTCCTATACGCTGTTCCCGTGGCTGACTGTGCGCCAGAACATCTGTTTCGGTCTGCGTGAAAAAGGCATGTCCGAGGCCGAACAGGCGCAAAAGAGCGACTACTTCATAGCCCAGACCGGTTTGCGCGGCTTCGAGCAGCATTTTCCGAAACAATTGTCAGGCGGCATGCAGCAGCGCACGGCGCTGGCGCGGGCGCTCGTCAATGACCCGAAAATCCTGCTGCTTGACGAGCCCTTCGGCGCGCTCGACAACCAGACGCGCGCGCTGATGCAAGAATTGCTACTGGGCATCTGGGAGGCCGATCGCAAGACGGTGCTGTTCGTGACCCATGATATCGACGAATCGATTTTCATGGCCAGCCGCGTCGTGGTGATGAGCGCGCGCCCCGGGCGCATCAAGGCTGACATCCGCATCGAACTGCCGCATCCGCGCCTGTATACGGTCAAGACCACGCCGGCTTTCTCCGACTATAAGGCGCGCCTGACCGAGGATATCCGCGTCGAATCGATCAAAACCATCAACATGGGCGTGGTCTGACGCACCGGCAGGCGCAGGCATTTTTCAAGCGCTCGTGCGGTATTGGCATTGAGGCCGGCGTCGATTTCCTGTAGACTCCGTCATCCCTACTGCCTGTAGGCACATGACTAAATACGTTTTCGTTACCGGTGGTGTTGTTTCCTCTCTGGGGAAAGGCATAGCCGCCGCTTCTCTCGCCGCGATTCTCGAATCCCGCGGCCTCAAAGTCACCAACATCAAGCTGGACCCCTATATCAACGTTGATCCGGGCACCATGAGCCCGTTTCAGCACGGGGAGGTGTTTGTCACCGAGGATGGCGCAGAGACCGACCTGGACCTTGGCCACTACGAGCGCTTCAGCAAGGCTCGCATGCGCAAGGCCAACAACTTCACCACCGGCCAGATCTACGAGAGCGTGATCAAGAAGGAGCGCCGCGGGGAATACCTCGGCCGCACCGTCCAGGTCATCCCGCACATCACCGACGAAATCAAGACCTTCATCGCCAGGGGCGGCGAGGGTGCCGATGTGGCCATCGTCGAGGTCGGCGGGACGGTCGGTGACATCGAGTCGCTGCCTTTTCTCGAAGCCATCCGCCAGATGGGCATGGAACTCGGCTCCGAGAACACCTGCTACGTCCACCTGACGCTGGTGCCCTACATTGCTTCGGCCGGCGAGATCAAGACCAAGCCGACGCAGCATTCGGTCAAGGAATTGCGCCAGATCGGCATCCAGCCGGACACCCTGCTGTGCCGCTCCGACCGGCCCATTCCGGAGGACGAGCGGCGCAAAATTGCGCTCTTCACCAACGTGCCGGTCAATGCCGTCATTTCGGTCTGGGACGTTGATTCGATTTACAAGATTCCCTACATGCTGCACCAGCAGATGCTCGATGAGATCGTCTGCCACAAGCTGCACCTGCTGGCGCGCCCGGCCGACCTCAAGGTATGGAAGCGCCTGGTCGAGGCGCTGGAGCATCCGCAGCACGAGATCACCATCGCCATGGTCGGCAAGTACGTCGATCTGACCGACTCCTACAAGTCGCTGAACGAGGCGCTGCTGCACGCCGGCATACATACGAAGTGCAAGGTCACCATACGCTATGTCGATTCGGAGGAGATCGAGCGCTCCGGCCTGGTTGATTCGTTGTTCGGCATCGATGCGGTGCTGGTGCCGGGTGGCTTTGGCGTGCGCGGGGTCGAAGGCAAGATCAAGGCCATCCAGTACGCGCGCGAAAACAAGATTCCCTACCTCGGCATCTGCCTTGGCATGCAACTGGCGGTGATCGAGCATGCGCGCCACTGCGCCGGCCTCGCCGAGGCCAACAGCACCGAGTTCGATCCTGCCACGCCGCAACCGGTGGTGGCGCTGATCACCGAGTGGCGCGACAAGGACGGCAAGGCCGAGACGCGCGACGCCAATTCCGACCTTGGCGGCACCATGCGCCTTGGTGCACAGCCGGCCGATGTCGTGCCCGACACCCAGGTCGAGCGCATTTACGGCGGCAAAGTCATCAACGAGCGGCATCGCCATCGTTACGAGGTTAACAACCATTACCTGCCGCGCATCGAGGCGGCGGGAATGGTGGTGTCGGCGCGCGCCCGCGTCAAGAGCGGCGGCGAGACACTGTGTGAAATGGTCGAGCTGCCGTCCCACCCGTGGTTCATCGGCTGCCAGTTCCATCCGGAGTTTTCGTCCTCGCCGCGCGACGGCCATCCGCTGTTCAAGTCGTTTGTCGAAGCAGCACTCGCGCACCAGAAAGGCGCGACGGCACAGCCCCTGTCCGCGGTGGCGTAATGAAACTGTGTGGATTCGAAGCCGGACTGGACCAGCCGGTGTTCCTCATCGCCGGTCCCTGCGTCATCGAATCGCGCGACATGGCCTTCGACACGGCCGGCAAGTTGAAGGAAATCTGCGCCGCGGTCGGTGTGCCCTTCATCTACAAGTCGTCCTACGACAAGGCCAACCGCAGCTCGGACAAATCCTACCGCGGCCTCGGCATGGACAAGGGCCTGGAGATTCTTGCCGACGTCAAAAAGCAACTGGCCGTGCCGGTACTGACCGATGTGCATGCGATTGACGAAATCGCCGCCGTCGCCGCCACCGTCGATGTGCTGCAGACGCCGGCGTTTTTGTGCCGCCAGACCGATTTCATCCACGCCGTCGCCCGCGCCGGCAAGCCGGTGAACATCAAGAAGGGCCAGTTTCTCGCCCCCGGCGACATGAAAAACGTCGTCGACAAGGCGCGCGAGGCGAGCGGCACCGACAACATCTTGGTGTGCGAGCGCGGCGTGTCATTCGGTTACAACAACCTCGTTTCCGACATGCGTTCGCTCGCCATCATGCGCGACACCGCCTGCCCGGTGGTGTTTGACGCCACGCACTCGGTGCAGTTGCCCGGCGGGCAGGGTACCTCCAGCGGCGGCCAGCGCGAGTTCGTGCCGGTGCTGGCGCGCGCCGCGGTCGCCGCCGGTATTGCCGGCTTGTTCATGGAAACCCACCCGGACCCGGCCAAGGCCTTGGCCGACGGACCCAATGCCTGGCCGCTCGGGCTGATGAAGCCCCTGCTCGAAACACTCAAAGCCCTCGATGCGCTGGTGAAAGGCCGGGGACTGGCGGAACAACAGCTTTAAGCGACGACATATAACATACATACAAGAGGCTGAACCATGAGCTCGATAGTCGATGTGGTGGCAAGGGAAATTCTCGATTCGCGCGGCAACCCGACGGTGGAAGCCGATGTCCTGCTCGAGTCGGGCGTGATGGGGCGCGCCGCCGTGCCCTCGGGCGCTTCCACCGGCAGTCGCGAGGCGCTGGAGTTGCGCGACAAGGATGCCGGTCGCTACGGCGGCAAGGGCGTGCTGACGGCGATCGAGCACATCAATACCGAGATTTCCGAATCCATCATGGGCCTCGATGCAGTCGAGCAGAGCTTCATCGACCGCATCCTCATCGATCTCGATGGCACCGAGAACAAGGCGCGCCTGGGCGCCAATTCTATGCTTGCGGTGTCGATGGCGGTGGCCAAGGCTGCGGCCGAGGAGTGCGGCCTGCCGCTGTACCGCTATTTCGGCGGCTCGGGTTCAATGCAGATGCCGGTACCGATGATGAATGTCATCAACGGCGGCGCGCACGCCAACAACAGCCTCGACATGCAGGAGTTCATGATCATCCCGACCGGGATGCAGAGCTTTCGCGAGGCCGTGCGCTGCGGCGCCGAGATATTCCAGGTGCTGAAAAAACTCATCGACGGCAAAGGCATGCCGACCACCGTTGGCGACGAAGGCGGCTTTGCGCCCAACCTGCCGAGCCATGCCGCCGCGCTCGATCTCATCCTCGAAGCCATCGACAAGGCCGGTTATCAGGCCGGCACCGACGTCGTGCTGGGCCTCGATTGCGCCAGTTCGGAGTTTTACAAAGACGGACGCTATGTGCTCGGTGGCGAGAACCTGCAATTGAGTTCGGGCGAGTTTGTCGACTATCTCGCCACGCTGGCCGACAAGTACCCGATCATCAGCATCGAGGACGGCATGGCCGAGAACGACTGGGAGGGCTGGCGCACGCTGACCGAGCGCCTCGGGCGCAAGGTGCAACTGGTCGGTGACGACTTGTTCGTCACCAATACCAGGATATTGCGCGAGGGCATACAGCTTGGCGTCGCCAATTCCATCCTGATCAAGGTCAACCAGATCGGCACGCTGACCGAGACCTTCGCCGCGATCGAGATGGCCAAGCGCGCCGGGTATACCTCGGTCATATCGCACCGCTCCGGCGAGACCGAAGACACCACCATCGCCGATATCGCCGTCGGCACCAACGCGCTGCAGATCAAGACCGGCTCGCTGTCTCGCTCCGATCGCGTGGCCAAATACAACCAGTTGCTGCGCATCGAGGAAGACCTTGGCGATGCCGCCAGCTATCCGGGTCGTGAGGCGTTTTACCAGTTGAGGTAAGTGGTATTGGAGCAAGGGGGCGATGCCCCATTTGCCCCCCCACATCGGAGACCGTTGCGAGGGCGCTATGCATAACAGTTGCAAATGTTCCTGTCTTTGTTTGCACTCGCCAACGGCCTGCTAGGGACATGAAAGTCCTAGCCGGCATATTTGCATGCCTGATCGTGCTGATCCAGTACCCGCTCTGGCTGGGCAAGGGCGGCTGGATCAAGGTCTGGGACATCGACCGCCAGGTCAGCGAGCAAAAAAACCGCAACGAAAAACTGGTGGTGCGCAACACATCGCTGGATGCCGAGGTGCGCGACCTGAAGCAAGGGTCCGAGGCGATAGAAGAGCGCGCGCGCTACGAACTGGGCATGGTCAAGCAGGACGAAGTGTTCTTCCAGATCGTCACCAAGACCCCGTCCCCACCGCTGCAGGGTCCAAAAAAATAGCCTGCGCAATGGCTGAAAACGCCCGCCTGGCGGCGCTTTCCAGTTAATTGCCCTTCCGGAGGAGAGGCATGAATCTGTACAGCAAGCTGCAGCAACGCGCGGCCGAGGGCCGGCCCCTGCGCGTCGGCCTCATCGGCGCCGGCAAGTTTGGTGCGATGTATCTGGCACAGGTGCCGAAGACGCCGGGCCTGCACCTCGTCGGCATCGCCGACCTCGTGCCGGCAGCCGCCAAAGCCAATCTTGAGCGCGTCGGCTGGAAGCCGGCGCAATGCGCGGCAAGTTCTCTCGATGATGCCCTGGCAAAAGGCAATACCCATCTTGGCGAGGACTGGCAGGCGCTGGTGCGTCATCCGGGTGTGGACATCATTGTCGAGTGCACCGGCAACCCGATTGCCGCGGTCGAGCACTGCCTGTACGCCTTTGCCAACGGCAAGCATGTCGTCAATGTCACGGTAGAAGCCGATGCGTTTTGCGGGCCGCTGCTGGCGCGCAAGGCTGCCGCGGCCGGTGTGATCTACAGTCTTGCCTATGGCGATCAGCCGGCGCTGATTTGCGAACTGGTGGACTGGGCGCGCGCTGCGGGCTTTCCGGTGGTGGCGGCAGGCCGCGGCCACAAGTGGCTGCCGCACTTTGCGCAATCGACACCCGAGACGGTGTGGGGCCATTACGGACTGGCGCCCGAAGTGGCCAGGACCGGCGGCCTCAATCCGAAAATGTTCAACTCTTTTCTCGATGGCTCCAAGCCGGCAATAGAGAGCACGGCGGTGTGCAATGCCACCGGCCTCGTAGCGCCGCCGGACGGTCTGACCTACCCGGCGGCCTCGGTCGATGACATTCCCTTTGTCTGTCGCCCGATCGGCGAGGGCGGTGTGCTGCACCAGAAGGGACAGGTCGAGGTCATTTCCTCGCTGGAAAAAGACGGACGGGTCATTCCCTATGACATCCGCTTCGGCGTGTTTGTCGTGTTCGAGGGCGACACCGAATACATTCGCAACTGCTTCAAGGAATACATGGTGCGCACCGACCCGTCGGGGCGTTACGCCTGCCTGTACAAGCGCTGGCACCTGATCGGCCTCGAAGTCGGCATCTCGGTTGCGTCGGTCGGCCTGCGTGGTGAGTCAACGGGCGCGGCGACCTGCTTCAACGCCGACGTGGTGGCCACCGCCAAACGCGATCTCAAGGCCGGCGAAATGCTCGACGGCGAGGGCGGCTACACGGTGCACGGCAAATTGTTCCAGGCGAAAAAATCCATCGCGCTGGGCGGCCTGCCGCTCGGCCTGGCGCACGAAGTCAGGCTGCTGCGTCCGGTGAAACAGGGTCAGTCGCTCACCTGGGCCGATGTCGCCATCGACGAGACACTGCCTGCATACAAGATCCGCCGTGAAATGGAGGGCTTGTTCGCCGCCGACCCGGGCGTCGCGCGCGCGGTCTGAGGCCAAGCCGTAAAGCCTGCTAGGCCGAGGCCGCCTTCGCCGCTGCTTTTTCAGCATCCGCCGCGACGGCTGCGGCCACCATCGCCGCCCGCGTATCCGGCGTCTCCAGGCTGATGCGTCCCAGCGCGCCGCTGCGATAGTCGGCCAGCAGCGTCAGCGCGGCCTTTTCGAAATCGGGTCCGACGCCCTTGAGCAAATAGCCGCGCTTCACGGCGATGGCCTCGATCAGGGCAACACCATCCTGCGCCTGTCCGTCCGTGACAGCCTGTTCCGCCGGAAAGCCGTAGCGCGCCATCAGCGCCTGCGGGTAGCGCACGAGCAGCAGGTCGGCGAGAAACACCGATACTTCGGAATCAATGTAGGCGCCGGTGCCGACCATGTTGCTCGCGGCGAGCATCAGGCCGTCGCTCTCGTGCTTGATGCGCGGCCACATCAGCCCCGGCGTGTCGGTGAGCCAGGCGGTGCTGGACAAATCGTAGCGGTGCAAGAGCTTGGTGACCGCCGGTTCATCGCCGACCTTGGCCGTACGCTTTTTCATCAGCGCATTGATCAGCGTCGATTTGCCGACGTTGGGCACGCCCATGATCAACATGCGCAGCGCCTTGAGCTTGCCGGTGCGGTGCGGTGCGAGGGCCTGCGCCTCGGCAATGACCTTGGCCGCGTCGCCCGGCTTTTTGCACGATATGGCGATGGCACGCGTGGTCGGCTGCGCGTTGTAAAAATCCAGCCAGTCGCGCGTCACTGCGGTGTCAGCGGCGTCGGCCTTGTTGAGCACGCGCAGGCAGGGGCGCTGCCGCAGCTCGCGCATTTTTTGTATGGCCGGATTCGAACTGGCCATGGGGCAGCGGGCGTCGAGCACCTCGATCACGACATCGTGATCGGCCATGGCTTTCTTGGCCTTGTCGACGGCCCTGACCATGTGACCCGGAAACCAGTTGATGGACATGCGATGGCGCTTTCAGGTGAGATTGTTTCAGGAACCGCCGGTCAGCATTGCACAACGTTACCCAACGTTACCATAGGCCGCAGCACGCAATGCCGGTGCGTTGCAGGGCGGCGGGCGGTGACGACAGTGTTACTGGTGGTCCGTGGCCGTTCAGGTAAAATCCACGCTGTTTGCACAGCGGTCCGCCAGTTGAGTCCGCACGCACGGCAACAGACGGCAACAGACACCACATGAAACACCAACAAGGAGGCTTCAAATGAAATTCGGTACCCTGGTCAGGGCTGCGACAGCCCTGGCAGTGCTCGCTGCGGCGACACCGCTCGTAGCACAGACTTATCCCACCAAGCCGGTCAAACTCATTGTGACCTACCCGCCTGGCGGCAGCTCCGACCTGATGTCGCGCATCGTCGGCCAGAAGCTGTCCGAGTTGTGGGGGCAGCAGGTTATCGTCGAGAGCAAGCCCGGCGCCGCCGGCTCGATCGGCATGGAGTTCGCGGCGCGCCAACCGGCCGATGGGTACAGCTTTGTCGTCGGCAACATCGGTCCGGCTGCGGTCAACCCGCTGCTGTCCAAGGTGCCTTACGATGTCGAGAAGGATTTCGTGCCGATCTCGATTATCGCCACCGGCCCCAACGTGCTGGTCGTCAATCCGAGTGTCAATGTCAAATCTGCAGGTGAACTGGCGACGCTGGCCAAGGCCGGGGCCAACAAGCTCAATTATGGCACCAGCGGACCGGGCAGCCTGTCGCATCTTGCCGGCGAAATGTTCAAGATCATCACCAAGGCGCAGGCGGTGGAAGTGCCCTACAAGGGCGGCATTCTCGGCGTACAGGACCTGGTTGCCGGACATATCCAGTACATTTTCTCCGACTCGCTGCCGGCGATGGCTTTCATCAAGTCCGGACGCATTCGCGCCCTGTGCGTGACCGGTGCCGAGCGCTACTCCATCCTGCCCGATCTGCCGCCCTGCGCCGAATCGGTGCCCGGTCTGGTGGGGGTCAACTGGTGGGGTATTTTCATGCCCGCCGGCACGCCCAAGCCGATTCTGGACAAATTCCACGCCGACCTGGTCAAGGTGATGCAAGACCCCGACCTGAAGAAAAAATTCGCCGACCTGGGCGTCGAGGCGGTGTCGGGCACGCCGGAACAGTTGGGCACGTTTGTCAAAGCCGAGATGGTCAAGTACGGCAAGCTGATCAAGGAAGCGAATATCAAGGTCAACTGATCTTCGTCGCTGGCCGCTGGCCCCGGGCCCTGGGCCCTGGGCTCGCAGGTACAATGAAAATCGGCACGCATCATGTGCCGATTTTCATTTGAGAGAGGGCAAAAGAGGTGGACAACACGGTAGCAGCCAGGGCAAGTGCGACCGTCGCCGTCATCGGCGGCGGACCCGCCGGATTGATGGCCGCAGAAGTGTTGTCCGTGTCCGGCGTTCGCGTCGATGTCTATGACGCGATGCCCTCGGTCGGGCGCAAGTTCCTGCTGGCAGGCAAGGGCGGCATGAATTTGACGCATTCAGAGGCGCATCACGCATTTGTAGGGCGTTACGGCGAACGCAGTGCCGAAGTGGCGTCCTTGCTCGAGGATTTTGATCCGCAGGCCTTGCGCCAGTGGGTGCACGGCTTGGGCATAGACACCTTTGTCGGCAGTTCCGGTCGCGTTTTCCCGGTCAATCTGAAGGCGGCGCCGCTGCTGCGCGCGTGGTTGCATCGCCTGCGCGCCGGCGGCGTGCGTTTTCATGTGCGCCATCGCTGGCAGGGTTGGACAGCGGATGCGGCGCTGCGCTTTGCCACGCCGCAGGGTGAAAAGACGGTGCGCGCCGATGCCACCGTGCTGGCGCTGGGCGGCGGCAGTTGGGCGCGCCTCGGTTCAGACGGGGCGTGGACCGACCTGCTGCGGGCACACGGCGTCGCGGTACAGCCACTGCAGCCCGCCAATTGCGGCTTCAACGTCGCCGGCGGCTGGAGCGAACACTTTCGAACGCGTTTTGTCGGGCAGCCGGTCAAGCCGGTGACGCTGGCCACCGGCGGTGCAAAGTCGGGGCGCCGCGGCGAATTTGTCATCACGCAAAGTGGCGTGGAGGGTAGTCTGATCTATTCCTTGAGTGCCGGCCTGCGTGACAGCATAACGGCGGATGGCGCGGTGCAGGTACGGCTTGATCTTGCACCCGACTGGACGGCGGAACGCCTGCTCAAAGCCCTCGAGCATCCGCGCGGCGCACGTTCCCAGTCCAGTCACCTGCAAAGCCGCGCCGGCCTTACCGGCGTCAAAGCGGGCCTGTTGCGCGAACTTGCCGGCAAGGCAGACTTTCAGGACATGCTAAAACTTTCCAATGTAATCAAGAATTTGCCCTTGACTCTCGCGGCGGCCCGGCCACTCGATGAAGCCATCAGCAGCGCCGGTGGCGTCGAATTCACGGCTTTGGATGCACACCAGATGCTGCAAGGCCTGCCCGGGGTATTTTGTGCCGGCGAGATGCTGGATTGGGAAGCGCCGACCGGCGGTTATTTGCTAAGTGCTTGTTTTGCAAGCGGACATGCTGCTGGACAGGGTGTGGTGCTGTGGTTGGGCCGGACATAGGCTGTAGAATGCGGCCTTTCGCAAACTGGCGGTAGCCGCTCTCCGAGCGCCTCCCTCATCCCCGGCCCCTCTCCCACGCAGAGAGGAGAGGGAATGGACCCGCTGGCGCGACTCATCCAGGAATTGCTTTAGCACACCATGGCAACAAAGAAATACGACGAAGCATCAGTCACCAAGCTGCGCGGCATCGAGCCGGTACAGCGCCTTCCGGGCATGTACACCCGCACCACCGACCCGACCCACATCATCCAGGAAGCAATAGACAACGCCGCCGACGAAGCTTTCGGCGGCCATGCCACACGCATCGACGTCACCTGCCACCGCGACGGTTCGGTCAGCGTGTCGGACAACGGCCGCGGCATTCCTGTGGGCATGCACCCGGAAGAAAAGATTCCCACGGTGCAACTGGTGTTCACCGAGTTGCACGCCGGCGCCAAGTTCTCCAAGACCGAGGCGGACGCCGCCTACAAATTCTCTGGCGGCCTGCACGGCGTCGGCGTGTCGGTGACCAACGCGCTCGCGACAAGGCTCGAGGTCGAGGTGCGGCGCGAGGGCGGCGTGCACAAGATGGCGTTTGCCGATGGCGTTGTCGCCGAAAAACTCAAACGTACCGGTGCATCGCCCAAGGATGTCAACGGCACGCTGCTGCGCATCTGGCCGAACAAGAAATACTTTGACAGCGGCAAGGTATCGATGCCCGAACTCGAGCGCATCGTGCGTTCCAAGGCGGTGTTGTTGCCCGGTGTCGCAGTAACCCTGAACATTGAGGGCGCGCGCGAAGGTCAGGAGACGGTATCGCGCACCTGGAGTTATCCCGAGGGCATGAAGGGCTATCTCAAGGACTTGCTCGCCGATGCCGAGCCCGTCGCGCCGATTTTTGACGGTGAAAAATACGTGCAGGAAGCCAACGGCTTCGCCGTCGGTGAGGGCGCCGGATGGGCCTTTGCTCTGGTCGATGAGACCAAGGGCTTCGGCGAGTCGTATGCCAACCTGATTCCGACCCCGGCCGGCGGCACGCACGAAGCGGGCTTGCGCGACGGCATATTCGAGGCGGTGAAGGCCTTTGCCGAGCACCACAACATGATGCCGCGCGGCATCAAGCTGCAATCGGACGACGTCTGGTCGCGCACCGTTTATTTTCTGTCGGCGAAAGTGCTGGAGCCGCAGTTCCACGGCCAGACCAAGGAAAAGCTGTCCAATCGCGACGCGCTGAAGCTGGTGTCGAGCATGGTGCGTGACCCGTTCGAGCTGTGGCTCAACAGCCATGTTGATTACGGCCGCAAAATCGCCGAACTGGTCATACGCCAGGCGGTGGAACGCAGCCGCTCGGTGACCAAGGTCGAACGCAAGAAGTCATCGAGTGTGGTGATGCTGCCGGAAAAACTCACCGACTGCGAGTCGATCAGCCTCGGTGACAATGAATTGTTCCTGGTTGAGGGCGATTCGGCCGGCGGCTCGGCCAAGCAGGCGCGCGACAAGCGCTTCCAGGCGATTTACAAGATGCGCGGCAAGGCGCTCAACTCGTGGGAGGTCAAGCGCGACCTGTTGTTCTCCAACGCCGAGATTCACGACATCGCGGTGGCGATAGGCGTCGATCCGCACGGCGAGGATGACACGCCGGATTTGTCCGGCCTGCGCTACGGCAAGATTGCGTCGATGACCGACGCCGACGTCGACGGCGCGCACATCGCGGTGCTGTTGCTGACGCTGTTTTACCGCCATTTCCCGAAGCTCATCGCCGGCGGGCACATCTATGTCGCCTGCCCGCCGCTGTACAAGCTCGATATCCCGGCCCACGGCAAGCGCCCGGGCAAGAAGGTCTATGCCATCGACGACGAGGAATTGCGTTCGCTGCGCGAGCGCGCCATCGACGAGGGCGTCAAGCCCGACGCGATGCAGACGCAGCGCTTCAAGGGCCTCGGTGAAATGAATCCGGAGCAATTGTGGGAGACCACGCTGTGCCCGGACACCCGCCGGCTGCTGCAGGTGCGCATAGACGACAAGGAAAAAACGTTTGAGCTGTTCAACATGCTGATGTCGAAAAAGGAATCCGAGCGACGCTGTGCGTGGATGGAAGAAAACGGTGACCGGGTCGAGGCCGACGTATGAGCGCAACCCGGACCAAGACGGCGAAAAAGGCCGATGACGATACGCTCGACTTGTTTGCCGCTGCGGCAGGTGTGGGCGGGGGGGGCGGCGGTGCGGCTTCGGTGGGCACGCCCGGTTCCGGTAGCGACGGCGATTTCATCGACATGGGGACCTTCGCCGAGCGCAGCTACCTGACTTATGCAATGAGCGTGGTGCGCGGGCGCGCCATCCCTAACATCGAGGACGGCCAGAAGCCGGTGCAACGGCGCATCCTGTACGTGATGAACGAGCTGGGCCTCAAGTCCGGCGTGCAGCACACCAAGTCGGCGCGCATCGTTGGTGAGGTGCTGGGCAAGTTCCACCCGCACGGTGATGTTTCGACGTATGAGGCGCTGGTACGCATGGCGCAGGATTTTTCGCTGCGCTATCCGCTCATCGACGGCCAGGGCAACTTCGGCACGCAGGACGGCGACTCGGCCGCAGCCTATCGTTACACCGAGGCGCGGCTGACGCCGATCGCCGACTTGTTGTTGTCGGAAATCGACCAGGACACGGTCGATTTCATTCCCAACTACGACGGCAGGTTGAAAGAACCCGAACTGCTGCCGGCGCGACTGCCGATGCTGCTCCTGAACGGCGCTTCGGGCGTCGGCGTCGGCATGGCCTGCGAGCTGCAGCCGCACAATCTGCGCGAGGTGGCCGACGCCGCGGTGGCGATGATCAACCGTCCGAATATCGGCAACGAAGCGCTGATGGGCATCATTCAGGGGCCGGACTTTCCCGGCGGCGGACAAATCATCAGCCCGCAGCAAGCCATCCTCGACGCCTATTCGAGCGGCCGTGGTTCGCTGCGCGCGCGCTGCCGCTGGAAACTGGAAAACCTCGCCCGCGGCCAGTGGCAGGTGGTGGTGTACGAGCTGCCACCGACCACCTCGTCGATGCGTGTCATGGAGGAGATCGAGGAACTGACCAATCCCAAGCCGCGCGAAAAAGGCGGCAAGGTCTCGGCCACCCAGGCCAACCTCAAGCAGTTGATCCTCGGTTCGCTGGAAAAGGTCAACGACGAATCGGACAAAAGCAATCGCGTGCGCCTGGTGCTCGAGCCGCGCAGCTCCAAACAGGATCCGGAGGAGTTCATGCGCCTGCTGCTGGCGCACACCTCGCTCGAGGAAAATTTCCCCGTCAACATGGTGACGATCGGCCTCGACGGCAAGCCGCAACGCAAGAACATCAGGCTGATGGTCGAGGAGTGGGTGTCGTTCCGGCTCGCCACGGTCAGGCGCCGCACCGAGCACAGGCTCGGTCAGGTCGAGCGACGCATCCATATCCTCGAAGGCCGCCACATCGTATTCCTCAACATCGACAAGGTCATCAAGGTCATTCGCAATTCGGACGACCCCAAGCCCGGGTTGATGGCGGCGTTCAAGTTGAGCGACGTACAGGCCGAGGACATACTGGAAATCCGCCTGCGCCAGTTGGCGCGGCTCGAAGGCATCAAGATCGAGCAGGAATTGAAGACCCTCAACGTCGAGCGCAAGGAATTGAAGGAGCTGCTCGGTGACGAAGGCCTGCTGAAAAAACTCGTCGTCAAGGAAATCCGCGATGACGCGAAGAAATACGGCGATGCGCGCCGTACCGTCATCGAAGAAGCCGGTCGCGCGGTCATCGAGCGCCAGGTCGTGGACGAGGCCCTGACGGTGATCGTGTCGAAAAACGGCTGGGTGCGCTCCCGCCAGGGCCACGGTCTCGACCTCGCCGGCGTGACCTACAAGGACGGCGACGCCGAATACGCGAGCTTCGAGACGCGTTCGATACACCAGATCGCCATGATCGACTCCACCGGGCGCTCGTTCGGCATTGCCGCCGGCGACATTCCCGGCGGCAAAGGCGACGGCGTGCCGCTGACCTCGCTGGTTGAACTGGCTGCCGGCGCGCGCATCGCCCATGTGGTCGATGCCCAGCCCGGACGGCGGTACCTCGTCGGCAGTTCGGCCGGCTACGGCTTTGTCGTCAACGCCGAAGAATTGCTGACGCGCATCCGTGCCGGCAAGGCCTTCATGACGTTGCAAGAGGGCGAGACGGTGCTGCGTCCGGCGGCGCTGCCCAAAAATGCCGAGATGGCGGTGACCTTGTCGGAAAAAGGCCGCATGCTGTTGTTCGCAGTCGATGAGTTGAAGGAAATGGCGCGCGGTCGCGGCGTGGTGCTGATGGGGCTCGATGAGGGCGAGAAAATGACTGCCGTCGGCTTTTGCGGCGCCAAGTCGGTCACCGTCACCGGCCTGTCGCGCAGCGGCAAGGAGAAGTCCTCCATCGTCAGCGGCGCCGACCTGAAAAAGCACATCCTGCACCGTGCCCGCAAAGGCTGCCTGATTCCGGACAAGATGCTGCCCACAGGTATCAAGGCCTAGGTCTTGGCCACGGCGTTTTCGTTCGTACATCGGCTGGAAACCCTTGCAGGGCGCGCTTTGGCCGACAGGCCAAAGCCGCTCGACGGGCGCCGAAAGTATTCGGCGAATTCCCCGTCTCGCCGCGCCAGGCGTGGCTTTCCAGTCGATGCCGCAGAGGCCAAGCGGGCCATTTCGGGTTGATTCTGCATGCAATCGACGATGCGCCTGGAGACGCACGCCAGACGGAATTCGTTTCAATGTCAGGCCGGCGGCGATATCATGGCGGGGGTCGGTACCCCTGACCGCGTTGCTTCAGTCCGGGTGGGCACCGTCCACAGCGCAGCGCGCA
>CAYLPI010000008.1:15851-52854 GCA_964385505.1 uncultured Bordetella sp.
GCGCAGCGCGCAACACGCAACACGCACCGAAGCGCCGCAAGCCGGTTGCGCGAGCCTCGGTACAAGACGACGCAAGACAAGGAGGAGTTGATGTTGATGTCCGACCGCATAGCGGCAATGATCGACGAGCGCGAGGGGCGTTTTCGCGTCGATCGCGCGATCTATTCCGATGCCGATATTTTCGAGGCGGAAGTGGCGCTGTTTTTTGAAGGCGGCTGGGTATTCCTGGCGCACGAAAGCCAGATCCCGAAGTCGGGCGATTATTTCTCGACGCGCATCGGCCGTCAGCCGGTATTCCTGCTGCGAAAAAAAGACGGCGGCATAGGCGGTTTCATCAACGCCTGCGCCCACCGCGCTGCGACGCTGCTGCCGCTCGAACACGGCCGCGCCAATCTCATCACCTGCCGCTTCCACGGCTGGACCTTCGACCAGGACGGCCGCTGTGTCAAGATCAAGAACGAGGACAGCGGCGCCTATACCGCCCCCGCTTTGAAGGACCAGTTCGGGCTGACACCCATCGCGCGCGTCGAGTCTTACCGCGGTTTCATTTTCGCCAGCCTCAAGGCCGATGTCCCGCCGCTCAAGGACTGGCTGACCGGAACGACCAGCTGGATCGACCTGCTTGCCGACCAGTCGCCGCAGGGCCTCGAAGTCATTCCCGGTGCCTCGACTTACACGGTGCTGGGCAACTGGAAGCTGCAGGCGGAGAACGGCGTCGACGGTTATCACGTCTCGACCGTGCATCGCGTGTTCGGCGCCACCGTGGCGCAGCGCGAAGCCAAGCACAATCTTGGCGGCATGCAGCGTACCGAGTCGGGCCGCATTATGGGCGACGTCGAGTCCGGCTCCTATGATTTTGGCAACGGTCACCTTGGCATCTGGGCCAAGCGCGCCGACCCGACCAAGCATCCGTTGTGGCGGCAAAAGGAACGGCTCGACAAGGCCTTCCCGCCCGAGCGCATCGAATGGATGCTCAACCGCGGCCGCAACCTCTATGTGTTTCCGAACGCCTTCATCATGGACAATCCCTCGTCGCAGATACGCACGCTCAACCCGGTCGCGCCCGGCGTTTGCGAAATCACCGTGCGCTGCATTGCGCCGGTGGGCGAACCGGCCGATGCGCGCGCCGCGCGCCTGCGCAAGTTCGAGGACTTTTACCTCACCACCGGCATGGCCAGTTCCGACGACCTCGCCGCGCTGGAAGCCACACACACCGGAGGCTATGCGCGCGCGGCGCAGTGGAATGACTTCGCCCGCGGCATGGGCGCGATCCGTCACGACGCCGAGGACACCGATGGCGCGAAAATCGGCCTGGTGCCGCAGACCATGAACGCCAACTGGGACCACGAGGCGCTGTACCACGGCTTTTACCGCTTCTGGAAGGAACGCATGCTCGCCGGAGAGCGGGTGTGAGCAGCACGGCGCTACGCAGTCGCATCGAGGACCTCGTCTATCTCGAGGCCAGCCTGCTCGATGACAAGAAGTGGCAGGACTGGCTGGCGCTGTACGCCGAGGACGCGGTGTTCTGGATGCCGGCCTGGACCAGCGAATACGAGGTCACCGGCGAACCTGAACTGGGCCTCAACCTGCTTTACCTCAAGGGCAGGGCGAGCCTCGAGGACCGCGTTTTTCGCATCGAAACCGGCGACTCTTTCGCCTCGGTACCGATGGCGCGCACCACGCACGTCGTCGGCGGCGTGGTGGTGAAGGGCGCTGCAGGTGGCAGGTTCGAGGCGCGCGCCAGCTGGATCGTGCATTCCTACGGCATGCACGGCGGCATTACGCGCAGCGGCTCCTACGACTACAGTCTGCGCGAAGAGGCGGGCGCGTTGAAAATCGTGCAAAAGAAAATCATCATGATTGACGACAAGCTGGTCGGTCCGGTCGACATATTCCACATTTAGGGGCAGGGCCATGCGCGCACTGTGCAAGGTGGAGGCAATTGAGGGCGGCATCGCGATGCGCGATGTCGCAATGCGCGAGCCCGGGCCGGACGAGATCCGCATCAAGGTCGGCGCGGCGGGCATTTGCGGCACCGACATGCAGATCTACAAGTGGGCGCCGCGCATGGCAAGACGCATGAAGCTTCCCTGCGTCATGGGACACGAGGTGAGCGGCGTCATCGATGCGCTAGGAGCGGGCGTCACGATCTTGAAGGCCGGCGACAGGGTCAGCCTCGAGTCGCACGTGTTTTGCGGCACCTGCAAACAATGCACATCGGGCCGCGCCCACCTTTGCACCACGACGCTTTATCCGGGCATCGACTTTGACGGCGGTTTTGCCGAGTATGTCGTGGTGCCCGCGCGCATCGCCTGGGTCAATGCGCCTGACCTGCCGCATGAAATTGCCGCGATGCAGGAGCCGTTCGGCATCGCGGTACACGCCAGCCTCGAAGGATCGGGCGTAGCCGGCCAGACCGTGCTCGTCAACGGCTGCGGGCCGATAGGCCTGATGAATATTGCCGCCGCGCGCGCGCTGGGTGCGAGCCTGATCATTGCCTGCGACCCCAATCCGCTGCGCCGCAAGACCGCGGCCTTGCTCGGCGCGGATCGTTGCGTCGATCCGCTGGCCGAGGATTTGCCCAAGCTGGTGCGTGACATGACCGGCGGCGACGGCGTCGATGCCGGCATCGAATACTCTGGTACCGAGGCGGGCTTTCGCAACGTGTTCGAATGCCTGACCAAGGGCGGGGATTTTCGCCTGGTCGGCGCGCCGCCGCAGGCGATTGCCGTCGATTTCACGTTCTGGTTGCTGAAGTGCCCGCGCATGATCAATATCCACGGCCGCAGGATCTGGGACAGTTGGACGCAAATGAAGGCCTTGCTGCAGTCGGGCAAGGTTGACCTGCGGCCGCTGGCCTCGCACGTGCTGCCATTGTCAGAGGCTCAGCGCGGCTTCGACCTGATTCTTGCCGGGGAGGCGGTCAAACCGATTCTGGTTCCGGATTAAGTTGTCGCGCAAATTGCCTGTCATTCCGAGCGTAGCGAGGAATCTGCTGTCGTCTCAATCCAGAAGCAGATTCCTCGCCAAGCTCGGAATGACAACACGCCCCAGATTCAATTTGAAACAGGGCCAATCAAAATAAGGATGGAAAATGAGTTCGTTTTTTAAAGGCTTTGCTTTGGTATTGCTTGCAGGAATCGCCTTGACGCATCCGGTTCAGGCACAAACCTTCCCGACCAAACCGATCCGCCTGATCGTGCCGTTCCCGGCCGGGGGCGGCGTCGACCTGATGGGACGTATTGTCGCGCCCAAACTGTCCGAAGCGCTGGGCCAACCCGTGGTCGTGGAAAACCGCGCCGGCGCCAATGGCATGATAGGGGCCGAGCTGGTGGCGCGGGCGGCACCCGACGGGCATACGCTGCTGATCATCGAACTGGGTTCATTGACCATCAGTGCCGGGCTTTATCCGAACCTGCCGTTCGATCCGGTGAAGGACCTGGCGCCGGTCAGTATGTTGTCGTATTCGCCGCACCTGCTGACGCTGGGCGAGGGCAACAAGCTCAAGTCGATGCAGGAATTCCTGCGCTTTGCGCGCGACAACCCGGGCAAGCTCAATTACGCCTCGGCCGGAACCGGCAGCGCGCCGCACCTCGTTGCAGTGCTGCTGGGCAGCCAGGCGAAGTTCCAGTGGACGCATGTGCCCTACAAGGGTGTCGGTCCGGGGCTGGCCGATGTGGCGGCGGGGCAGGTGGACGCCATCATGACCAGCATGTTCGCCTCGCTGTCGCTGGTGCGCGGCGGCAAACTGCGCGCGCTGGCGGTCACCGGCAAAACGCGCAGTCCCTTGCTGCCCAATGTGCCTACAATGCTCGAGTCCGGCGTCGACGGCTTTGTTACGGGGTCGTGGCAGACCGTGTTCGCCCCGGGCGGAACAACGCCGGCGATCGTGTCGCGGCTGAATGCCGAACTGCGCCGCATCATGCAGGACCCGGCCGTGGTCGAGCGACTCGCCGCGCTGGCGACCGATCCGGCACCGATGTCGGTCGAGGAAACGCGCAGCGTGGTGCTCGAGGACATCGCGCGCTGGCGCAAGGTGATCGTCGATACCGGTGTAAAAGCGGAGTAGGCGTTCCTGCAGGGCAAATTGCCCTCGGACTCGATGTCGTAAGCTCGTCGTCGGGGCTATGCAGATGGGTGCAGGCGTGTGCCCGGAGGTAGGAGGGGGATTGATTTTCCTATCGCTCCACTTCGATCGGGTTTACACTTCTCCCCGTTCCGCAGGAGGACTTTCATGGAGTATCAGGACGTCGCCCGGCTGATTGATGATCGAGCCGACGAGGGCGAATTTTCCGTTCACCGCGATATTTTTCGCGACCCCGAGGTGTTCGAACTCGAGATGAAGCATATCTTCGAGGGCACTTGGGTATTTCTCGGCATGGCATCGCAGGTGCCCAAGCCGCATGATTTCTTCACCACTGCGATCGGCCGCAGCCCGGTGATCGTTTCGCGCGATGCCGGTGGCGCACTCGGCGCCTTCATCAACACCTGCCGGCATCGCGGCGCGTTGCTCGCGCACACCGATCGGGGCAGCGCCAGGTTCCACGTGTGTAACTATCACGGCTGGGCCTATGATTCGGGCGGCAAGGTGGTGGACATCAAGGATCGCAAGCAAGCCTGCTATCCGCCCTCGTTCGATGCCCAGGACCACAACCTGGTACCGCTGGCGAAGTTTGCCGAGTACCGCGGAATCCTGTTCGGCAGCCTGAGCGCGGAGGTGCCGCCGCTGGAGGAGCACCTGGGCGAGGCGCGGGCTTTTCTTGACATGGTGGTTGATCAGAGCCCGCAGGGCGTGGAGCTGGTGCCCGGCGTGTCGCGCTATGTGTTCAAGGGCAACTGGAAGCTGCAGATCGAGAACTGCGTCGATCTTTACCACCTGACCTCGGCGCACCCGAGCTTCATGGAGATCGTGTCGCGCCGCAAGAGCGGCGCATCCGGCCACGGCCTCAAGGCGCTGGACTTCAACGACTATCGCCTGCCCGGCGTGGTGCGCGGAAGCTATACCTTCAAATATGGTCATGCGATGGTCTGGGGCGGCAATGCAGCGCCGGATGTGCGGCCCCTCTGGAGCACCATCGGGGAGGTCAGAGCGAGGGTGGGCGAGATGCGCGCCCAGTGGATGCTCTGCACCCGCAACCTCACCATCTATCCGAATGCACAGTTCGCCGAGAATGCCTCGCTGCAGCTGCGTGTGATCAGACCCCTGTCGGTGGATCGGACCGAGATGACGATCTATTGTCTCGCGCCGGTTGGCGAGCCGGACGAGGCGCGCGCGCATCGCATCCGCCAATACGAGGATTTCTTCAACTCGACCGGGCTGGCCACACCCGACGACACCACCTCCTACGAGGACTGCCAGACGGGCTTTCGGGCGCGCCAGGTGGAGTGGCAGCAGGGCTATGTGCGCGGCATCACCGCGATGCAACGCGGAGCTGACCAATACGCGAAGGAACTCGGCGTGCATCCGGAGACCAGCGTCTCGGGCGGCTTCGACATCCAGGATGAGACGGTGTTTCACTCCGGCTACCGGGAGTGGCTGCGGCTGATGCGAAAGGGTCTCGCGCCGGGTGCGGCGACTGCGACGGCACCCGGTGCCGAACAGGTTCTGGCCAAATGACGAACGTCGTATCGCCCCTGACGCAGCCCGAGGCCGCCGAACTGCTGTTTCGCGAGGCGCTCTATCTGGACGGCCAGCGCTGGGACGACTGGCTTGCGCTGTTCCTGCCCGATTGCCAGTACTGGGTACCGGCCTGGAAATCCGAGCATGAGCAGACCTCCGATCCGGCGCGGGAGGTGTCGCTGATCCACTACGACAGTCGCGGGGGGCTGGAGGACCGCGTCTGGCGGGTGCGCTCCGGTCGTTCGATCGCCTCAAAGCCGTTACCACGCACTCAACACGCCATCAGCAATGTGCTGGTGGCGCCGACCGAGAACGGTGTGGCCCTGGTGCTGTCGAACTGGACGGTACACCAGTTCCGCACCAAACCGCGCGAGACCGAGGTGCTTTACGGTCGCTATGAACACACCGTGATGCGCGAGGCCGACGGCGCGCTGCGCATCCGGCGCAAAAAGGTCATTCTGCTCAACGACTACATGCCGGCGATGCTTGATTTTTACAGCCTCTGAACCCTTGCGCCCGCTCCAGCCCTTCCTCAAAGAAGTACGCGGCGGTCGCCCCGGTGCCGAGGAGGTGGCATGAGCGAACGTCAATCCATCCTCGTCGTCGGCGCCGGCGCGATTGGCGGCATCTATGCCGCCTACGCCTCGACGCAGGCGGATGTTGCGGTGCTGGACACCAATGCCGAACATGTCGCGGCGATCCGCGAGAAGGGCCTGAAGCTCACCGGGACGGCCGAGCTCACAGGCACGATGGAGGCATTCACCTCGCCCGCCGAGATGGGCCGGCGGCGCTTTGATGCGGTGATCATCCTGGTCAAGTCGCAGTACACGGCCGCGGCCTTTCAGGGTCTGCTGCCTTTCTTCGAAGGCCGGCCCTTGCTGGTGACCTTCCAGAACGGCATGGGCAATGTGGAGGCGCTCGAACCGCTGTGCGATTTCGATATTGCGCACGGTGTGTCCTTCGAGGCAGGGCGCTATGTCGGCCCGGGTCACGTCGATCACTTCATCCATGGGCAGGATTCCTGGATAGGGCCGGCGCGCGGACCGGTGGAATCGGTGCAATGGCTGGGGGATCTGTTCACTGCCACCGGGCTTCCCACCAAGGTCGCGGCCGATCCGCGCGGCGCGATCTGGGGCAAATTCATCTTCAACTGCGTGATGAATCCGGTGGGCGCGATCGTGCTCGGCGAGAACCGGGCGCGCTACGAGGTCGCCGAGGTGCGCGAACTGATCGACGAACTTTTCGCCGAGGGTATCCGCGTGGCCGAGGCGCAAGGCATCAAGCTGCCTTATGATCCGATGTCGCTGGTGAAAAAGACCCGCTCGGGGGAATTGCCGCTCACCCGGCACGCCGGCTCGATGGCAGTGGATGTGGCCGCCGGACGCGAAACCGAGCTCGAGGCAATGACTGGCTACATGGCACGCAAGGCCGCCGAACTCGGCCTGGAAGTTCCGGTCACACGTACCGTATATCGGCTCGCCAAGGGCCTCGACTATGCCGCGCGACTTAGAAAGGCCGACCGCAGCTGAGCAATGCTCGGGATGCAGTGCGGATTCGTTTTTAGTGGTTTTTAAAGGAGGCTGCATGAATATCAATCTGAATCGTTGGGCGGCGGCACTTGCCCTGAGCCTTGCTGCCGGAGCTGCGCTGGCGCAGGCCTACCCGGACAAGCCGATCCGTTTTGTGGTGGGATTCCCACCCGGCGGCGGCAATGACATCATCGCTCGGCTGGTGGCCGCGAAGATGCAGGAAGGCCTCGGCCAGCCGGTCGTGATTGACAACAAGCCGGGCGCGAATTCCATCATCGCCACCGAGTTTGTCGCCAAAGCCCCTGCGGACGGCTATACCCTGCTGGTGAATGCGACTGGCGGCATGAGCATGAATCCGGTGCTCTACGCCAAACTGCCCTACGACTCGCTCAAGGACTTTGCCGCCATCAGCCTGCTGGCGGATTTCCCGATGGTTATGGCGGTTCATCCCTCGGTGCCGGCCAACAATGTGCGCGAGCTGATCGCCTATGCCAAGGCCAATGCGGGCAAGCTCAATTACAGCTCGGGTTCCAGTTCCTTCCAGGTGGCGATGGAGATGTTCAACCAGATGGCGGGCACCGACATCCGCCACATTCCCTTCAAGGGCAGCGCGGCCTCGGCCACGGCGGTGCTCGCCAACACCACCCAGGTGACGATCATCGACACGCCCGCGGTGGTGTCGCAGATCAACGCGGGCAGGCTGCGTGCGTTGGCGGTGACCACCACCAAGCGGGTGCCTTCTATGGCGGATATACCCACGTTGGACGAAGCGGGCGTGCCCGGCTACGACATGCTGCTCTGGACCGGCCTGTTCGCGCCTGCTGGCACCCCGGCGGCCATTGTCGCGAAGCTGGCCGCAGAAGCACGCCGCATCATGCAGCTTCCCGATGTGCGCGAGAAAATCGCGGCCATGGGTTCGCAGTCAATCGGATCCACTCCAGCGGAACTCACCGAGACGATAAAGCGCCAGCAGGCAGCCTACGGGCCGGTGGTCAAGGCGCGCGGCATCCAGGTTGAATAATATCGCGGTCGATAGCGGACATTCGGGCGGAAAAAATATTCTAACGGTTCAGTGCCCCGTCGCCGTCGCTGCGACAACAGCTACATCGTCGGGCAGCGTGCTGCCCCGCCAGACAACATGCATGTCCGGTCGCAGCAGGATGAGATCGTGGCCGTAGACTTCGCGCGCAATACGATCCGGAACATCGAGGCGGGTCACCGGCGCGCCATGTGCGCGCAGGGCGTTTTCCAGCGGCGCACTGTCTAGGGGCGCATCGCCCAGGCGAAGAATGCAATAGCCCTCTTTGGGAATGCGATCCTGCATCGCCGTGCCGTCATCCAGCCACACGTGCGGCAGGCGCGCTCCGGGCCAGGTCGTCGGCAGGTATTCGCGAAACAGGTGCTCGGGGCCGCCCGGAATGTCCATGATGACGGGTGAATCGACATAGCGGTAACCGAGCTCGGCACCGATCATCTCGTTGGTCTTGCGCTGCTCCACGTTGGCGACCATCTTGAGGATGTCGCGCGACTGCTGCCCGGCGGGCGAGTGTTCGCGGATGTTCGGCCGCCACATCGAGCGCCATTTGCGCCGGCCAAGGTTGGCGTAGCGCGAAGCGCCGATATTTCGGTCACCAACCTGGCGGCGCTCGATTTCATAGGAGTGCAGAAGCCTGGGGCCGCCCCAGCCTTGCAGCGCCGCGGCGAGCTTCCATGAAATGTCGAAGGCGTCGCCGACGCCGGTGTTCATGCCGAGGCCGCCGGTCGGAATCACCAGGTGCGCGGCGTCGCCGGCGATGAACACGCGGCCGTCGCCATAGCGTGTCGCCAGCAGCAGGTTTTGCCGCCACGGATTGCACGACAGCATTTCGTATTTGACCGGCACGCCGACGATTGTTTCGAACATGCGCTTCATTTCCTCGTCCGAATCGACGGCTGAGTGCAAGGTCCAGTGGCGGGTCGAGTCCTGCATGATGAGAAAACTGCCCTTGTCGTCGGCGACATGCCAGTGGCGCCCGCGTCCGGGACCGTTGCCAAGGGGCATCAGGTCGAACAACTCGTCGCAAACGAACAAGGCCTGGCGGAATTGCGCCATCGGGCCTTCGCCGCGCAGCTTGATACCGAGTTGCGCGCGCACCGCGCTATTGCCGCCGTCGCAGCCAACGAAGTAATCGGCGCGCAGCGTCTCGGCGCTGCCGGCGGTGTTTTTGACGCTGACCGATACGCCGCCGGCGTCCTGCTCAAACGACAGGAATTCACAGCCGAAGCGCACCGTCACGCCGGGTATTTTTTCGGCTATGGATTTGAGCAGGGGCTCGAGCGAATATTGCGAGGTGAGCTGGTAGGGTTCGAGCGGGGCGCTGCCGTCATTGGTGGCGCGGATTTGCGCGCGCGCTTCATCGACCGAAGGGTAGGGCAGGCGCAGTAGCGCCGGTTCGTTGAGCGCCAGGACGACATAGACGTCCATCGGCACGTCGGAGCGCAGGCCGGCGCGGCGGATGTCGTCGGCGATGCCGATGCGGCGGAACATTTCCATGCTGCGGGCGTTGCAACGCTCCATCTTGGGCAGGAATTGCGGTGCCTGCTTTTGTTCGATGATGGTGCAGCGGATGCCGCGCTTGCCGAGGTCTATGGCGAGCGTGAGGCCGACGGGACCAGCCCCGGCGATCAGAACTTGCGTATTCATTACTTCCTTTTTGTGATCGTATTCCGGAGTGCGGTCATAGTCGATGAGCGCCGCCTGCGCGAGTAGACAGGCAGATGGCCGGCCTTGTCAAATGGCCTTTGCGTCTGCGCCAGGGGCATGCGGTGAGGGCTTGGTTTTGCTGCATAATTGCGCGGCGGATGCGCCGCTGCCTGAGTCGCAGCGGCAAGTCGTTGCCGGCGGTTCCGGTTCATTCCCATTGCAGAGGCCCCAGGCCCGGTCACCACCAAGGAGATACTCGCATGACCCAAACCCCGGACAATCATCGGCGGCGCCTGCTGCTGGCCGCAGCGGCCGGCGTGGCTGCAACGCCGTTCGGCGGCATTGCCACGGCCAATGCACAAGGCTTGTCGCCGCGCCCCGTCAGGCTGTTGCTGGCGCAAACCGCGGCAACGACGCCGGACGTGATTGCCCGGCTGCTGGCGCCGCGTTTTCAGGCCCGCTGGAACCAGCCCTTCATCGTCGAGAACCGCGCCGGTGCGGCCGGGGCGATTGGCATGGAAGCTCTGGCCAAGGCGCCACCCGACGGCCACACCATGCAGGTGATGGTGTCCAGCGTGCTGACGCTGCCGCTGTTTTTTGCCAATCTGCCTTTCGACGTCCTGCAGTCCTTTCAGCCGGTCGGCATGATAGGCAACAGCAACTTCGCGCTGGTGGTGCACAGCGCCGTGCCGGTGAATAACGTGCGCGAATTTGTTGCCTACGCCAAAGCCAACCCGGGCATGAACTACGGCTCGCCTGGCAATGGCACCTACCACCACTTGTTCATGGAGCAGTTGCGGCTGATTGCCGGGCTGCAAATGACGCATATCCCGTACAAGGGGTCGGCGCCGGCGTTCAATGACTTGCTCGGCGGGCAGATTCCGACCATGTTCATGCCCATCCATGTCGCGATGGGCATGGCCAAGGATGGTCGCGTGCGCGTGCTCGGTGGTTCGATGCGCGAGCGCTCGCCGCTGTTCCCGGATCTGCCGTCGGTGCACGAGCAGGGCGTGACGGGCTTCAACGGCGAACCCTGGTTCGCGCTGTGGGGGCCGGCCGGTTTGCCGGCTGACATTGTCACGAAGTACGGCAGCGAATTGCGCAGCGTGCTGGTCGAAGCGGAACTGCGCGAGGTCTTCAGCAAGCAAGGCATCGCGGTGCAGACCAGCACGCCGGAAGAGCTTGCGTCTCGGTTGCGCTTGGAGTTTGACGCGCTGTCGAAATTGGTGCGTAACGCCAATATCAAGGGCGGCTGAGCAGCGCCCGCAAGCCCGCCGCGCGGCTTGTGTTCGCCAAGACACACAAGCTAGAAGTTATGTGCGGTACCGCACATAATTGCTTGTTTTAATTATAGTTATTATACTTGTCGCCCAATCTGGTAAGGCTTCGGTCGGGCCCCTTTCGGGGTCGATTTCCCGCCGCCATGCCAGTGGCTCCCATGAAGGAGGTCGAATAACTTCACACCGGGAGAAGTTCCGTGCTGGGCACAAGAAAAATCGCGATACCCAATCGCTTGCTGGCTGCATTGCCGCGCAAGGATTACCAAAGGCTGCATCCGCTGCTTGAACCGGTTTCATTGCAGTTTGGCGACGTCTTGTATGAGGCCGGTGCCCGTATCCACCATGTCTATTTTCCGAATGACTGCCTGGTATCGCTGCTGACATCGGTGGATTCGCAGCGTGCCGCCGAAGTGGGTCTGGTCGGAACCGAGGGCATGGTCGGTATCCCGGTGGCGCTTGGCATCACCGTTTCGCCGTTTCTGGCGGTGGTGCAGGGCGCTGGCACGGCGCTGCGCATGAAGACAGCCGACTTGCAACGCGAGGTCGTCAGGAGCACGGCTCTGCAGCGCGAATTGTTCCTGTTCACCCACATGCTGATGACTCAGGTGGCGCAGACCGCCGCCTGCAACCGCTTTCACGTGGTAACCGAACGCCTCGCGCGCTGGCTGCTGATGACCCGCGATCGGGTGAGTTCGAACGAGTTCGTGCTGACCCAGGATTTTCTGGCGCGCATGCTGGGGGTGCGCCGGGTCGGTGTCAGCGAGGCGGCGACCAAGCTGAAAAAACGCGAACTCATCGCTTATAACCGCGGCACCATTACCATCCTCGACGCGAAAGGCCTCGCGGCGGCGGCGTGCAGTTGTCATGGCCTGGTCAAGGCGATGTACGCCGAAGCCCGCGTTCATGCCTAGACGCCGCTGCGCCTGAGACCCGCGGCTTTCAAGTTTTCGCGGCGGCGGCCGAAAATAATGGCAGGGCGCTGAACTACTCGGCGCCAACAATTGAGGGAGCCTGCCATGGTTATCGAGAACGTATTGGCGCAACTTGCCTATGCCTACAGTCACGCCGGCAATGGCACGCCGCTGCCGGCCGCCCTGCGGCTTGGTCTCGACACCCGTTTGCCTGCCCCTTCCCGGATATCGCAGACAAGTTTTGCCGCCGACGGGCGTAATCCCAATTTCGCCACAGAGCGACGCTAGCCGGGCCTGGTGCAGCGTTTTTTCAGGGGAGAATGCTGGAAACCCGCGCCAGGCGTGGCTTTCCGGGTAGTGGCAGGGGTGTGGCTACTTTTCTTCCATCACCCAGACGCCGGCCCAATCCTCGGGTGGTGGCGTTTGCAGTAGCAGCGCGCAGCGCGCGACGTAGAGTTTGGCCACCTTGTCGCCCGGATTGAGTTCGAGCACGCTGGCAAACGATTCGCTGGCGCGCTCGAATTTGCGCGCACGGTATTGCGCCAGGCCGTCGCGGAAAAGGCTCAGCGCATCGACCAGGTTGGGATAGGTCTCGGGCGAGTGATAGTCGAGCACCTCAAAAATGGCCACGGGCTTGGTCTTGCCCTTGACCACCACGAGGTCAAGTTCGCGCACGCGGTAGGTGCCGCGCAGCTGGCGGTAGGTGAACTCGCTGATCAGGATGTGCGCCCCGTATTGCTTGCACGCGGACTCGAGCCGCGCGGCGAGGTTCACGCCGTCGCCTATCATGGTGTAGTCCATGCGCTTGCGCGAGCCGATGTTGCCCGAGACCACCGAGTCGGTGTTGAGGCCGATACCTATATCCACCGCCGCCTTGCCCTCGGTGGCGCGATGGGTGTTCCAGCGTTGCAGCTCGCCGATCATGGCAATGGCGGTGCGCACCGCGCGGTCCGGGTCGTCCTCGTGTGCCACCGGCACGCCAAAGCCAGCCATGATGGCATCGCCGATGAACTTGTCGAGCATGCCTTCCTCGCGCTGGATGCAGTCGACCATCAGCGTGAAGTATTCATTGAGCAGCGCCACCGTTCCCTGCGGGCCGAGTTGCTCGGTGATGGTGGTGAAGCCGCGGATGTCCGAGAACAGCACCGTTGCGGTGGCCGCCTGGCCGCCGAGGATTTCGGCGCCGCCGGCGACCAGTCGGTCGGCGATGCCCGGATCCATATAGCGCGACATCGTCGATTTGAGGCGCTTCTCGCTTGAGATGTCCTCTATCAGCAGCATCGAGCCGAGGCGTTTGCGATCGGCGCTGGTCAGCGGCAGTACGGTGAGATTGGTCGAAATGCGCTCGTCGCCGATGACCAGCTCGGCGTCCATGACGACCTCCAGCTTTGATGTTTCCTCGACGCGTTTGAGTTTCTCCAGGACCCAGTCGTTGCCGTCCTTGAAAAATTCCGCCACCGGGCGGTGCAGGATGTCTGCCGTCTGCGTGCGCAGGATGCGCATACCGGCGGCGTTGCAGGTGGTGATACTGCCCGATTCATCCAGCGTGATGACGCCGTTGGACATCGATTCGAGCATGGCCTCGCTGTAATTCTTCATGTTCTGCACGTCGGCGAACAGTTTGGCGTTTTCGAGCGCGATGGAAATCTGCGCCGTGAATGCGCGCAGGCGCGATTCGTCCTCGCCGGTAAACGGGCCGCCGTGCTTGTTCAGCACCTGCGTCACGCCGATGGTCTTACCGTGCTTGTTGATGATGGGCACGCACAGGATGGAGCGGGTGAAAAAGCCGGTTTTCTTGTCGAAGCTCGGGTTGAAGCGCAGGTCGGCGTAGGCGTAGGGGATATTCACCGATTTGCCCGAGGTGAACACCGCGCCGGCGATGCCCAAGTGGTTGGGCAGGCGGATTTGCGTCGATTCAAGGCCCTGTCCGACCTCGGACCAGAGCTGGTTGGTTTTTTCGTCATTGAGGAACAGCGTCGAGCGCTCGGCGTTGAGCATGCGCGTGGCCTCGCCCATCACGCGCTGCAGCAGCGAGCCGAGCTTGATGTCGGCGGTGACCTCGGACACGACTTCGACGAACTCCATCTCCTGCATGCGAATGGCCTTCATGCGCTCGATGAACTGGGCGCCCTGCAGCGCCAGCGTGCCCTGCGTCGTCATGGCTTCGAGCAATTGCAGGTCCTTGCGGGTGAAATCGCCTTTTCTCTTGTTCAAGGTCTGCGCCACGCCGATGACTTCGCCCTTGACCGTCTTGATCGGCACACACAGGATGTTGCGCGTCACAAAGCCGGTCTGCTCGTCAATCGAGCGGTTGAAGCGCGTATCCGCATACGGATCGAGGATGATCAGCGACTCGCCGGTCTGGAACACGTGGCCGGCGATACCGGTGGTGTTGAGCAGCCGTATTTCGCGGCGGATGTTGCCTTGCGCCACGCGCGAATACAACTCGTTGGTCGAGGGATCATTGAGGAACAAGGAGCCGCGCTCGGTGCCGATTTCGCTGGTGGTCATTTCCACCAGCGCGCGCAACACGTCGTCGAGCGTGTCGTAGCCGGCCATGCTGCGCGAGACTTCAAGCAGCCGCTCGACCATTTTCAAGCGGCTTTGTCCGGATCCGGATACCTTGGTTTTGGCTTTGCGCGGTCGCTTGGGCTGCGGCAGGGTACTGACCGGGGCGAGGATATTGTTAGTGGTGGCCATGGGCTGGAATGGATTCGGGTTAATTGGCTTTGGCCGCAGGCATGGCATCACGCAGGGCGCGGACGGTGGACTGCAATTGCGAAATTTCGGCGCGCTGCAAGGCCTCGGCCTTTTGCAAGGCGTCGGCCCGGGCCGCCTGGGCGTGTTCGAGTTGTTCACGCAGCGCCGCAATGGTGGCGCGCAATTGCGCCGATTCCTGCTGCAACAGGCCGATGGCCTGTCGCACAGCGTTTTCTTTTTCGATGCGCGCGCCGTCGAGTGCGTCGCGCAACGCGCCGGCGGTGGCGCGCAACTGGCTGATCTCGTCCTGTGTTGCAAGGGCGGCGACACGCAGTGCTTCTTCACGCCGGCCGCGCTCGAGTTCGAGCTCGTCGCGCAGCGCCGACACGGTCATTTTTAGTTGGGCAATTTCGGTGCTGGCATCGGCACGGGCGCGTTGCGTCGCGGCTTCGGCATCGCCTTGGGCGCGCTCGAGTTCGGTACGCAGTGCGGACACTGAATTTTTCAGGTCACGCACATCGGCGTTAGCTTCGCGGAGTTCGCGCTCGGCGTCCAGATTTTGTTTGGAAAGGGCTGATTCCATTCGGGTTATTGTACCCCGGCAAAACCGCTGTGGGGCATCGGCCGGATGGCCCGGGAACTGTGGCAGAATGCCGCGCGCAAGAGATGGAAGTGTGCCGAAAATCGAACCAGAATGCGCGCCATGCCTTCCGTACCCCGTCGTCAGCCACCGTTCCCACCATCCGCAAATGTCCATCACACTCAACGACGCAACCCGCACCAAGATCATTCTAGCCATAGCCGCCGAGCTCAGGGTAGGGGCGCATCAAGTCGCGGCTGCGGTCGGCTTGCTCGACGAAGGCTCGACCGTGCCTTTTATCGCGCGCTACCGCAAGGAAGCCACCGGCAACCTTGACGACACGCATTTGCGCAACCTCGAAGCGCGCCTGTCATACCTGCGTGAACTGGAGGAGCGGCGCTCGGCTGTCCTCGCTTCGGTGCAGGAGCAGGGCAAGCTGACCGAGGCCCTGCGTGCGGCCTTCGAGAGCGCGCTCACTAAACAGATACTCGAGGACTTGTATCTGCCGTACAAGCCAAAGCGCCGCACGCGCGCGCAAATCGCCCGCGAGGCCGGGCTGGAGCCGCTTGCGGACGCTTTGTTTGCCGATCCAACGCTCGACCCGCAACTTGAGGCGGCCAAGTACCTGAACGTCAAGCCCGCCAGCGAAGGCGTCGAGGCCATCAACATCGCCGATGCCAAAGCGGCGCTGGATGGCGCGCGCGACCTTCTCGCCGAGCGCTTCGCCGAAACAGCCGCATTGCTGGCCAAGCTTCGCGCGCGCATGCAGGAGCACGGCCTGATGAGCGCGACCTTGGTAGCCGGCAAGGAAATGGCCGAGGAGGAGAAGTTTCGCGACTATTACGCTTATTCCGAGCCGCTGCGCACGATTCCATCGCATCGCGCGCTGGCGCTGTTCCGTGGTCGCACGCTGGGCGTGCTGTCGGTCAATCTCGGGCTTGGCGAAGAACTTGAGGCGCTGGTTCCGCACCCGTGCGAGGCGATGATTGCGGCGCATTTTGGCATCGAGGATCGCGGCCGAGCGGCTGACAAATGGCTGGCCGATGTCTGCCGCTGGACCTGGCGCGTCAGAGCGGCGCTGCATATCAGCAGCGAGTTGATGCTGCAGTTGCGCGACGCGGCCGAAGCCGAGGCGATCAAGATTTTTGGCCGCAACCTGCATGACCTGCTGCTGGCGGCCCCGGCCGGCCCCAAGGCGGTAATGGGACTGGACCCGGGCATACGCACCGGATGCAAGGTGGCGGTGGTGGATGCCACCGGCAAATTGCTGGAAACGGCGACTGTCTATCCGCACCAGCCGCGCAATGACTGGCAGGGATCGCTGGCGCAACTGGTGCGTCTCGCCACAAGGCATGGCGTCGAACTGGTGTCGATAGGCAATGGCACGGCCAGCCGCGAGACGGACAAACTGGCGGGCGAACTGATCAAGTTGGTGGCGGCGCAGAACCCGGCCCAGCAGATGGCGAAGATCGTTGTCAGTGAAGCCGGTGCATCGGTTTATTCGGCTTCGGCCTTTGCCGCGGCGGAGTTCCCGGCGCTCGACGTCAGCCTGCGCGGAGCGGTATCAATCGCGCGCCGCTTGCAGGACCCGCTGGCCGAACTGGTGAAGATAGACCCCAAATCCATCGGTGTCGGTCAATACCAGCACGATGTCAACCAGCGGGCGCTGGCACGCTCGCTCGACGCCACGGTCGAGGATTGCGTCAATGCCGTTGGCGTTGACCTGAACACCGCTTCGATCCCGCTGTTGACGCGGGTTTCCGGGCTCAATGCGGTGCTGGCGAAAAACATCGTCGATTTTCGCGATGCCAACGGGCCTTTCCCGAATCGCGACAGCATTCGCAAGGTACCGCGCCTGGGTGACAAGACCTTTGAACAGGCGGCGGGCTTTTTGCGCATCAACATCGACGCGGCAGCTGCAGGTGCGGCGGTCAACCCGCTGGACCGCTCTTCGGTTCATCCGGAAGCCTACCCCGTGGTCGAGCGCATCCTGGCGCGCATCGGCAAAGGCATCACCGAGGTCATGGGCCGGCCCGACGCGTTCAAGGGTTTGCAGGCAGCCGATTTCACCGATGACAAGTTCGGCGTGCCGACGGTGCGCGACATCCTCAGCGAACTCGAAAAGCCCGGCCGTGATCCGCGGCCTGAGTTCAAGACCGCCACCTTCCAGGAGGGCATCGAGGCCTTGTCGGACCTGCGTCCGGACATGATTCTGGAAGGCGTCGTCACCAATGTCGCGGCGTTCGGCGCCTTCGTCGATATCGGCGTGCACCAGGACGGTCTGGTCCATGTGTCTGCGCTGGCCAGCAAGTTCGTCAAGAATCCGCACGAAGTGGTCAAGCCGGGACAAATCGTCAAGGTCAAGGTGCTGGAGGTTGATGTCAAGCGCCAGCGCATTGCGCTCAGCATGCGCCTCGAGGACACTGCCGGAGCGCGCGCGTCACAGCGCGGATCGAATGCCGGCGCTGCCCCCGGCGCACGGACGGCCGCGCCTGCGGCGGCAGCGCCGCGCCGCCCCGGGCAGGATGCGCGGCGGGCGCCTGCATCCTCGGGACGCGACGGTGCGCGAGAGCCGCAGGGGCCCGGTGCGATGGCGCTAGCGTTCGCGCAATTGAAAAAGCCGCGATGACGGCCGCCGCCAAGCCGGTGTCAGGCGGTCCCGTTGTCCTCGAGTTGCTGCGCAATCTTCCCGCCGCCAGCCGCATTCTTTTCGCACAAGGCGTGGTCGATGCCTATGGCCATGTGTCGATGCGCCACCCTTGCGCGCCCGACCGCTATCTGATGTCGCGGCCGCTCGCGCCGGCTTCGGTTACGCCCGAAGACCTGATCCAATACGACCTTGACAGCAATCCGTGCAACGCCGGCGAGCGCGGCGGCTTTTACGAGCGCTTCATCCATGGCGAAACCTACAAGGCGCGGCCGGACATCATGGCGGTGGTGCACAGCCATTCGCCCTCGGTCATTCCGTTCAGCCTGGTCGGCGTGCCGATGCAGGCGATGTTTCATAACGCCGCCTTACCGTCGATGACATCTGCGTCATCGACATCGACGCCAACCAGAACGACGGCAAGGAAGCAGCGCCGCTGGAGCGCCACCTGCATTGCGGCATCTACCGCGCGCGACCCGAGGTCGGGGCCATCGTGCACGCACATCCAAAGTGGTCGACCTACCTGATAATGGCGGGACAGGCCTACCAGCCGGTCTATGCACAGGGCTCGCTGGTACAACCGGTGCCACTGCTTGATTCGCCCAACTCCATCAACAACCGCGACATGGCCGACCGCCTCGCTGCAACCCTGGGCGACAGGCCGGCCGCGCTGCTCAAGTCGCACGGTGCGGTGACTGTCGGCCAGGATATCGTCGAAGCCTTCGTGCTGGCGAGTTACATGGAAGAGAATGCGTCGCGCCAGTACATGGCGTTGGAAATCGGCAAGCCTTATGTGTTCAGCGACGAGGAATTGCGGCTGTGCCGTGAAAAGCTGTGGAACGTCAGGCTGTTCCGGCGCACCTGGGAGCATTTTCACGCCAAGCTGGCGTGACGCCGCTCCGGTTCAAATGGTGTTTTCCAGCATGGCCCGCAGTTCTGCAGTCACGACGGGTTCTATGCCGAACCACGTCTTCCAGGCCGGGCGGCCCTGGTGCAACAGCATGCCAAGTCCGTTGATGGTGGCGTTGCCGCGCCCTCGCGCGGCGGCAAGGAAGGGTGTTTCCAGCGGGATATAGACGATGTCGGCGGCAAGCGCGTCGGCCGGCAGTTTGTCCAGATTGAGATCAAGCGGCGGCTGGCCGACCATGCCCAGGCTGGTGGTGTTGACGACCATCGCCGCGCCTTCGAGCGCATCGTGGCGTTGCTCCCAGGGCAGCGCGGCGATCGGTCCGCCGAAATCAGAGGCAATGGCTTTGGCGCGGGCATGATCGCGGTTAAGCAGCCGGATTTCCCGGGCACCTTCCTGCGCGAGGCCGTAGCAGACCGCACGCGAGCCCCCCCCGGCGCCGATCACCACTGCGGGCCCGGTATCAGCACGCCATGCCGGCCGCGCCTGTCGGATGTTCTGGACAAAGCCGTAGCAGTCGTTGTTGCTGCCCAGCAGCGCGCCGTCGGGGCTGACTACGACGCAACTGATCGCCCCTATGCCTTTGGCCACGTCGTCGATTCCATCGACGATGGCCATGGCCTGTTGCTTGTGCGGAATGGTCAGATTGCAGCCGGCAAAGCCCAGCGGGCGCAATGCACGCAAGGCCTCCGCCAGACCTTCCGGCCTGACGGTGAGCGGAACATAAGTACCGGCAAGCCCGTGCTGTTTGAACCAATAATTGTGCAGCATCGGCGAGCGCGAGTGCAACACCGGCCAGCCCATGACGCCGGCGAGTAGGAAACGGTCTGGCTTTGACATGGCTTATGCGTTTTTTTGTTGCCGGTAAAGGGCTTCGACTTTTGCTCTTGCCCAAGGCGTCCGGCGCAGAAACTTCAGGCTTGAAGCGATGCTGGGATCGCTGGTGAAACATCGGATCGGTATGATATTTCCCATGGCGGGCCACCCGAGCCTGGTCACCAGTTCGAGCAGCATTTGCTCAAGGGTAATGCCATGCAGCGAATTATTTGGATGGAGAGCATTCATTGCTTGGACGTGCATGCAATTGAGTTACCGGCGGCGGGCGGCGGGCGTCGGCGAAGGCCTAGGGCTGCGGCCTTTTTTCCGGAGGGCTGTTTTCAATCCGGGAGTCCTCGTCGGCAAGCACCGTAGCCTCGCCTTCGATGATGCGACCACCTGTTGATTGTTGCTGCATCGCCTGGCGCAGATTCCGTGTCTTCCACCATACATAACCCCAGGCCAGCAGACCCAGCACGGCGATGACGGTAATTGCCACGACTGAGAACACCAGCCCCAGGATCAGCAGGATTGCGCCGGTGAGCAGCGTGAGCAGGTTCTTGATCAATTTGCCTGGGGTGGGTTTTGATGTTTGCAGCAAGAGACCCCCGTCACCGCGCGAGGTGCAGAAAAAATGAATTCCTGGCGCCGGTCGGCGCCGGGGATTCGTAGATGTAAGCCTACTTTGCGGCTGCCGGCGGCAGGCGGTCGGATTTGGGTGGCAGGAAGCTTGAATTGAAGAGAAAGTCCGAGTTCGGCTTCACTTTGAGGTTGAAGGCCGCGGCAACATCGTCCACCTGGTTGTCGAGCACCAGCTTGCTGAGGCTGCCCAGGCCGTTGGCACGCGCGTAGTCGGTGTCGATCGAGGTGAGCGTGATCTTGAGCTTGTCGAGCTCGTTTTTATCGTTGATCAAGGGATCGAACACCTTGTTGGCGCGGATCGCCTCTTCCGGATTGGCTATGGTGTCGATCATCGCACGGTTGATCGCTCGCACCAGGCCGGCTACCGCACGCGGGTTCTCGCTGATCATTTTGCTGCTGACGAGGACTGCGTTGCCATACAGGTTCAGGCCGGCATCAACAAAGCGGAACATGTTGATGTCCTCGGGCTTCGCGCCGCGCTGGATAAGCGTGAGCCGATTGAGTTCGAATCCGGTGGTCGCGTCGGCGTCACCGCGTATCACCAGGGTTTCACGGATCGCCGGGTCGATGTTGAGGAAGGTCACGGTTTTCGGGTCGATGCCGATCGCCCGTGCGTAAATCGGGAAGGCCTTGCGCACCGAGTCGAACACCGGCGCGGCAATTTTCTTGCCGGCGAGGTCTTGCGGTTTGTTGATGCCCGATTTCTTCAGCGCCATCAGCACCAGCGGCGAACGGTTGTAAAGCAGGTACACCGCCTGCAGCCGCGTCGGACCGGGGTTGTTGCCGACGAACTCGATCAGCGTGCTCATGTCGGCGGTGCCGGCGTCGTGCGAACCGCTGACGATGCGGTTGACCGTCGCGCCGGAGCCGGCGCCGACGTCCACAGACACATCAAGGCCTTCCTTTTCGAAGTAGCCCTTGGTCTTGGCCAGCATGAACATCGAGAGCTGGCCCTCATAACGCCAGTCGAGGGTAAAACGGACCTTTGTCGGCGCCTGAGCAAAGACTGAAGCCGACAACACTGCTGCGGCAAGGCCGGCAATGATGCGGGCGAGGGCGGGGCGGCTGCTGTTTCGGGATGTTTTCATGCGCGTCTCCGTCACTGATTTGGATAAGTGCCCAATCCTGCCACAAGAGCCGGAAAAATGCGCGCAAAGCCGGTAAAGGCGGGACGCCGGAGGGCTAGAATGTCGCTACTTGCGAGACAGACACGGAGAGCAGCATGGTGCTACCCAGCCACGACAGATTCGACTTCACGCCGATAAGCAAGCGTCCAGACTATTCGTGGCCGGGTGGCAAGCGCCTGGCCATGTACGTTGCGCTCAATGTCGAGACATTCGGCTATGGCATGGAAGTGGGGCCGGTGCTGGGCAACGCGATGCCGATGCCCGATCACCGCAACTGGTCATGGCGCGAGTACGGCAACCGCGTCGGCGTATGGCGCCTGCTCGATTTCTTTGACGAAATCAAACTGCCGGCCTGCCATCTGTTGAATGCCTATCTGTACGACACGCATCCGGACGTACCGCAAGCGATTCGCGCGCGTGGCGATGAGTTCGTCGGCCATGGCCGTACCAATTCGGAGAAGCCGGGTGCCAGACCGGAGGACGAGGAACGTGTCCTGATTGCCGAGTCGCTGGCCGCGATCGCGCGCAACGAAGGCAAGGCGCCGGCCGGCTGGATGACGCCGCTGATGATGCCCTCAAAGGTGACGCTCGACCTGTTGCAGGAAGCCGGGGTGCGCTACGTGCTTGACTGGCCGGCCGACGACCAGCCGTTCTGGATGCGCACGCGCTCCGGGCCCTTGCTCTCCGTGCCGTATCCGCTGGAGACCAACGATTTCGTGCCCATCCTGCAACTGCACCACGACCCGGTGCAGTTTGCCGACCTGCTGGTGCGCCAGTTTGAGGAAATGGTCGAATCGAGCGAGCGCTGGCCGCAGGTCTTCCCGATCTCGCTGCACACCATGGTTTGCGGCCAGCCACATCGCTTGCGCGCCTTGCGCAGTGCGTTTGACCGGATCATGAACCATCCGAAGTTTGACCGCGTGTGGCTCACACGGCCGGGCGAGATCGCCGCTTACTGCGCCACGCTGCCAAAAGGAACCGTGCCGGGCAGTTGAAGCATCACTGCGGGCCTGCCCGCAGTGATGCACGCCTGGCTGTCACTGGAAGGCTAATCGACCTGGATGTTTCCGGCCTTGATGACCGGTGCCCAGACACGCATTTCCTTCTGGATGAACTCGAGAAACCGGTCCGAGCCCCGTGTGGATGGAGACAGGCCCAGTGCCGGATCATTCAATCTTGCCTGCATGTCGGGGGCATTGAGGATATCCAGTAATTCTTTCTCGAGTCTTGCCGTTATCGGTTTCGGTGTCTGCGCCGGAGCGGAAATCCCGACCCACGATACGGCTTGCACGCCCGGGGCTATCTCGTCGAGGGTCGGCACATCCGGGTAAGAGGGCATGCGCTTCTCGCTCGTTACGGCCAGTATCCTGACTTTCCCGGTACGTGCCAATTCGGCGGCGCTGGCGGTGAGCACCATGTCCAGCCGTCCGCCCAGCAGGTCAACGATAGCCGGAGCGGGGCCTTTGTAGGGAATATGCGTCATGTTCAGATTGAGGGTCTGCTTGAGCAGTTCGGCGGCGAGAAAGCCCGAAGTGCCCACGCCGGCCGAGGCGTAATTGACGGTGCCCGGTTTAGCTTTGACCATGGCGATGAATTCCTGGATGGTCTTTATCGGGTAGTCGGCCCTGACGATGACGTACTGCGGGTAGAGGCCGATAAGGGCGATGTGATGAAAATCCTTGATTGGGTCGTAAGGGATTTTCCTGAACATCAAGGGTCCGGGCGCAATCGACGAGTTGTAGGTGGCGGCCAGCGTGTAGCCGTCAGGTGCCGCCTTGGCCACCACGTCGGCTCCCAGCGTCGAACCGGCGCCAGGACGATTTTCGATGACGATTGGCTGCTTGAGCGCGGTGCCCAGGCGCTCGGCTATCAGCCGCAGCGCCACTTCGCTGCCGGTGCCGGTGGCAAACGGGATTACCAGCTTGATCGGCTGGGATGGGTAGGTCTGAGCCCGCGCACCGAGACTGAACAGCGAGCAGAGCACAACAACCGATACTTGCCTGAAATAATGCATATCTTTTACCCTTGGGCGTTAAAATCAAATCGTACCTCAATTTTCGAGAAGCAATCCACGATTCAGTGCAATCCGAATCGAACCAGACAAACCTGACGGACCTGCCAAGTACTTCCATGACCATAAAAAACATCAACAAGATCCTCGGCCTGTCGGCGTACGACGCCGCGCGCGCGCTGCAGTCGCGTGAATTGAAGGCACAAGACTACGTCGGCGCCTGCCTGGACCGTATCGCCGAGCGCGAGCCCGAGGTGCACGCTTTCGCGCACATCGCCAAAGACCTTGCCCGGGCGCGCGCAAAAGCGCTGGATGATGGCGCGATACAGGGTCCGTTACATGGTCTTACCCTGGGCGCGAAGGATGTTTTTGATACATGGGATATGCCAACCCAGGGCGGCTCAAGGGCGTTTGCGGGCTATCAGCCGGTACAGGATGCGGCCTGCCTCGCCACGGTCCGCGGCCAGGGGGTCGTAATCCTGGGAAAAACCATCACCACCGAGTTGGCGACATTTCCCACCAACGGCACGCGCAATCCTCTCAATCTTGAACACACACCCGGCGGATCGTCGTCCGGATCGGCCGCCGCTGTCGCCGACTACATGGTGAGTTTTGCCACCGGCACCCAAACCATGGGCTCTACCGTACGCCCTTGCGGATATTGCGGCGTCACCGGCTACAAACCGAGTTACAACCTGATTCCCAAGCGCGGCGTCTGGCCCAACGCCGATTCGTGCGACACCGTGGGCCTCGTGGCGCGCGATGTGCGCGACGTCGCGCTGCTGGCATCCTCAATGGTGCAGTACCCCGGCCTGATGCTGCCGGAAGGCAAATCCGGTGCGCCGACCATCGGCGTGTGCCGCACCTTCGAGTGGGAGCGTGCCGACGAGCACATTCATCGCGCGTTCGAGGACAGCACCAGGCGTCTCGCCGCTGCCGGAGCCCGGGTCGTCGAAATCGTGTTGCCCGAAGCCTTTCGCGGCCTGCGCGAGGCGCAGGCTGCGGTAGTGCGCTTTGAGATGGGTCGTGGCTTTGCCGACATCATGGCGCGCCACGGCAATCTCATCCGCAAGCCCTTGTACGACCGCACGTTGGCCGGCATGCAGGTAAGCGGCGAGGCGTATCAGCGGGCGCAGACGCTGGGCCGGCAATGCCGCCAGATGTTTGCCGATGTGCTGGGTGAGTGCGACGTATTGTTCGCGCCGGCAGCGACAGGCGAGGCGCCTAAAGGGCAGGACTTCTCCGGCGACACCACGATGAATCAGGTCTGGACCTTCATGCACGGCCCGTGCCTTTCAGTTTGCGGCGGATTCGGTCCCAATGGCCTGCCGCTGGCGATGCAGGTGGTCGGCCGCCTCGATGATGACGCGCGGACCTTGCGCGCCGCGGATTGGGTCGATTGCTGCCTTAAAGCCGGTTAACACCGCGCCTGCCGGTCGGCGGAGGGTTACGGACCTTAAGGCCTTACACGTCGACACCCACGACGTCATCCGCTTCAAACTCGTCGGGCACCGTACCGTCGCCGAGTCCAGTGACCATCGCTGCCATGCCGGCGCTTTGCTTGACGAAGTATTCCTGGCTGATCGGGTCATAGAAACGCTGACCAAGGGCAAGTTCGCTGAATTTGACGCGGCGACGGGCAGGTTGAGTGGTCATGCTCGATCAGAAAAAGTGGATGAATCTACCGGTTTCCATAATGCAAAAAGCCCAACAGGCATGGTTGGGCTGGGTACAGGAAAATCTACAGCGATCGAGTGGCCCCCCGAGCCTGAGCTTGCACCAGGGGTCTGCGGATTAACAGCCTCGTAAGACGGTCTCTTCCTTCCGGAAAACAGAACCGTTTCCACTATATACATCAGGCACTTACTTGGCAATAGCGTTGCTTGGTGCGTTGCTTGGTGCGTTGTGTGATGTTGCCACGTTTGTGGGATGTCCGGGACGGAAATTGTCCCACAGTGGCTCCGCCAAGTGACCTGCCAAATCCAGTCCCACCAAGCCGCCTCGTTTTCAATTCGAGTTCACGGGGCGGATCAGGGCGTTCGACAATTTCAACGAACTGGCACTGAACAGAGGCTGCGCAACTCGGTATGCATGGAGCCATTATGCGCGGCAGCGAACGGAACACGCGAAGTTTTACGCTTACAAGGACAGGGTGGCATTTGAGTGGCGGTGAGTTCGCCGGCGAGCGTACCGGCCGCTGACAGAACCGTGCATACATCCAACCGTGAATGGGGCCAACCATGAACCGATTGAAACTTCTCTACGCATCGTGCACCGCCCTGTCGCTGGGCGGACTTACCCTGGCAACGAATGCGCTTGCCCAGTCCCAGGGCGGCTCCGGCTACGGCATGGGCTCCGGCATGATGGGCGGCTATGGCGCAGGCTGGATGGGCGGCGGATACGGCGGGATACTTTTGCCGATTTTGCTCGTCGTAGTGATTGCGGGCGTCGTTGTCTGGATCGTCGCGCAAAAGAGGAAGTGAGTCGAATTTGTCTCGATTACGCCAGTGCCGCTGCGGACGCATTGCCTGGCGCTCGAACGAGACATCGGTCACCAGAGGATATCAGTAGCAAAAACTCAAAATTAATCTTGAACGGAGTTAAACCATGAAACGCATGAATCTTCGTAAAACTTTGGGCGCCGTCGTATTGATGGGCGGAACGATGATCGCGGCAAGCGCAATCGCCGACCAACCAGAAGGCGCCTATGGCCACCGCTACGGCATGATGGGCGGCTGGGGCCAGGGGCAGGGCTACAACATGGGTCCGGGCATGATGGGCGCTTACGGTACCGGCTATGGTCAGGGTCAGGGCTACGGCATGGGCCCCGGAATGATGGGCGACTACGGTTCGCAATCCAATTTGAACCTGAGCGCGGAGCAACGCGGCAAGATCGCCAAGATCCAGGAAGCCGCACGGCGCAAACAATGGGAGTTGATGGGAAAAATGCAGGATGAGCAGTCGCACATGAACGAGCAGTATTACTCGGACAAGCGCGATGACGGCGAACTCAGCAAGAACTACCGCAAGATGTCGGAACTGCGCCACCAGATGTTCGACCTGTCGCTGAGCACCCAGAAGCAGACCGATGCGGTGCTCACCAAAGAGCAGCACGGCAAGTCGTGGCGCAACGGCTTTGGCATGTGGGGCAACTAAGGTGCCGTCTGGCGTCACGGAGGCGCTGAAAGCCGAAGGATTCGGCGTGCTCACCGATATCGATGTTCAGGCGACGTTGAAAGCCAAGCTCAACGTCGCACATCGTCCTTATCGCATCCTCGGCGCCTGTAACCCCGCGCTCGCCCAACGTGCCATTGATGCCGAACCCGACACCGGCTTGCTGTTGCCGTGCAACGTGGTGCGTGAAGAAGCCGATCGCAGCACAACGGTTGCGTTCATGGACCCGGAGGCCGTATTGAAGCTTGTCGACAAAGCGCAAGTGACCACCTTCGGCAGGGAAGTAGGGGCGCTACTGCAGAAAGTGTGCGCCAGCCTCAAGGCGTAACGCGCTTCAAGGCTTGAATGCAGCCGATATCAGCGACGGTTGACGCGGAGCCCTGCCAGATGAGTGAATCCGGGAATAAGATCGACCGTCCGAACCGGGGCGTGGTCGCGGCGGTGCGCGGTGGTGTGGTGGACATGCAGTTCGACGCCCACCTGCCGCCCATCTACTCCCTGCTGCACGCGCGGGAAGGGAAAATCGTCATCGAGGTGCTGGCCCAGACCGATGCGAGCCATGTGCGCGGAATTGCCCTGACACCTACGCAGGGACTCGCTCGCGGCATGGTGGTGGAAGACACCGGCGGCCCGCTCAAAGCGCTCGTTGGCAAAGGCACACTCTCGCGCATGTTCGACGTGTTTGGCAACGTCATCGACGGCGAAGCGGCGCCGACGGATGTCCGATGGCGTTCCGTCCATCGGGCCCCGCCGCCGTTGGGGCGGCGTTCCACGAAATCCGAAATATTCGAAACCGGCATCAAGCTAATCGATGTGCTTATGCCGCTGGAGCGCGGCGGAAAGGCGGGTTTGTTTGGCGGGGCAGGCGTGGGAAAGACCGTGCTGCTCACAGAGATGATACATAACATGGTCGGGCAGCACGAAGGTGTGAGCATTTTTTGCGGCATCGGCGAGCGCTGCCGCGAGGGTGAGGAGCTTTATCGCGACATGAAGGAGGCCGGTGTACTGCCGAATATGGTTATGGTGTTCGGGCAGATGAACGAACCTCCCGGTGCGCGCTTTCGTGTCGGTCACGCGGCGCTGACGATGGCCGAGTATTTTCGCGACGACGAACGTCGCGATGTTTTGCTGCTCGTGGACAATATTTTTCGCTTCATCCAGGCCGGCATGGAAGTGTCCGGCTTGATGGGACAAATGCCTTCGCGCCTGGGCTATCAGCCCACCATGGGCACAGAGTTGTCGGGCTTGGAAGAGCGCATCGCCAACACCGATGCCGGCGCGATCACTTCAATCCAGGCGGTATATGTGCCGGCGGACGATTTCACCGATCCGGCGGCCGTGCATACGTTCTCGCATCTCTCCGCGTCCATCGTGCTTTCGCGTAAACGGGCTAGCGAAGGCCTGTTCCCGGCAATCGACCCGCTGCAATCGAGTTCAACGATGGCCACGCCGGGAATCGTCGGTAAGCGGCATTACGCACTCGCGCAGGAGATCCGGCGCACGCTGGCGCAGTACGCGGAACTCAAGGACATCATTGCCATGCTAGGCCTTGAGCAGCTTTCGCCGGAGGATCGCAAGGTGGTCGGCCGCGCCCGCCGCCTGGAGCGCTTCCTCACGCAGCCGTTTTTTACCACCGGACAGTTCACGGGCCTCAATGGCAAGCTCGTTAGCCTGAAGGACGCGCTGGACGGCTGCGAGCGCATCCTGCGCGATGAATTCAAGGACACCCCGGAGAGCGCGCTCTACATGATCGGGGCGATAGACGAAGCGAAGGGAAAAACGAAGCCGGGCCCCGTCGCAGTCACGGCCGATCCGGAGGCAGAAGGCGGGGCAGGCCCGGAGTCTGCCGGCGCAGCCACGACTAAATTCGCGCCCGAACCACAGTCCAAGGCCGCTGAAATGTCCCACGCTCAAGGCGCACATGCAATCAGCGAACATGAATCTTAAGGTGCTTCTGCCCTTCAAGATATTTGTCGACAGAACCAGCGTATTGCGTGTCGTCGCGGAGACGCGTACAGGTTCGTTCGGCTTGCTGCCGCAGCGGCTGGATTGTGTCGCGGCACTCGCGCCGGGAATAATGGTGTATGAGACCGAGGCGGAGGGCGAAATTTGTATGGCGGTCGACGAAGGCGTTCTCGTCAAGGTAGGCCCCAACGTGCTGGTTTCGGTGCGCAATGCGATAGCAGGAACAAACCTGAATCAACTGCGCGAGGCGGTAGAGAGGGAATTCCTCAATCTGGACGAGCAGGAAAAAAGCGTGCGTTCGGTGTTGGATAAGCTGGAGAGCGGGTTTATTCGTCGGTTCGCCGCCTTTCATCATGATTGAAAAGCCGAAGGCGAAATCCGTGTCGGGCGCGACCGAATTCAGCCAGAAAATCGGCGAAAAAGCCGCGCGCAAGCTCAGGGCGCAACGCCATGTCACGCGGACCGTATGGTCCGGCCTGGGCATGATGGGCATGGTCGGCTGGTCAATCGCGATGCCGACACTGCTCGGCGCGGTACTCGGGCTTTGGCTGGACCGGCATTATCCGGGCGGCCATTCCTGGACGCTGATGCTGCTGGCCATCGGCCTGGCTCTGGGCTGTTTCAACGCCTGGCATTGGGTGACCAAGGAAGACAGGGAAATCCACGAGCAGGGCGGCGAAGATGATGAATGAGCCCCTGATCGCGGTGCTTTCACTGTCGGCGGGGGCCTTGATCGGCGTGATGTTTTACGGCGGCCTCTGGTGGACGGTTCAGTGCGGGCTCTCATCCGGGCGTGCGGCGCTGTGGTTTCTGGCGAGCTTTACGCTGCGCACGGGCGGGGCAGTGGCCGGCGTTTATTTTGTCTCGGCCGGGCAGTGGCAGCGGCTGCTGCTTTGTTTCGCCGGATTCATGGCCGCGCGGCACGCCATAATCTGGCTGACGCGGCCGTCGCGGCGGAAACGCAACGGATCCGCGGCGGAAGGCGGCCATGCATCTTAGTCCAGATGATATTGTCTTCTGGCAGTACGGCTTCTTAAAGCTCAACGCCACGATCGCGTACACCTGGGCGCTCATGCTCGTGCTCGCCGTCGGTTCCAAACTGGTGACGCGCAGGCTGTCCACGGCACTGCGGCGCTCACGCTGGCAGAATCTCCTGGAAATTATTGTTGTCGGAATAAAACAGCAAATTGCGGAGGTCGGTCTGCACCAGCCGGAGAAACATCTCGGATTTCTGGGCACCTTGTTCCTGTTCGTCGCGACGGCGAGCCTCTTCACAATCGTTCCCGGCTATGAGCCGCCGACCGGTTCGCTTTCGACGACTGCGGCATTGGCGGTCTGCGTATTCGTGGCGGTACCGATGTTCGGCATCGCCGAACTCGGACTCGGCGGATATCTCAGGGAATACCTGAAGCCGACGGTGATCATGCTGCCGTTCAACATCATCAGCGAGCTCTCGCGAACGCTGGCACTGGCGGTGCGCCTGTTCGGCAACATGATGAGCGGGACGATGATCCTCGCCATATTGCTGACCATTACGCCTTTCATCTTTCCGATTGCCATGAGCGCGCTCGGGCTGCTGACCGGCATGGTGCAGGCTTACATTTTCAGTATTCTGGCCACGGTCTACATCGCCGCCGCCACGCGCACGCGCACGCGCAGACCGGAGACGGCAGCGAAGGCTGTGCCCAAGCCTGAAGCCAAGCCCGAAGCCAAATCCGCAGCGCTGGCGAAACCCGGATCCGGGTCTGGCTTCGCCGACTGAAACGATTACGCTGACAACGAAAGGAAGCACCATGGATAGCATGACACTGATAGCGATTGCTTCGATCATCACCGCCGGAGCGACGATAGCGATAGGGGTGATCGGCCCTTCGCTCGGCGAGGGCAAGGCTGTGGCGACAGCCTTGACTTCGCTAGCGCAGCAGCCGGACGCTTCGGCGACCATAACCAGGACGCTGTTCGTCGGGCTGGCGATGATCGAGTCCACCGCCATCTACTGCTTTGTAGTCTCGATGATTCTCATATTCGCCAACCCGTTCTGGAACCATGTTATTGCCGGCGCTACAGGAAAGTAAGTCATGCTGATCGACTGGTTCACCGTCGCAGCGCAAGTCGTCAACTTTCTCATACTGGTATGGTTGTTGAAGCGCTTCCTGTACCGGCCGATTCTCGACGCCATCGACGCGCGGGAGCAGCGCATTGCTGAGGAATTGGCGGACGCCGATGCGAAAAGGACTGAGGCAAAAAAGGAACGCGATGAGTTCCAGCACAAGAATGAGGGCTTCGCGCAGCAGCGCGCCGCGCTCCTCGCCAAGGCGACGGATGAGGCCAAAATAGAGCGACAGAGACTGCTCGACGAGGCGCGGCAGGCGGCGAACACCCTGGCGGCCAAGCTGCACGAGGCGCTCAAAAACGAGCAAAAGAGCCTGCGAGAGTCGCTCGGCCGGCGTGCCCGGGATGAGGTGTTTGCCATCGCGCGCAAGGCGCTGGTCGATCTTGCCGGGGTAAGTCTGGAACAGCGAGCGTGCGAAGTGTTCACCAGCCGCCTGCGCGAGTTGGACGACAATTCGAAAGCAATCCTGGGCGAAGCGATGAAATCGGCGTCCGCACCCGGTGTCGTGCGCAGCGCCTTCGAACTGCCTGCGGCGCAGCGCACACAGATTCAACAGACGCTCAACGAGATCTTCTTCGCCGAAATCCGCATCCGTTTCGAGGTTGCGCCGGACCTGGTGAGCGGCATCGAACTCGCCACGGATGGACAAAAGGTGGGCTGGTCTATCGCGGATTTTCTGCAGTCGCTGGAACACGGTATCGGCGAACTTCTCAAGGAGAAGGCCAAGCGGGTGCCTGAAGCCAGCGCGGCGCCCGGGCCCGAAGCCGAGGCCGCGCCGAAGTCGCAGGTGGACGCCTCGTGAGCATGGAGCCCGCCGAGGGCCTGCAAAAGTTATTGGATGGCGCCTTCGCCGAAATGCGCGAAGAGCGCGAGGCATACACGCCGCAGCTTGAGCTGCGCGAAGTGGGTACTATCACCAGCGTTGCCACGGGCATTGCAAAGGTGAGCGGGCTTCCCGGAGTGGGCTTTGACGAACTGGTGCGGTTTCCCGGCGACGTTCTCGGCATTGCGTTTAACGTGGATGCGGATGAAATCGGCGTCGTTCTGCTCGGCGAATACTGGCACCTGCACGCCGGAGACGAAGTCCAGCGCACGGGCCGGGTCATGGATGTGGCCGTGGGCGAGGGGTTACTCGGGCGCGTGATCGACCCCCTGGGCCGGCCGCTCGACGGCAAAGGGCCGGTCGCCACCAGCAAGCGCCTGCCCATTGAACGCGCGGCGCCGCCCATCATGGATCGTGCGCCGGTCACCGTGCCGCTGCAGACCGGTCTCAAAGTCATCGATGCGCTGATTCCCATCGGGCGCGGCCAGCGTGAGCTGATTGTCGGGGATCGCCAGACGGGCAAGACCGCCATTGCGATCGACGCCATCCTCAACCAGCGCGGCAAGAATGTCCTGTGCGTCTATTGCGCCATCGGCCAGCGGGCCTCCGCCGTCGCGAAGACCGTGGCAACATTGGGGGAGAAGGGTGCGATGGATCACACCGTCATCGTCGTGACCGAGGGCAACGACCCGCCGGGTCTTGCTTTCATCGCGCCCTACGCGGCGACCAGCATCGCGGAGCATTTCATGGAAGCGGGCCGCGATGTGCTGATCGTTTACGACGACCTGACCAATCACGCACGGGCCTATCGCGAGCTGTCCCTGTTGCTGCGCCGTCCTCCCGGGCGAGAAGCGTTTCCAGGCGATATCTTCTATATTCATGCGCGACTTCTGGAGCGCGCAACGCACTTGCGCAAAGATCTCGGCGGAGGTTCGCTGAGCGCGCTGCCGATTATCGAAACCGAAGCGCAGAACATATCCGCCTACATTCCGACCAACCTGATTTCCATCACTGACGGGCAGATATATCTGTCGCCATCGCTGTTCGAATTAGGCGTTCTGCCTGCGGTCGATGTCGGCAAATCGGTTTCGCGCGTCGGCGGCAAGGCGCAGCGTGCGGCCTATCGCGCGGTGGCGGGTGACCTCAAACTCGCTTACGCCCAATTCGAGGAACTGGAGACCTTTGCACGGTTCGGCGCGAGCATGGACGAGGAGACCCGCAACATCATCGAGCACGGACGGCGCATCCGTGCCTGCCTGAAGCAGCCGGAGTACGCCCCGGCATCGGTATCCGCACAGATCGCCATTCTGCTGGCATTGACCGCGAAAATGTTCGACCTGGTGCCGCTGGCGCAGATGGCCGATGCCGAGCGTGCCGTGCACGAGGCGGCGACAAAAATCCCGGCTGAGATTTGCGCCCGGTTCGATACCGCCGATGAATTGAGCGATGGAGATCGTAAAGCGATTCTCGACATCGCCGGTCAGGCGTTGGCGCGGTTCCAACCCGAACCCGAAGCAAATTCGCGTTCAACCGCCGATTCTGACCCCGATGCAAAGCGAGGGTCCGGGCCAGAATTTATTGGCCAGTCGAAGCCTGAAGACAGAGCCGATCCGGCGCCAGAAGGTGATTCGGACACCGCCAAATGAGCATGATGAGCGAATTGATGTATTAACAACAGGAGAACGCCATGCAGGTTCAAATCAATACCGACCATAACATCGAAGGGCGCGAAGAGTTGGGCGCCCACCTCAGCGGCATAGTAAAGGGCGCGCTGAGCCGTTGCAGCGATCACATTACACGGGTGGAGGTCCATCTGACCGACGAGAACGGTCGCAAGAGCGGCCGCGACGACAAACGCTGCGTGATGGAGGCCCGTCTTGAAAGCCGTCCGCCCGTCGCGGTCACCCATCATGCCGCGACCCTGCACCAGGCCGTTTCCGGCGCCGCGGACAAGTTGACTGCCCTGATCGAGAGCACCCGAGGTCGGCTGCATGATCAACGAAGTCGCGCACCTGCCGCTCGCGCGCCGGAGCCGCTGACCCCGGAGGAGTGATGAGCGAAACCATGGCGGGCCTGCGGCGCAAGATCGGCAGCGCCGGCGACCTGCAGTCGGTGGTTCGCTCGATGAAGGCGCTGGCGGCCTCGAGTATCGGCCAATATGAGCGATCGGTACGCGCGTTGGCGGACTACGATCGGACCGTGCAGTTGGGGCTGAGCGTTTGTTTACGGATGAGCGCACCGGCGGCGCTGATGCCGGAGGCCCCCCCCCGCCCAGGAGAGGCCTGCGTCGGAGCGGTCGTATTCGGTTCCGATCAAGGCTTGGTGGGACAGTTCAATGACGTCATAGCGGATTTTGCCGTAAAGACCCTGGCCACTGTTCCGGGCAAACTTCGGGTCTGGGTTGTCGGCGAACGCGTGCACACCCGCCTGTCGGAATCGGGCCTGCCGCTGGTCGGATTCTTCGGTGTGCCAAACTCCGTCAAGGCCATCGCCCCGCTAGTCGGGCAGATTCTCGTCGAGAGCGAGTCGCGCGACGGCCAGGGTGCGCTCACGGGGCTATACCTGCTCTACAACCGGCCCGGCAACGGCGCCGTCTATGCGCCCGTCAGCCAGCGACTGCTGCCGCTGGACGAAACCTGGCGGCGCAAGGCGGCGGTGCCTCCGTGGCCGACGGGCGACCTGCCCGAGATCGTCGGTGGCGGCAACGCGACCCTGCGGGCGCTCATTCGCGAATATCTTTTCGTTTCGCTGTTCCGGGCGTGCGCCGAATCCCTCGCAAGCGAAAATGCGAGCCGCCTGGCGGCGATGGAGCGTGCTGATAAAAACATCGACGAATTACTGGAAAATCTCCGCAGCACATTCCACCTCCTGCGGCAAAGTTCCATAAACGAGGAATTGTTCGACGTCATCTCCGGCTACGAGGCGCTTTCGACGAAGCAGCAGGGGGCAACGCCCTAGATAGTCGCCCTTCAGGTGCATCTGACCAGGTCGGTGACGTATTGCATGACGTATTGCAGCACTGGTGTTTTTTCTCAAGTGGAACGTACTGCAGTTGCCCGTTATCGGCCGATTAATACACGCACGATTGGGCGAACGAGCAAATAGCGATAAACATGTTCAACCACTGTTTGATATTGCCTCCTGAACCAGATTGCGACGGACCAATATTCCCGACCCGTCGCGAATGCAAAGGAATGGCCTTCCTCTTTCAGTAAATTTGTGGATGAATTGACTCTCCCTGATGCGCACCGCAATTGTTCTATCTGGCGAACATTAGCTGAAGCAGCATGCATTGAGGGCTTGATTGCCACAGCTTGATAACGAACATACTGCCTTTATTGGTGTCAGTGGCGGTTAAACAACTTGTTGACACCCTAAACTTTTCGTCTATCCGGGAGTTCGCCATCGCACAGACGCCTTGAATCTTCGCGTTTATAAGGAGGGGGGCAAAGCGGGTTTTCCTGTCGATTCGATGTTCGGCAGATATCGCAGGTTTTGCCTGTCGCGCCGCGCTCTCGGTCTGCATACCAACAACAGGAACTTCTTCATGAAGTCACCTCGCACGCTTGCAATTGCGGAGGCCACAGCCACTCTCAGCTTTGTCGGATGTGCCTATCGCCTGCCCCTGTGCGCTGGGCCTGGTCACCCCGATGTCCACCATCGTCGCCAGCGGTCGCGGTGCGACGCAGGGCGTACTGTTCCGTGACGCCGCCGCGATAGGGAACCTTTGCAAAGTCGATACGCTGATCGTCGACAAGACCGGCACGCTCACCGAAGGCAAGCCGGCCTTCGAGCGGGCGGTGGGCACCAACGGATTCAACGAGGACGAGGTCTTGCGTCTGGCGGCGAGCCTCGACCAAGGCAGCGAACACCCCTTGGCGGCGGCCATTGTCAACGCAGCGCGGGAGCGCAAGCTCTCCCTGGAGAAAGCCGATCAGTTCGATTCCGCGTCGGGCATCGGCGTGAAAGGCGCCGTCGGGGGCAAGTCCCTGGCCATCGGCAATGCGACGTTGATGCAACAACTCGGCATCGACGTGGCGCCGCTGGCGAAACAGGCCGAGGCAATGCGCGGTCAGGGCGCCAGCGTCATGCTCCTGGCGGTCGAGGGCAAACTGGCCGGGTTGCTTGGCGTATCCGATCCAGTCAAGGCCACGACATCGGACGCACTGGCAAAGCTGCGCAAGTCCGGGCTGCGCATCATCATGGCCACCGGCGACGGGATCACGACGGCTCAGGCCGTAGGCAAGCGCCTGGGCATCGACGAAGTTCATGGCGAGGTCGAGCCGGCCGACAAGCTTCAATTGGTCGCGCGCCTGCAGAAGGAAGGCCGAATCGTCGCGATGGCTGGCGACGGTATCAACGATGCCCCAGCCCTGGCCAAATCCAACGTCGGCATCGCGATGGGCACGGGCACCGACGTGGCCATGAACAGCGCCCAACTCACGCTGGTCAAGGGCGATCTTCGCGGAATCGCGACGGCGCGGGCGCTGTCTCTGGCCACGGTGGCCAACATGAAGCAGAACCTCGCTTTCGCATTCGTCTACAACATGCTGGGCGTGCCGCTGGCCGCCGGCGTGCTGTTCCCCTTCACCGGTTGGCTCCTATCACCGATGATCGGCGCGCTGGCGATGAGCCTCAGCTCGGTGTCGGTGATCAGTAACGCGCTGAGACTGAGGATGACAGCGCTTGAACCGGACTGATTCGGCTGGCGCCGCTGCGGTGTTTATCCACTCACAGTTGCTCGGGGCAAGATCGCCAGCCGAAAGGGGGTAGAGTATCTCAATACGCACGCCGGTCCGTGGCCGGTGCCGGCCTGGCACAGTGACGCTTCACGCTCGGAATAGCCGAATCGCAAGTTGTTACTTCCGCCCAGACACTATGACGGCTTCCGCAAAGATGACAACGAACAGAATCAGAACACCGACCATCCAGCCTCACGAATCCATTCCAGCAATGACCTGCCCGCTGTCTCCCATACCAATACACCGTATAAAACAATAGGATTCATGAAAGCGCTGCTGCTGAAATATTGGGATCGTGTTCGATCCGGTTTCTGGTTCGTGCCAGCGGTCATGGCGTCCCTGGCCGTGGCACTGGCCGTCTGCGCGATCGAACTCGACAAGACCGTTGCCGAGGGCTGGCTGCAGCGCCTGGGCTGGATCTATTCCGGTGGTGCCGATGGTGCAAGCCAGCTGCTGGGCACCGTGGCCGGATCGATGATCGCCATCGCCGGGACCGTGTTCTCGATGACGCTGGTGGCGCTGTCTCTCGCCTCGTCCCAGCTGGGCCCGCGCCTGCTGCGAAACTTCATGCGCGACACCGCCAACCAAGTGGTGCTGGGTACCTTCGTAGCCACGTTCGTGTACTGCCTGCTCGTGTTGCGCACCATCCGGCGTGCCGACGAGGTGGCCTTCGTGCCGCATCTGTCCGTCAGCATCGGCGTGCTGCTGGCCATGGTCAGCATCGGGGTGCTGA
>CAYLPI010000009.1:0-20249 GCA_964385505.1 uncultured Bordetella sp.
GCAGCGGCGTGCTGCTGCCGGGCGCCCCCGGCGTCGCCCCCGGCAAAGTGGTCATCATCGGCGCCGGCCAATCCGGCGGCAACGCCGCGCACGTTGCCGCCGGCCTTGGCTGCGCACTCACCGTCTTCGCCGGCAGCCGTGCCCGCCTCGACGCACTCGACCTCCTGTACGGTGCGCGCGTGCGTACAGCCGTCGCCGACCCCGCCGCCCTGCATGCCGCCGTTGCCGATGCCGACCTCGTCATCGGCGCGGTACTCAAGCCGGGCAGCCTGTCGCCAAAACTCATAGACCGCGGGTTGTTACGGCGCATGCGCCCCGGTTCGGCCTTTGTCGATATCGGCATCGACCAGGGCGGTATCGCTGAAACCTCCCGTCCGAGCAGCCATTCCGCGCCGTTTTACATTGAAGAACACGTCGTCCACTACTGCGTGCCCAACATGCCGGCGGCCTGCGCCCGCAGCGCGACGCTGGCGCTCACCGCGGCCACGCTGCCCCACGTGCTGGCACTGGCGGACAAGGGCCTCGGGGGCGCGCTCGCAGAGGACCCCGCCCTTGCCGAAGGATTGCAATTACACGCCGGCCGCGTCAGTTGCGCCCGGCTGGCGCGCGACACGCAACGGCAGCACCACGCCTTTGACGGCGGCGGCGCATGACAACATCCGCACGCCTGGCCGATGACATCGACGCGCTGCTGCCGCAGACCCAGTGCACCAAGTGCGGCTTCAACGGCTGCCGCCCCTACGCCGAGGCCATGGCCTCGGGCGAGGCCGACATCAACCGCTGCCCGCCCGGCGGCGCCGCCGGTATCACCGGTCTCGCGGCGCTGCTCAAGCGCGAAGCACGACCGCTCGATCCGGCACGCGGCGTAGAGGGACCGCGCCGCGTCGCGCTGATCGACGAGGCGCAATGCATAGGCTGCACGCTGTGTATACAGGCCTGCCCGGTCGATGCCATCGTCGGCGCGGCCAAAATGATGCACACCGTCATCGCCGAACTGTGCACCGGCTGCGACCTGTGCGTGCCGCCCTGCCCGGTGGATTGCATCAGCATGCCCGAGGCACCGCCGGCCCTCGCCGGTTGGGACGATGCCAGGGCCGATGCCGCGCGCGCGCATTACGCTTTTCGCAATGCGCGCCTCGCACGCGACGCAGCGGAGCGCATCGACCTGCTGGCACGCAAGAGCGCCGCACGGCGCGAGGGCAACGACGACGCCAAACGCGCCGCCATCCAGGCTGCGATCGAACGCGCCCGCGCCAGGCAGGCGGCAAGACGCACATGAACGGCCACGGCGCCATCGGCAGAATCGGCAGAATCGGCTCAACCGACACAACCGGCGCAATGCGCATGATCACCCGCAAATGCCCGCCTGGCGGGCCTTTCCAGCATATTGCCCGGCTCCCGCAATGAATCCGCAAAAGCGCCATGCCATTTTCAGCCGCCTCAAGGCGGCCAACCCGGCACCGCGCACCGAGCTCGAGTACAGCACGCCATTCGAGTTGCTGATCGCAGTCATCCTGTCGGCCCAGGCCACCGACAAAAGCGTCAATCTCGCCACGCGCAAACTCTATCCGGTGGCACGCACGCCGCGGGACATTCATAAACTCGGGTTGGACAAGCTGGTCACGTATATCAGGACCATAGGCCTGTTTCACTCCAAGGCGAAGCACATCATCGAAACCTGCCGGCTGCTCGTCGAGCGCCATGGCGGCGAAGTGCCGCAGACCCGCGAAGCACTCGAAGCCCTGCCCGGCGTGGGTCGCAAAACGGCGAATGTCATTCTCAACACCGCTTTCGGGCAGCCGACCATCGCCGTTGATACGCACATTTTTCGCGTCTCCAACCGCACCGGCATTGCACCGGGCCGGAACGTGGACGAGGTCGAGCGGCGCCTGCTCAAATTCGTCGCCGATGAATTCAAACTCGACGCCCACCACTGGCTGATCCTGCACGGCCGCTATGTCTGCAAGGCGCGCACGCCAGAATGCCCGGCTTGCGGCATCGCCGACTTGTGCGAGTACCGCGCCAAGACCAAGGCCAAGGCCAAGGCCAACTGAAATGTTCAACCCCAGCCGCGATCAGGTCCGTGATTTTTTCTTCGATCTGTGGGCCAAATACCGTGCATCGGTGGCGCTCGAAGGCCTCGAGCCCACCGCACTCGACATCGTACTGCGCCACCCCGAGTACCATCCGGTGCTCGATGACCGCAGCCGTTACGGCGCAAAGGACTGGACACCGCAGGACGGCGAGACCAATCCGTTCTTGCATTTTTCGCTGCACCTCGCCATTGCCGAGCAACTGGCCATCGACCAACCACCGGGAATCAAGGGCGAGTTCGAGCGCCTGCTGACGGCCAAAGGCGACCGCCATGAGGCCGAGCACGCGGTGCTCGACTGCCTCGGTGAAACGGTGTGGCAGGCGCAGCGCAATGGCACCGGACCGGATGCCAACGCCTACCTCGATTGCATCAGACGCAAGGCCTGAGCCGGTTTATTCATCAAGCAAAAATGCAACGGGCCGGAGAATCCGGCCCGACAGGCATGGCCTGAATCCGCAGGATCAGTGACCGCTGCCCTTCAGGCGACTGATCGGCACGATGTGCAGCGAACCGGACACCGACGCGTAATACGCGGCGAGGTCCTGCATGTCCTGGCGCGACAGGTTGGTCACCTGGCCCGACATGATGGCGTTTTTGCGCACGCCGCTCTTGTAGTCGCTCAGCACCTTGAACAGGTAGTCCTTGTGCTGACCGGCAAGCTTGGGAAAATCGGGACCGACCGGCGTGTTCCCGTCCGCGCCGTGGCAGGCGGCGCAAGGCGTGGACTTTTTCTGGCCTTCGGCGACGTTACCGGCCGCGTGCACGGAGGCACACAGCGACAGGGCGCCGACGAGGAATAGGGCGTGTTTGATCATGGTCGGATACCGGTCAGTTCATCAGTTCTTGTGCGAGGTGTAGTAAGCAGCGAGGTCGGCCATGTCCTGGTCCGACAGGCTGCGGGCGATGCCGCGCATGCTCGGATGGGGGCGGTCGCCCGACTTGTAAGCCTGCAGCGCCTTGATGATATAGGCCTCCGACTGCCCGGAAATCATAGGCACATGATAGACGTCGGGAAACGCGGTCTTGTAGTAAGGCACGCCATGGCAACCGATGCACATTGCAATCTTGTCTTTTTTCGCCGCCTCGGCATTGCCCTTGGGAGCGGACTGGGCGACCGCGGCCGAACTTGCGACAAGCAGCGCAAACAAAAACAGGAGTTTCTTCATTGGGTTGCTCAATTGGGTCGCTCAACTTGGTAAAAACGGGGTGAAAGAACACTTGCAGCCGGAATCGCGCCTGGCGACAATCAATGCGCCAAATCCAATCCGCCAAAACCGCTGCGAAACGGCCTGAATTTTACCGTTATTCCGCTGGACGGTCAAAGTCCAAGCCCCCGCACGCAGGCCGACCCAGGTTGGGCTTGCCGAACGACTCAAGCGGTGCCCTCTCTGTCAAGACCAACGAAGGCGTGAATGGGTGAAAAGTGACAAAACCGGCGTTCCCGACCGCCCCCTCAACTCATTCACGCCTTCACTTTTCACCGTCCAACGCCCCGCTATAATGCCTCCTCCCGTCAGAACGGTACCCGTCATGCGCTTCAACGGCTCGAGCACCTATGTTTCCACCGACGACCTGACGCTGGCGGTCAATGCCGCCATCACGCTGGGGCGCCCGCTGCTGATCAAGGGCGAGCCCGGCACCGGCAAGACCAAACTCGCCGAGGAAGTGGCCGCGTCGCTCGGCATGCCGCTGCTCGAATGGCACGTCAAATCGACGACCAAGGCCCAGCAAGGCCTGTACGAATACGACGCCGTGTCGCGGCTGCGCGATTCGCAACTGGGCGACCCGCGCGTCAAGGACATCGCCAATTACATCGTCAAGGGCACGCTATGGCAGGCCTTCACCGCCGACAAGCCGGTGGTGCTCTTGATCGACGAGGTGGACAAGGCCGACATCGAGTTTCCCAACGACTTGCTGCGCGAACTCGACCGCATGGAGTTTTTCGTCTATGAGACGCGCGAACTGGTCAAGGCGAAGCACCGCCCCGTCGTGTTCATCACCTCGAACAACGAAAAGGAACTGCCCGACGCTTTCCTGCGCCGCTGCTTTTTTCACTACATCCGTTTCCCCGACAAGGACACGATGCAAAAAATCGTCGATGTGCATTTCCCCGGCATCAAGAAAACACTGCTGCGCGAGGCACTGGAGGTGTTCTTCGAGGTGCGCGAAGTGCCGGGCCTGAAGAAAAAGCCCTCGACCTCGGAATTGCTCGACTGGCTCAAACTGCTGCTGGCCGAGGACATGCCGGCCGAGGCGCTGCGCTCCAGGGACCGCAAGACCATCATCCCGCCGCTGCACGGCGCGCTGCTGAAAAATGAACAGGATGTCCACCTGTTCGAACGATTGGTGTTCATGTCGCGTAGCCGGGGGGCGACATGATCCTGTCAGCAAAATCTGACTCGGGGGATATACAAGGGGGCACCGCCCTCTTGTTCCAACAGGCCCGGGATATCCACCTGTTCGAACGATTGGTGTTCATGTCGCGTAGCCGGGGGTGAGCACCACCATGCCCCGCTGCGCTGACCACGTCCCGAAAAGCGCGTGATGCTGTCACGGCTGCTAAAAGGCTTTTCGCGCACGCCGCCGGCGATCAATCCGCTGGAGGACTATTTCGCCAATAATCCCGGCCGCGCCATCCACAAGTGGGACCACTATTTCGAGGTTTACCACCGCCACTTCGCGCCCTTCTGCGGCCAGTCGCCGGTCATCATGGAAATCGGCGTGCAAAACGGCGGCTCGCTGCAGATGTGGCGTCATTACTTCGGCCCCGGCACGCGCGTCATCGGCATTGACCTCAATCCGCAATGCCGGCAGTTCGAGAACGCCGACACCCGCATCCTGATCGGCGACCAGGCCGACCGCGGCTTTCTCGCCGAGGTGCGCAGGCAGGTTCCCCACCTCGACATCCTGATCGACGACGGCGGTCATAGCATGACGCAGCAGATCAACACCTTCGAGGCCTTGTACCCGCACATCCAGCCGCACGGCGTCTATGTCTGCGAGGACATGAACACCTCGCTGATTGCCGATTTCGGCGGCGGCGAGCGGCGTGAGGGCACCTTCCTCGAGTACAGCAAGGGCCTGATAGACCGGCTCTATGGCTGGCATGCGCACGACATGGCCGGCCTCATCGACGAACTGCACGGCAAATACGTCAAGGATCCGGCGCAACTGCCCGCCGACGGCATGACGCAGACCACCTTCGCGCTGCATTTCTACGATGCCATGCTGGTCATCGAAAAACGTCCGACATCGCAGCCGCTGGCCCACCTCACCGGAACCTGGTCGCTCTGAGCCCGCCGTGCTGATCGGTTTTTTCCTCAAGCTCAAGGCGGCGAAGCTGCCGGTGTCGATCAAGGAATACCTCACCCTGGTCGAGGGCCTGCAACGGCATGTCGTCGGCCCGTCGCTGGACGAGTTTTATTATTTCTCCCGTGTCGCCCTGGTCAAGGACGAATCGAACTTCGACAAATTTGACCGCGCCTTCGGCGAGTATTTTCGCGGCGCCGAACTGGCCACCGGGGACAACCCCGACATCCCGCTCGAATGGCTGTTGAAGCAGGCCGAACTGACGCTGTCCGAAGAGGAAAAAGCCCTGATCGAGGCCATGGGGGGGTGGGAAAAGCTCATGGAAACGCTCAAACAACGACTCGACGAACAAAAAGACCGCCACCAGGGCGGCAACAAATGGATAGGCACGGCCGGCACCTCACCCTTCGGTGCTTACGGCTACAACCCCGAGGGCGTGCGCATCGGGCAAAAGGAATCGCGCAACAGGAGTGCCGTAAAAGTCTGGGACCAGCGCGAATACCGCAACCTCGACGACAGCGTGGAACTCGGTACGCGCAACATCAAGGTCGCGCTGCGCCGGCTGCGCAAGTTTGCGCGCAGCGGCGCACCCGACGAGCTCGACCTTGACGCCACCATAGACCGCACCGCGCGCAACGCCGGCTTCCTCGATCTCGCCATGCGCCCGGAGCGCCACAACGCCGTCAAGGTGCTGCTGTTCCTCGATATCGGCGGCTCGATGGATGATCACGTCAGGCTGTGCGAAGAAATGTTCTCGGCCGCGAAGAGCGAATTCAAGCACCTCGAATACTTTTACTTCCACAACTGCCTTTACGACTACGTCTGGAAGGAAAACCGCCGCCGCCACACCGAGCGCATCCGCACCCTGGACATCCTGCACAAGTACGGCCACGACTACAAACTGATTTTCGTCGGCGACGCGACCATGAGCCCCTACGAAATCCTGCAACCGGGCGGTTCGGTCGAATACAGCAACGACGAGGCCGGCGCGGTGTGGATGCAGCGCATGCTCAACGTCTATGCCAGGGCGGCCTGGATCAATCCCGAGCCAGAGGAAATCTGGGGCTACCGCCAGTCGATAGGCGTGCTGCGCGAAATCATGGGCGGGCGCATGTTCCCGGCGACCATCGCCGGCCTCGAGCGCTGCATGCGGTCACTGACAAAGTAAGCCGCGTGGTCATTCCGGGCGTGGCGGGGAATCTGCTTTTCGTTCCAAATCCAAGCAGCAGATTCCTCGGCCTCCGGCCTCGGAATGACATGGGGCTCGTCTATTCCTGCTGCACCGGCGGTGCGACCTTGACGATTTCCTCGAAGGTGGTGAGCCCCCCCGCGACCTTGGCGGCGCCGCTGATACGCAGCGGCTTCATGCCTTCTTTATAGGCCTGCTCGCGCAGCAGCGCCAGGTCGGCGCCATTGTGAATGATCTTTTTCACCGCCGGCGAGAGCAGCAGGATTTCGTAAATGCCGACGCGGCCCTGGTAGCCGGTGTTGCGGCATTCGAGGCAACCCACCGGTTTGTAAATGTGCGTCGGGCGCTTGGCTTTCCAGGGCGCAACCAGGTCTTCCCAGGAAATATCGTCGGCGCGCGCCTCGTCGTAAGGCACTTTTTGCTTGCAATGCTTGCACAGCGTGCGCACCAGGCGCTGCGCCATGATGCCAAGGATGGTCGAATTGAGCAGGTAAGGGGGCACGCCGAGGTCGAGCAAGCGGGTGATCGCCGACGCCGCGTCGTTGGTGTGCAGCGTCGAGAGCACGAGGTGGCCGGTCAGCGCCGCCTGCACCGCCATCTCGGCCGTTTCCAGGTCGCGGATCTCGCCCACCATGATGATGTCCGGGTCTTGGCGCATCAGTGCGCGCACGCCGTCGGCGAAATTTAGGTCGATAGCGTGCGTCACCTGCATCTGGTTGAAGGCCGGCTCGACCATTTCGATCGGGTCTTCGATGGTGCAGACGTTGACCTCGGGCACCGCCAGCGTCTTCAGCGTCGAGTACAGCGTGGTGGTCTTGCCCGAACCGGTCGGGCCGGTGACGAGAATGATGCCGTGCGGCGCCGAGGTCATCTTGCCCCAGCGCGCCTTGTCGTCCTCGGAAAAGCCCAGTTCGGAGAAATCCTTGACGATCACCTCCGGGTCGAACACCCGCATCACCAGTTTTTCGCCAAAGGCCGTCGGCATGGTCGAGAGGCGCAGTTCGACCTCCTGGCCATCGGTGGTGCGCGTCTTGATGCGGCCGTCCTGCGGCCGGCGTTTTTCGACCACGTCCATGCGGCCAAGAATCTTGATGCGGCTGGTCATTGCCGTCATCACCGCGGCCGGAATCTGGTACACCGGGTGCAACACGCCGTCGATGCGAAAGCGCACCTCGCCGATGTCGCGCCGCGGTTCCATGTGGATGTCGCTCGCGCGCTGGTCGAAGGCGTATTGCCACAGCCAGTCAACGACGTGCACGATATGCTGGTCGTTGGCGTCGAACTGTTTTTCCTTGCCCATCTCGACCAGTTGCTCGAAATTGCCTATGCCCGAGCGCCCGTCGCCCTTGCTCGCCGCACCCTTGATCGACTTGGCGAGGTTGTAGAACTCGACCTGGTAGCGCGCGATATCTTGCGGATTGGCAACGACGCGGCGGATGTCGAGGCGCAGGATCTGCCTGAGTTCCTTTTCCCATTCCTTGACATAGGGCTGACAGGTGGCGATCACCGCCTCGCGCGTGCTCACCTCCACCGGCAGGATCTTGAAACGCGCGGCATAGGCGTTGGACATCACCGTGGTCACGGCGGAAAAATTGATCTTCAGCGGGTCGATGTGAAAGTACGGCTCACCGGCCTTGCCGGCCAGCCATTCGGTCAGCCACTCCAGGTGCATCAGCTTGGCCGCGGCGTTGGGCGTGCGCCACTTCATGTCGGCGATGATGGTCAGTGGATGATGGTCGCCACGGTGCATGCGCCGCTCGGCGATGAGCTTGTCGGCGTCGGCGCGGGGGACCATGCCATCATCAACCAGGGCGGCGAGCACCTCGCTCAGCGTCAGGCGGTGTTCATCGACGGATTCTGCGGCAAGCTGCAAGGCATTCCCCTGTTGTGAGTGTGGAATATAGCCGCCTGCGCCTCTGGCAGCAAGCAAGCCCGGCGGCCATGCCACCGGCGGACTTTACATTAGCCGGCGCCTGCGCCATCCTTTGGACCTGCCGAAATCCGGCTGCAGTCATTCATCCGAATCCCCCCCCACACTTTTTACTACTGATTGGAGTCACCATGACCATCAAAATCGGAGACACGCTGCCCGCTGGCAAGCTGACCGAAGCCCTCGAATTCGACGAAGCCGCAGGTTGCCCGCTCAATCCGAAGGACATCGATATCGCCGAAGCGACCAAGGGCAAGAAAATCGTCATATTCGGCCTGCCCGGCGCCTACACCCCGACCTGCTCGGCCAAGCACGTGCCCGGCTATGTCGCCAACTACGACAAACTCAAGGCCAAGGGCGTCAGCGAAATCTGGTGCATGGCCACCAACGACGCCTTTGTCATGGGCGCCTGGGGCCGCACGCAAAAAGCCGGCGACAAGGTGCGCATGATGGCCGACGGCAGTGCCATCTTCACCAAGGCCATCGGCCTGGAACTCGATCTCACCGCCCGCGGCATGGGCGTTCGCAGCAACCGCTTCGCCATGATCGTCGATGACGGCGTGGTCAAGCACATCGCCGTCGAGGGCCCGGGCAAGTTCGAAGTGTCTAACGCCGAATCGATCCTGGAAAAGCTCTAAATCACCGCAAATTCACGGTGTCATAGGCTGGAAACCCGCGCTGGACAAGGGTTTCCAGCCTTTTTTATTCGGCTGGCGCGCAAACCACGCCGCTTTTTCCAGCGTGTGGAAATTGATGTCTATGGTGCCCTCGATGTCGCCGGCAGGCTCGCCGCCTCTTCACTATTTTCCATTGATTCAGTCAAAGGGGTTTTGACGTCGATGCCTGCATCCTCAATTCGGAATCTCATAGCCTTTTTCCCGGAACAGCCGCAGACAGGCCGCGACAACCCCGGGGTCATAGTGCTTGCCGCTGTTCTTCTCCACCTCGGCCAGCGCCGCCGGGATACCGAGGCCGGGCCGGTACGGCCGGTGCGATGACATCGCCTCGACCACGTCCGCGACCGCCATGACGCGGGCCTCCTGGAGGATCTCCCCTCCCTTCAGGCCGTGCGGATAGCCGCTGCCGTCCATGCGTTCATGGTGCTGCAGGATCACCTCGGCCACCGGCCAGGGGAATTCGACGTTCTTAAGCACCTCATAGCCGGTCTGCGGATGAACCTTGATGAGTTCCATTTCAATGGCGGAGAGCCTCCCCGGTTTGGAAAGAATTTCCGCGGGAACCGCAACCTTGCCAATGTCGTGCACGTACCCGGACAGGCGAAGACCTCTGACGGTGTGCTCGGACATGCCCATTTCGCCGCCGATCGCCGCCGCCAGTTCGCCGACGCGGCGCTCGTGACCGGCGGTATACGGGTCGCGTTGCTCGACCATGGCCGAAACCGCCTGCAGCGTGCCCTCGGTGGTGTGCTCGAGCTGTTCCAGGTAGCGCTTGATCTGGGCCTGCGCCCGGTTGCGCTCGCCGATGTCCTGCGCCATGCCGATGGTCGCGGGCGAGCCCTCGAACTGGGCCACAACATCGTGGATGCCGAGTTCCACGATGGCGTCGTCGGCGCGCCTGACGCGCACCGTGTAGCCGACCGCATTCTCCCCGGCGGCGAGCTTTTCTCGAGCGGCGGAAACGATATCAAGGTCGTCGGTCAGCAACCCGGCATCAAACGCCGTACCGACCAGTTCCCCTTGCCGAACACCGAGGATTTCCTCCATGCGCGGGTTGGCATAGACGAATTTCCCGTCTCGCAGGACGTACATGCCGGCGTTGGATTTTTCGATCAGCAACCGGAAACGCACCTCGGACTGGCGCAACGAATCGGCGGCGTTTTCCGCGTGCTGGCGTGCGATGGTGGCGTCTTCGATGATGTTGATCGATGCCATGCTCGAATCGAGCAGGCTGCGGTTCGCCGCTTCCAGTTCGGTCGCGCGCGCATCCAGTTGCGCATTTGCGCGGGCCAGTTCCGCATTGGTGACGAGCTGCGTTTCCAGGGTTTTGCGAAGCGAGCGGCCGAGATTCAGGATGCGCACGAACGCCTCGATGCGCGCTGAGAGCTCACGGTTGCCAATAGGGCGGACGATGTAACCGTCGGCGCCCCCCTCCAGTCCGGCACTCTGCTCGGCGGCCGAAACCGCGGTGCCCGAAATGAGGATGACGAAAGTATCCTTGAGCGCGGTGTCCTGCTTGAGGAGGCGGCAGACCTCCGCCCCGTCCATGTCAGGCATGTTGCGATCGAGCAGCACCAGATCGGGCCGCTCTTCCCGGACCATCCGCAGCGCCTCGGTGCCGTTGCCCGCCCTCGAAACGACATAACCCGCCTGCTCGACAACGCGCGCCGTGCCATTGAGCACGTCGGGGTCGTCATCGACGACGAGGATGCGCGTCGCCGCTTCGTTGCGAGTCTTGGTATCCATGATCAATCTGCGCTGGTGCAGCCTTCAGGGGCGGTCTTCAGGTGCTGCCGGTGTGTTCCATTGTACTGTGCAGCGTCGCTTCAACCGCGGCGATCCAGTGTGCGGGAAAGCGCGCACTGTCGGTCATCCATGACCTCAGCTTTTCCACCGTGCCAGTGTTGCCGGCGAGTTCATCGGCCACGGCACACACCAGCAGTTCTCCGCTGTGCGGCAGCTTGCCGCTCCATTCCGGGCCCGCGGCGTGATCAAACGCGCCGGCCAGCGCTGCCAATCGCCCGTCGCTGACATGGGACCGGCGCACGGCCCGCAACTCTGCAGCGGCCAGCGCCAGCTTTTCATAATCGGCTTTTCTTTCCGGCACCGCCGCGATTAGCTCTTCGCACAACAGCTCCAGCTTGGACTGCAACAGCATGCTCGGCATACCGCGCGTCGACAGCACGCGCCCCAGCCACTTCACCTGCTGGCTGATGCGCGCCGGCTCGAAGCGGCACAGCGTGGCGAGCCACGCACCGTCACTGTCGGTGAAGCGCCGGCCGCGCTCGCCGTAGCGCATTTCGAAATAGGGATATTTTTCCCAGCACTGCGCGGCCGCGCGCAATGCCGCGCCCACTTCGCGCGGGTCGGCCGGAATGGGATGGCGGCCGGCCTCCGGATTGATCGACGTCACCAGTTGCGCCAGCGACCCGGCCTGAAAGGGTTGGAGCGCCGCGAACACCTTCTTGATGGCGGCGAAAAACGCCGCCGCCGCACCGACGATGCGCGTGCGCTCGTCGCCTGAGAGTTGCAGGCCGTTCATGCGTTGCGTGAACCCGGCCCAGCGCGACCTGACTGCGCCGCCATCGGCGCCGTCCCCGCCGCCGCTGTGCAGGTAGTCCAGCCCCTCCGCCGCCAGCGCGAATGCGCGTGCGGCGCGCGGCGCAATGGTCTGCCCGCCAAGCGCCGAGCCCTCAAGCACATACAAAAGACCCAGCAGCGTCGCCGGCTGCGATGCCAACCTCAGGCTGATATCGCCGGCGATCTGCAGCGCCGCGTCCACTGATTCACCAATGTCGGCCACGGCGCGCGGCTCGAAAAAATGCAGGTCCGTCTGCAACAAGGGCAGGCGGCGCATGTCGTCGCGCCATACCTGCACGAGATCGCGATCCTGGCTGCCGGCGATGGCGTGCTCGAGCGTGCCATGGATTATGGCCAGCGCCCTGAGATGACCGACGTATGATTCCAGCGCAACGGCGCCGGACTCGAGCGCGGCAAAATAAGGCAGTCCATCCAGCTGGACGTGCGCGGCCTGCGTTGCCGCCTTGAGTTCGGCCATCAATGTCAGGCCTGAATTTTCCCGCGCTTTTCCGTTTGGTCTATCGCGTTCTGTTGCGCATGCTGTTTCGCGCGGCGTTTTCATCGCTTGACGTCCTTCACGGTTTCTTTGTCGTCACCGGCAGGCAGGGCGAAGCGGAAGTTTGCGCCCTGCCCCGGCGTGCTTTCCACCCAGATGCGGCCGCCATGCGCCTCGACGATCTTGCGCGAAATCGCCAGGCCAAGCCCGGTACTGCGCTCGCCCGCGGTCTTTTTCGTCCCGGCGCGCTCGAACGGCGCGAACAGCCGCTGCTGGTCGGCGGGCGCGATGCCCGCGCCTTCGTCGCGTACGGCAAAAACCAGTTCATTCGCATCCCGCTGCACCGACAGCCACACGCGCTGGCCGGCGACCGAGTGTTCCACGGCGTTGCCGATGAGGTTGAGCAGCACCTGTTGCAGCTTGGGCGCATCGGCCTGCAGATGCAGCCCGGGCTCCGGCGGCTCGAGCACCAGGGTGATTTTCTTTTTCCGTGCCAGCACGGCGCCGAATTCGCCCGCCGTTGCAAGGATTCCGGCCACCGTCGCCGGCGCGCGATCGAGACGCAGCCGGCCCGACTCGATCACCGACACGTCGAGGAAATCGTCGATCAGCAGTTTCATGCCGGCGGCCGCGTCGATGCAGGTGCGCAGGAAGCCGCGCTGCTCCCCGGTCAGCGCGGCACCGGCCTCCTCGAGCACGAATTCGCCGTAGGTCATGATCACGCCGACCGGTTTTCTGAGATCGTGCGCAGCCATGCCGAGGAACTGGTTCTTCAATCCGTTCAAGTCGCGCAATTCGCCGTTGGCCACGTGCAATTGCCGCGTCAGGTTGTTCAGATCGCGGTTCAATGTCAGCACCTCGCCGCGCAGACGCAACTGCTCGGCGAAATCGAGGCCGCCCAGGGCCAGCGTGGCGCTGCCGCCCTCTTCGCCCACGCCATCGTCAACGGCAAAGAAACGGAAATAAAACGACTCCGGCAGTCCGGCCGCGGTTTTCAGTGTCAGCAAGTGCACGTTACCGTCCCTCACCACCAGTGCGGGCACATCCACGGTAGCGCCGAAGTCCATCACCGACTCGGCCAGCGGCCGGCCGATCGCGCCCTCGGGCAGCACGCGCCGCGCCAGGGCGTTGGCCGCCGTGATGCGCAGGTCGGCATCGAGGCGCAGCGACAACACCGGCGCTGTATCGTTGACATAGGCGAGCACCGCCGCGAACACCGCCGCGCTCACCGCCGTACCGTCACCGGGGCTGGGGTTACCGGGGCTGGGTTCACCGCGCCTGTCATTGACGGACATGGGCCTCCTGCGACTCGATCCATGCCCCGAGTTCCTGCAGCGTTTTCATGTGGCGCATGCCCGGCATGCGCTCGAAGCGCTCGGCCCCGCCGTGCTCGAAGGCCTGCCCGCCGACCAGCATCGGCTGATCCGGAAACGCCTTGCGGATCGCCTCCGCCATGGCGTACAGGGCGTCGGCATTGAAGTACAGCGTCAACGAAAGGGCCACCACGTCCGGGCGCTTGTCGCCGATCAGGTCGAGGATCTCCTGCAACGGCGTCGCCGCGCCGAGAAACCAGCAGCGCCAGCCGTGCATCTCGAACATGTCGGCCACCATTTTCGCGCCCACCTGGTGGTGCTCGTTGGCGGCGCAGGTGACCAGCGCCGATTTGCCGCTGTGCCTGCCGCTGAACAGGCGCGGGTACACCAGCGTCAGCATGCGCTCGGTCATGGCCGTTGCGAAATGCTCGGTCGCCACCGATACCTGACCGTGCTCCCACATCTTGCCGACGGCGTAGAGCGCACGCCGGAACAGGCCCTCGTAGAGGCCGCGCAAATCAGGGTCGCGCTCCAGCCACGCCTCGACGACCTGCCGGCATTGCTCGCCGTCTCCCGCCAACAGTGCGTCGAAGTAGCGCGAATAAAGCGGGTCGGCCGCCGCGGCTTGTACGACATCAGGATTCATTCGTTTTTATCCGGTGCATTTCCCGGGCCAGCCGCGGCGGGGAGAGTCCCCCCCGGGCCGTTACGTTCGGCATACCGTGCCGGCTCGCCGGCGCGTGCCAGCAGCGCGTTGATCTCCTGCTTCAATTCCACCATGCGCAATTCGCGATCGACTGTCAGGCGGTTAAAGCGCGTGAGCGCCTCATTGCGGGCCTGCAGTTCCCCGGTCTTGCTTCGCAGCGCCTCCTCGGCGAAGCGGCGGTCTTCGAGTACGCTCAGCAGCGAGCGCCGCGCAAGCTCGGATTCACGCGCATGCCGCTCCAGTTCAGCCGCAGCGGCCCGTTCGGCGGTGACATCGCGCAGGACGCCAATGATGACCCGGCGCCCGCCCAGCACGGCGACATTGCCGTGCACCTGCACCAGCGGCGACGAGCCGTCCCGGGCTCGCCCCCTGAACTCGTATTGCATCGTTTCGGTTTCGCCGACCATCCGTTTGCGGATGTTCTCCTGCACCAGCGGCCAGTCTTCCTCGGTGATGAAATCGCGCAGCGGCTTGCCCACCACCTCGGTCGTTTCGAGGCCGAAAATCGCGGCGGCCGCTGCATTCATGTAGGAAATATCGCCATCCTTGATTACATAGACGCCCGTCACCGCCTGCTCGGTCAGCGCCCTGAACTTCGACTCGCTTTCGCCCAGCTCGGCGAGCACCCGGTCGCGCGCCCGCTGCGCCGCCAGCACGTCGAGGCCGAAGCTGATGTTCTCGACCAGTTGCGTATTGAGCTTCTTGAACTCATCGTCGAACGCCGACACCTCGTCCGAATAAATCGTCAAGGCACCGATCACCGTACCGCCACGGTGCAGTGGCAATGCCGCTGACGCCCTCAAGCCGAATTTCAGGCCGCGTTCATGCCAGGGCGCGGTTCTCGGGTCGGCGAGAAAATCCCCGACCCAACACGGCCGATCCTCGCGAATGGCGGTGCCGGTGGGCCCTTGCGAATACGGATCGCCCGGGATTGCGGACACCCGGATGTCGTTGATATAGTCCGCGCCGCTGCCGCAATGCGCGACCGGCACCACCATGCGTGAATCAGCGTCAACAAGGCCGACCCACGCGAACTTCATGCCGCCGGCCTCGACGGCGGCGTCGCAGACCGCCTGGAACAACGCATCGTCGTTATTACAACGCAGGATGGCGTCGCTGCTGCGGCTCAGTACGGCGTACATCCGCGCGAGCTTTCGCGTCCGCCACTCTGCGGCCTTGCGTTCGGCAACGTCGCGCATGAGTTCGGCATTGAGCACCGCCAGATCCGCTTCGGCGCGGCGCCGCTCGGCGGCCTCCGCCTCCAGCCGCTCGTTGGCGACGATGACGCGCGCACGGCTCTGGCGCATGGCCTGCCCGATCGCCGACATCATGACGCAACTGGCCAGAAAGGTCGCCATCGCCAGCCATTCCGGCCGGTTCATCACACCGCCCTGTATCCAGTACAGGCTGACGATGCCCGACAACGCGCTGGCCGCAAGCCCGGCCGGCAGGCCCCCGAACATCGCGGCGAACATCACCGCCGGAAAGAACGTGACATAGGGGGTGTCGCGGCCGATCTCGCCGAACATCACAAAACGCAAGGCGACCGCCGCCAGCACGCACAGCAGCGCCACGGCGATGTGATGGCGCCATTCGGCCGCGAGCCCGCCCGTGGACTGCTTGTCCGACAAGGCCAAAAGATCGCCTTCCATCAACAGTGGCAGGAGCAGCGCCGTGGAGAGCAGCACGAAAGCCAGCGCCGTCAGGAAGGCGATCGGAATCGTCGATCCGGTATCGATCAGCGGCTTGGCGATCAGATATCCGAACACTGTCAACAGGCTGTTCAGCAGCAGCGCGAACGACGTGCCGAGTGCCCCGTATTGCGCCCCGCGACGCCCGGCCCAAGGCGGCCATTGCAACAGGATCGCAGCTCCCGCGAGCACGAACGACAACACCGTGTACGGCCCGATCCGTCCCACCGGCACCCCGGCTATACTGCCGGCGCTGCCGAACAGCGACTGCTCGAGGGACCAGTCCAAACCGAACGCGGCATTCGCCCGTATCAGCAGGCCGAACAGCGCGGCCGCAGCAAGGCAGGCGACCTGCACCCACACCGCGACGGTAGAGGCCGGCCAGCGGCTGCGCAGGAAAACCACCGCGGCGAGCAACAGGAACAACAGCGCAGTGCCGGGCGCCATCGGCACATGACCGGCGCCGAAGGTCAACCAATGCCAGGTGCCGCTCTGCCAGCTGACCAGCCCGATCAGGGCAAGCAGCCCGGCGGCCACAGCCAGAGTCTGGACACTACGGCGGGTGGCGGTCAGCATGGTCTGGTCAACCGACAGGCCGCCCGGTCGGCGCGCCCGGTTTCACTGTGGCAGCAGGATCGCCGTCGCCACTCTCCGCGCTGGCATAGCGCGGTGCGGCGCCCAGCCGCCGCGACAGCGCGTTGACCTCTGCCTTGAGTTCCAGGATGCGGCTCTCGCGACCCAGCGTCGCCTGGTTCCACTGCTTGAGTTCCTTCAACTGCTGCTGGATCTTTTCTTCCGCCTGCTTGCGCTCGGTGATGTCCTGACACGTGCCCACAGCCCGCACGGGCCGACGCTGATCGTCGTGCTCAACCCGCCAACGCTCTTCCACCCACTTGACGACGCCATCGGAGGTGACGACCCGGTGCGCAAGGGAGTGGGACGCGTCGTTGTCGAAGGACGCCGCAAATGCGGCATCGACGTTGCGACGATCCTCCGGATGGACGAAGTTCAAGAATGCCTGATGAGACGCGTGGAAGTTACTCTCGCTCAGTTCGAAAATCCGGTACATCTCCGCCGACCAGATCACCACCATATTCGACAGGTCGGTTTCCCAACTGCCGATCTTTGCCCCGGCCTGCGCGGTGGCCAACCGTGCACCGTTCTGCGCCAGCGCCTCCTCCGCCTGTTTGCGCTCGGTGATGTCGCGAATGAAACTCTGCCGGAATGACGCACCCCCGAGTTCCACCGTGCCGGAACTCACCTCGACCGGGAAGGTGCCGCCGTCCTTGCGCCGGTGGACGGTCTCGAACAGCAGGCCGTGAAGGCGGCCGGCCTTTTGGAAGTCCGTCTCGAGGTCGGGCAGCGCCTGCGGCGCACGCAGGTCGCTGATGCCCAGCGCCAGCAGTTCTTCGCGGCTGTAGCCGTAGGCGGCGACCGCTGCCTTGTTGGCCTTGACGATCCTGCCATCGGCGTCGATCAACAGCACGATGTCGCGCGCCTCTTCGAGCACGGTGCGATGGCGAAGCGCCATTGCATCAATCTCGCCGCGCTGCGCTGCCAGCCCGTCCAGCATGCGGTTGAACTGGATTGACACCACATCGATTTCAGGGATGCTCGAAGCGCCCGCCCGCGCGCGATCGTCGCCGGCGGCGACCCCGGCCGCCGCTCCGGCCAGCGCGCTGATGGATCGGACGATCCGCGCGCCGAGCCACCATGCCAACGTCGCGGCGACCACAAGGATGACCAGGCTGATGGCAAGGGTGATGGCAAGGCGCCGGCGGGCACCGCCCAGCACCTCGTCCTCGGTCACCCCGGCGAACACCCGCCAAGCGGTGCGCGGCATGGTGGTTGCCACAAGGATGCGCATGACTCCCGTGATGTCAACGCCGGCGGAATATCCGCTCTGCATTCCGCGCGTGAGGGTCCGCTGTGCTTCGGGAAGGCGCTTGCCGATCCACGCCTCCGGTTCGAGTGATCGCAGCAGGAAATTGTCATCGCGATCAATGACCGACATCGACACGCCGGCCGGCGCATCCGAGAAGATGCGCCGGTTCAGCTTGAGCAGGTCCACCGACATCATCACCACCGCGGTCACGCCGCCTGAGGCGTCGCGCACGGGATTGGTCAGGGCCACCAGCCATTGGCCGGACTGGCGGCCGCGAAAGGGTCCGCTGGCGCTGAACTTGCCGCTCGCCATGGCCGGCTTGAACCAGGGGGCAAGCAGCACTGCATCGGGCAATGGCAAACCCGCGCGGCGCGAGCAGAGCACGCTCCCGTCCGCCTTGACCAGCGCCATGCCGGCGAAATCCGGATTCAGTTCCGCGTAGCTTTCGATCGCCGTGTCGCACCGACGCGCATCGAGGACCCGCACCAGCGGCCGCTCGGCCACCCGCTGCAATATTATTTCGTAATCGCCGAGCAGCCGGTCCAGCCTGACAGCAGTGCCCTCGGCCAGCAGCCGGATCTTGTCACGGGCATGCATGGTCTCGTCGGCACGTTCCTGGGCCTGTTGCCATCCGAGCAGACCCCAGGCCGGCAACAGGGCGGCCAACACCACGATGAGCATCGTGGTCCGGATGGACAGGCGGGGGAACGGGGAAGTCATGGCGCGGCCATCCTGCGGGGCTTCGATTCGCGACAAAGATCGCTGGTTTCCTGATTCTTTCTTTCTGGAGCGTCCGGTTTTGCGTGCATGCCTGACGAGTCTAGCACCCTGCATTGCGCCGGGCATTCCGCATCGCATTGAAATTTAATGCAGATCAAGTCTGGCGGTCTTCGGCAAGGACGAAGTCCGGAAATGGCTTCGATAACATTCTGCCTCGGAGTAGCCGACTAGCGCCATGAAGGCCGGATTGACGGTGATAAAGCAAGCGGACGTACCAAGGTCGGAAATCCGCTCCGGGCGGTGAGACGGGGGTTTAGCCGAGGACTCTCGGCTCCCGAAGAACGGCTTCGACCTACCGGTCGAAGCGCGCCCTGCAAGGGGGTTTCCAGCCTTTTTATTCGGCTAGCGCGCAAACCACGCCGCTGTTTCCAGCGTGTGGAAATTGATGTCTATGGTGTCCTCGATGTCGCGGGCATAGCCGCCGGCCATGCTCACCGCCACCGGCAGGCCGGCCTTTTCGCAAGCCTCGAATACCATGCGGTCGCGATTGAGCAGGCCTTGCTTGGTCAGCGCGAGGCGCCCCAGCCTGTCGTCAATATACGGATCGGCACCGGCCAGATAAATCGCGAGGCCGGCCCGCGCCTTGTGTATCGCCCGCTCCAGCGCCGGGGCGAGCAGGTCGAGGTAGGCGCGGTCGCCGGTGTCATCGGGCACTTCCACATCAAGGTCGCCCGCCTCCTTGGCGAACGGGTAATTGTTGGCGCCGTGAATCGAAAACGTGAACACCGAATCGTCGCCGCGAAATATCGCCGCCGTGCCGTTGCCCTGGTGCACATCGCAGTCGATTACCAGCACGCGCCCCACCAACCCCTCCGCCTGCACTACCCGCGCCGCAACGGCGCTGTCGTTGAACACGCAAAAGCCCTCGCCGCGATCGCGAAAGGCGTGGTGCGTGCCACCGGCGAGGTTGGCCGCCGATCCCTCTTGCAGTGCCGCCCGCGCCGCCGCCACCGTCGCGCCGGAGGAACGGCGCGAACGCTCTACCATTTGCGCGCTCCACGGAAAACCGATGGCGCGCATTTCCTCCGCGCTCAGCCCGCCGTGTTTGACCTTGTCGAGATACGCCGGATCATGCGCGAGCGTCAGTTGTTCATCCGTCGCCGCGTCCGGCACGCGGCAGTCGGCGCCAAGCGCGCTGTCCAGAACCCGCTCGCGCAGCCTGGCGTACTTGGGCATGGGGAAGCGGTGGCCGGCCGGCAGCGGCAGCACAAAGTGATCGGAGTAGAAAATCTGCACGCTGCAAGTTTATGCGAACGCAGCATATCCGTTAAAATCCACGTTAAACGCGCTAACCCAACGTACCCGGGCACCCCGGCACTTGGGGAACCCGGTCACCCGTACGCTTGAAAACGAAAGCCCAGTCACATGCCCCGTAAAGAAATCGGTTTCGCAGAACGTCTGCAGACGGCGGTCAGCGCCAAGCAGGCCCAATTGGAAAAGATACGTTCAATGACGCAGGCCGGCGCGCCACAGACGGCCCAGCGGCAGGCCGAACGTGTCGCGGCCGAGCAGGCGCGCCAGATCCGCAAAGCGGAACGCGAAGCGGAAAAGCAGGCCGCCGTCGCGCAAAGAAACGCGGAACGCGCGGCCGGGAAAGC
>CAYLPI010000009.1:20259-23994 GCA_964385505.1 uncultured Bordetella sp.
AAAGCCAGGCAGGAACAAGCGGCCGCAGCGGAGAAAGCGCTCAAGGAAGCACAGCGACTTGCCAGGGCGCAGGCCGACGCCGCACTGGAGGCCAGCCAAAAGGCCGCGCGCGACGCCAAATACGCCGCGCGCAAGGGACGCCAGCCTTAAGAACGCAAGCTGCAGGCAATCTGCCGGCAAACATCGGGCAACCGACAGGCACCAGCTGGAAACGCCCGTCTGGCAAGGGTTTCCAGCCATCGCCTCGGTTTACATCAGGGCAAAATCAGGGCATCACAATTCGCGACGGTCCGTCCCCGGACGCCTCCAGCATCAGCGAGTTCATGCGTTTCACAAAGCCAGCCGGATCCTCGAGCTGCCCGCCCTCGGCCAGCAAGGCCTGGTCGAACAGCAGGCTGGCCCAGTCGGCGAAACGCGTCTGTTCCGTCTTCAGGCGCGTCACCATGGCGTGATCGGGGTTGATCTCGAGGATGGGTTTCACTTCCGGGGCCTTCTGCCCGACGGCCTTGAGGATGCGCGCGAGGTTGCCGCCCGGATCGTGTTCGTCGGCGACGAGGCAGGACGGCGAATCGGTAAGGCGATGCGTGATGCGCACGTCCTTGACGCGTTCGCCCAGGGCTTCCTTGATTTTTTCAACGAGGCCCTTGTACTCGCCGGCCTGCGCTTCCTGCGCTTTTTTCTCCTCGTCGGCGAGGCCGCCAAGGTCGAGTTCGCCGCGCGCCACCGAGGCAAGGGGCTTGCCCTCGAATTCGTTCAGGTTGGAGACCAGCCACTCGTCAACGCGCTCGGACAACAGCAGCACCTCGACGCCCTTTTTGCGAAAGAACTCAAGGTGCGGGCTGTGCTGTGCGGCTAGAAACGTCTCGGCGGTCACATAGTAGATTTTGCTTTGCTCGGGCTTCATGCGCGACACATAATCGGCCAGAGACACCGTCTGCTCTTCGCTGTCGTTCAGCGTCGATGAAAAGCGCAGCAACTTGGCGATACGCTCCTTGTTGGCAAAGTCCTCGCCCACACCCTCTTTCATGACCTTGCCAAACTCGCGCCAGAAGGTGGTGAATTTGTCCTTGTGGTTTTCGGCCAGGTCCTCGATCAGCGTCAGCACGCGCTTGACGCAGCCCGAGCGTATGGCCTCGATATCGCGGCTTTGCTGCAATATTTCGCGCGACACGTTGAGCGGCAAGTCGGCTGAATCGACGACGCCGCGTACAAAGCGCATGTAGGCCGGCAGCAACTGCTCGGCGTCGTCCATGATGAATACGCGTTTGACATACAAGCGCACGCCGTGGCGCGACTGGCGGTCGAACAGGTCAAAGGGCGCGCGCGCCGGGATGTACAAGAGCTGCGTGTATTCCTGCCGGCCCTCTACGCGGTTGTGGGTATAGGCAAGAGGCGGCTCGAAGTCGTGGCCGATATTCTTGTAGAACTCGTTGTACTGCTCCTCGGTAACCTCGGACTTTGGTCGCGCCCACAGCGCGCTCGCCTGGTTGACGGTCTCGAACTCTGCGCCGACCGGGGCCTCTTCGCCCTCCTTTTTTTCTTCCGCCTCTTTTGCCATCCGGATCGGGATGCCGATGTGGTCCGAGTATTTACGCAGGATGCCCTTCAACTTCCAGTCGTTGAGCAGTTCGTCCTCGCCTTCGCGCAGGTGCAGCACCACCTCGGTGCCGCGCGACGCCTTGTCGGCCGGCTCCAGCGTGTACTGGCCGCTGCCCTCGCCCATGTTGCATTCCCAGCGCCAGGCCTCCGCGGCGCCGGCACGGCGCGTCAGCACCGTGACCTTGTCGGCGACAATGAACGAGGAGTAAAAGCCGACGCCGAACTGGCCGATCAGCCGCGCGTCCTTGGCCTGGTCGCCGGTGAGCGTGGACAGGAACTCGCGCGTGCCCGAACGCGCGATGGTGCCGATGTTGGCAATGACCTCCTCGCGCGACATGCCGATGCCGTTGTCGCTGATGGTGATGGTGCGCGCGGCCTTGTCGAAAGCGACGCCGATTTTCAGCTCGGCGTCATCGCCGTAAAGCGCCGGCGCGGCAAGCGCCTCGAAGCGCAGCTTGTCGGCCGCGTCCGAGGCATTGGACACCAGTTCGCGCATGAAAATCTCCTTGTTGCTGTACAAGGAATGAATCATCAGTTGCAGCAGTTGTTTGACCTCGGCCTGGAAACCCAGGGTCTGCTTGCCCGATTCGCTGGCGCTGGCGGCTTGCTCAGTCATGCAAAAACTCCCGTCGTTACGTTATTGAGTACCCTGATAACTTGAGTACCCTGATGGTTTGAGTACCCTGATGACCTGATGACCTGAGTACCCGGATGACTTGAGTACCCGGATCCCTTCGCACCACCCCGCTTGTCATCCTGGGCGTAGCGAAGGATCTGCTTTTTCCTGAGGTCGATACCGCCGGTTCTCCGGGCACGCCCTCGGAACGACAGTCGGTTTGACCCCCTTGGGTTTTTATCAGGGTTTTAATCAGGGTTTTAATCCAGTCCGCCATTATATTGGGTCGGACACGCGTCCATTCAAGCCCCTGCGCTACAATGCGCGGGCTCCCGGAACCCCCACTCCCCCGCCGAAATCCCGTGAAACCCAGTCCGCAATTCATCTCCGGCGTCAAAGCCTCAATGGTGGCCCTGCCGGGCATTGTGTCCTGGGGCATCATCAGCGGCGTGGCGATGATCGGTGCTGGACTCACGCCGCTTGCCGGCATCGCCATGTCGGTGCTGGTCTATGCCGGGGCAAGCCAGCTCGCCGCGCTGCAACTCATCAGCGCCGGGGCGCCGCTGCCCCTCGTGCTGCTGGCCGGCTTTGTCGTCAACCTGCGCTTCACGCTGTTCAGCCTGTCGCTCTCGCCCTATCTGCGCCATTTGCCGCCACTGCGCCGCGCACTGTACAGCTATGGCGTGTCGGACAACGGCTACGCCCTCAGCATCAATTATTTCAACCAGCACCCGGACGACCCCGGGCGTGACCGCTTTTACTTCGGCAGCTCGGTGCTGGTCTGGGGCAGCTGGCAGGTTGGCACCGTGCTTGGCATTGTGGTCGGGGCCAGCATTCCCTCCAGCTGGTCACTGGAATTCACCATCATCCTGACCTTTATCGCGCTGGTGGTGCCGCACATCCGCGACCGCGCCAGCGTTGCGGCGGCCCTCACCGCGGCGGTGGTCGCCCTCGCCACCGCGGGACTGCCGTTCCGGCTCGGCCTGATCATTTCGGCGGCGTCGGCCATAGGCGCGGGCATACTGGTCGAGTACCAGAAAAGCAAAGCCCCCTCGGCACAAGAGAGCTGACATGGACACCCTCACCGTCTGGCTGCTGATCGCCGGCCTCGCCATGAGCAGTTTTGTCACCCGCGGCGCATTCATTTCGCTGCTGTCGGGCTTTGTGCCGCCGCCGCCCTTGCAACGCGCGCTGCGCTTCGTGCCCGTCGCCATTTTTGTGTCGCTGGTCGTGCCCGAATTGCTGCTCGCGTCGGGCCAGTTGCATCTGGCCGTCAGCAACGCCAAATTATGGGCCGGTATTGCCGCCATTGCGACGGCCTGGCGCACCCGCAACACCCTGCTCACGCTCTTGGCGGGCATGGCGGTGCTGCACCTTGCGCGCATGCTAAACGGTTAAGATACGTCATCACCGGCCGCCGGCGAACTTCGGCGCCGCGCTGCGGTCTGTACACTGCGGTCTTTATATTGTCAGGCGCAGCCCGCCCGCTACCGGAACGACCGCCACTACCGTCCGCCACT
>CAYLPI010000009.1:24094-45246 GCA_964385505.1 uncultured Bordetella sp.
ATTGTCAGGCGCAGCCCGCCCGCTACCGGAACGACCGCCACTACCGTCCGCCACTGACGCCCACCACTGACGCACCACTGACGCACCACTCACGCCCACCACTCACGCCCACCACTAACGCCCACAATCGCCAATAACACCAGGCTGACCAAAAATCCATGAAACTACGCCTGCAAACCCTCGCTGCAATGCTGTTTTCAATGGCTTTTGCCGGCGGCGCCCTCGCCCAGCAGACAGCCACCGCCCCGACCAAGGTCACCACGGTCGAGGGTATTTCGGAATACCGCCTGAGCAACGGCCTCAAGCTGCTGCTGCTGCCCGATGGATCGCTCGACACCATCACCGTCAACGTCGTCTATCTCGTAGGCTCGCGCGACGAGGGCTATGGCGAATCGGGCATGGCCCACCTGCTCGAGCACCTGCTGTTCAAGGGCACCACGCGCCACCCCGACATCAAGAACGAATTCACCGCCAGGGGCGCACGCTGGAACGGCACCACCTCGGTTGATCGCACCAATTATTTCGAAACCTTCACCGCCACCGCCGACAACCTCGACTGGGCGCTTGGGCTCGAAGCCGACCGCATGGTCAATTCGCGCGTCTCGCGCGCCGACCTCGATACCGAAATGACCGTGGTGCGCAACGAATTCGAGTCGGGCGAGAACAGCCCCTTCGGCGTGTTGTCGCAACGCATGGCGGCAGCGGCTTTTGTCTGGCACGGCTACGGCCGTTCGACCATCGGCGCGCGCTCTGACATCGAGAACGTGCCGATCGAGCGCCTGCAGGCCTTTTACCGCCACTACTACCAGCCCGACAATGCGGTGCTGGTCATTGCCGGCAAGTTCGACGAGGCCGCGGCCCTCGCCATGGTGGCAAAGCATTTCGGCCCGCTGCCCAGACCCGCGCGCACCTTGCAACGCACCTACACCGTCGAACCGGTGCAGGACGGCGAACGCAGCGTCACGCTGCGCCGCACCGGCGACGTGCAAATCGTCTCCGCGCTCTATCACGTCGCGCCCGGTGCCAGCCCCGACTACGCCGCCATCGACCTGATGACCACCATCATCAACAATGTCCCCGGAGGACGCCTGCACAAGGCCCTGGTGGACAGCAAACTCGCCACCTCGGTCTGGGGTTACGAGCGCCAGCTGCGCGAGGCCGGTTTTGCCAGCTTCGGTGCCAGCCTGCGGCCGGACATGTCGCTCGACGCTGCGCGCGATGCGCTGCTCACGACACTGGAGAGCATGGCGTCGAACCCCGTCACCGCCGACGAACTCGAGCGTGCCCGCACGCGGCTGCTGAACGAGATCGAGACCCTGCTCAGCAACACCCGCGCGCTGTCCACCAGCATCACCGAGTACATCGCCATCGGCGACTGGCGCCTGCTGTTCCTGCACCGCGACCGCATCAAACAGGCGACGCTGGCCGATGTGCAGCGCGCCGCGACGCACTACCTCAAGCCTAGCAATCGCACGCTGGGCCTGTTCATGCCGACCAGCAGCCCCGATCGTGCCGAGATTCCGGCCGTGCCAGACCTCGCGCTCGCCCTCAAGGATTACAAGGGCAACCCCGAAGTTGTCGCCGGTGACGCCTTCGAACCCTCGCCGGCCAACATCGCGCAGCGCCTGATCCGGCGCACCCTGCCCGGCGGCATGAAGCTGGTGATGCTGCCGAAAAAAACCCGCGGCGGCACCGTCATCGCCGCGCTCGGCCTGCGCTGGGGCGACGAAGCCGCCAAGGACAACCGCGCCACCGCCTGCGGCATCGCCAGCGCGATGCTGATGCGCGGCACGCAAAAACGCACGCGCGAGCAATTGCGCGACGCCTTCGACCGTTTGCGCGTGCAGGCGGGCGTTGGCGGCGAGGGCGCGTCGGTCGAAACCATACGCGCCAACCTGCCCGAGGCGCTGACGCTGGTGGCCGAGGTGCTGCGCCAGCCGTCCTTCCCGGAAAAGGAATTCGAACAACTCAAGCTGTCGTCACTGTCCTCCATCGAGGCCCAGCGCAGCGAACCGGGCGCCCAGGCCGGCCTGCTGCTCGGCCGCCACCAGTCGCCCTACCCGCCCTCACACTGGTTTTACATCGCCACGCTCGATGAGCGCCTCGCGCGCATCAAGGCGCTGACGCTGGAGGAGGTCAAAAAATGCCACAGCGACTTCTACGGTGCATCGGACAGCGAATTGTCGGTCGTCGGTGATTTCGACCCGGAAGAAGTGGCCGCCCTCGCGCAAAAGCTGTTCGGCGACTGGAAAAGCCCCAAGCCCTACACGCGCATCCCCGGCCCGTTCAAACCGGTGCCGGCCATCGACCGGCTGATCGAAACACCGGACAAGGCCAACGCGGTGCTGCGCGCCAGCATGGCGCTCAAGCTGCGCGACGACCACCCCGACTACGTTGCCCTCATCATCGGCAATTACCTGCTCGGCGGTTCGGCCGACTCGCGCCTGTGGCGGCGCATCCGCGAAAAAGAAGGCTTGTCCTACAGCGTCGGTTCGTCGCTGTCGGCAAGCGCCTTTGACGAACGCGGCGAGTTTGGTGTGTCGGCGATTTACGCGCCGCAGAACCGCGCCCGCGTCGAAGCGGCGGTAGGCGAGGAAATTGAACGCGCCATGCGCGAGGGCTTTACCCGGGAAGAAGTCGAAGTCGCCAAATCCGGCTACCTGCAGGCGCGCCGCGGCGCACGCGGCCAGGACGGCGCCCTCGCCGCCCGCCTCGCCAGCTACGAAGTACTCGGCCGCACCATGCAATGGGACGCCGACTTCGACGCAAAAATCGCCGCACTGACGCCCGCGTCCATACTCGCCGCACTCAAGCGCCACCTCGACTTCAGCCAGCTGAGCTCGGTCAAGGCCGGGGATTTTGCCAAGGCCGCCGCCGCACCCCCGGCAACCGGCTCGACGGCAAGCGCCGCGGCAAAATAGGCAGGCAGCGGCCGCGGTGGCCGCAACACAAAAAACGAAAAAGCCGCGCTGCGATTGCGGCGCGGTGACAGGGAGAGTCGTTGAGCGCGAACGCAAATACCACTTACGACGTGCAAGCCGAATGGGTGCACGTGCGTTTTTCCGAGACCGCCGGCTTTACCGAGGTCTATGGTTTTTCCGGCAACCAGGGCGTGGTCAATCTCGAGGGCGTGCGCTACCTGCCCAGGGGCAGGCCTTCAAAGACGCTGGCGGTGTACATGCACCCTTCCTCGACACTGCAACTTTTGCCGGTACCGCGAGCCATGGCCGCGCGCGGCGTACATGTGTTGTGCGCCGGCAGCCGCTATGCAAAGAACGACACGCCGCTCATCATGGAAAAAGTCGTGCTCGACCTCGGCGCCTATATCCGCCATGCCAAAGAAGTCTGGGGTTACGACAAGGTGCTGTTGTGCGGCTGGTCCGGCGGCGGCTCGCTGTCGCTGTTCTACCAGTCGCAGGCCGAACAGCCGACCATCAGCGCAACACCCGCGGGCGACGCCATCGACCTCACCGCCGCAAAACTGATACCGGCCGACGCGATGATTTTCCAGGCGGCGCATCTGGCGCGCGCCATCACGCTGACCGACTGGCTCGACCCCTCGGTGCTGGACGAAGACAACCCCGACCGGCGCAATGTTGAGCTCGACATCTACGATGCGAAAAATCCCAACCAACCACCCTACTCGACCGACTACATCACGGCTTTTCGCGCCGCGCAACTGGCGCGCATGCGCCGGCGCACCGCCTGGGTCAAGGAGACGCTGGAACGCCTGAAAAAACGCGGCGGCAACGAACTCGAGCGCGGTTTTGTCACCCACCGCACCATGGCCGACCTCAGGTTCATGGACCCGTCCATCAACGCCAACGACCGCCGCCCGCGCTGGTGCTACCTCGGCAATCCGGAAACCGCCAACAGCGGGCCGGCCGGCCTTGCGCGCTTCTCCACCCTGCGCGCCTGGTTGTCACAATGGTCGCTTGAAGATTCGCGCGCGCTTGGACCGCGGTGCGCGGCCGCAGTCACCGTGCCGCTGCTGGCAATAGAGAACACCGCCGATGACGCCGTGCCGCAGCCGGACACCGGCATCATTCATGCCGCCGCCGCAAGCCGCGACAAAAGCTTTACCGCGATCAAGGGTGCGACCCATTACTACCAGGGCCAGCCGGAGCAGTTGCAGCAGGCGCTGGACATCTGCATCGCCTGGATGGCCGCGCGCGACCTGCTCGACGCCTGACGCCGGCACAGCGCACACCCGGGGCCCGGCAGGCACCGCATCCCGCCGCCTTAAACCGTTACACTAGCGCCATACGCACCCCGCCGGCAATGCCGCCCGCAATGCCCCTGGTGCAAACCCCGGGCGCGGACCCCGGCAGACCAAATCAGGAGGAGTCATGCCCATTCAGTCGCTGCACCACGCCGCCTATCGCTGCAAGGACGCACAGAAAACCGTCGATTTTTATACCCAGGTGCTCGACCTGGAGTTCTCCATGGCCATGGCCGAGGACCACGTGCCCAGCACCGGTGAGTTCTCGCCCTACATGCATATTTTTTTCAAGATGGCCGACGGCGCCTGCGTGGCATTTTTCGAACTGCCCGAGGCTGCGCCGATGGACCGCGACCGCAACACCCCCGAATGGGTGCAGCACCTCGCGCTGCGCGTCAATCACGAAGACGAGCTGCTGTTCTACAAGGCGCGCCTCGAAAAAGCCGGCTACAGCGTCATCGGTCCCACCGACCACACCATTTTCAAGTCGATTTACTTTTTCGATCCCAGCGGCAACCGGCTCGAACTCACCGTCAACGTCGATGCGCCGGCGGAAATCGCCAAGCTCACCGAGCTGAAAGACCCGATGCTTAAGGAATGGAACATCACCAAGCGCCCGCCCGCAAGCGCCGCCTTCGTGCACAAGAAGAAGGCCTGAAGCCGCAGCCGGGCCTGACTTACCGCGCTCAGGCGAGGTTCTTGATGTTCGCGTCGCGCAGCCGGTCGGCGAGGTTGCGCACCAGCGTGCGCATCAACTGCAACTGCGCCCCCGAACTGACCTGCATCAGCACAAAGGGCCGGAACTCGGCCAGCAGGCAGTCGATCGTTGCCACCACAGTCGCGTGGCGCGGTGCGGCGCCGCCGTAGATGTAGGCGATTTCACCAAAACACTCGCTCTCGCCGATGGTGTTGATGAGACGCCCGTCGCGTGTCACGCGCGCCCCCCCCCCGGCCAGAAAAAACAGGCTGTCACCCTCGTCGTTTTCGTTGACCAGCGCAGTGCCCGCCGACACCCGCGACCAGCGCGCCGCGCGCGCGAGCTCCCACACCTCGGAGTCGGACAACTCGGCCAGTGTTTCGCAGCGCTTCAGCGCAACATATTGTTCGCTGTCGGAAATCACATCGGCCGGCCCCACCAGGCGCGCTGCGCGCGCCAGGTCGAGCGCGAACTCGTCGTAGTAATCGTAGCGATCGAGCGGCTTTTTCTGCATCGCCTTCAACACGATGGCATCGACTTCGGGCGGGATGCCGGCGCGCAGCGTGCTCGGTGCCGGCGGTGTCTGGTGCAGGATTTTTTGCACCAGCATTTCCAGGCTGCCGGCGCTGAAGGGCTTATGCCCGGTCAGCAACTCGTACAGCACCACGCCCATCGAGTACATGTCGCTGTGATAGGTGAGCTCCGCGCCCTCGATCTGCTCCGGCGACATGTAATAAGGCGAGCCCATCGCCACCGTCTGCACCGTCTGGCTGCGGCGCAGGAAAGCGGCGCCGAAGTCGGCGATTTTCACTTCGGTGCCCTTGGCGATCATGATATTCGCCGGTTTGATGTCGCGATGAAAAATGCCCTCCTGAAAGGCATAGTCCAGCGCGCCGCAGCACTTGAAACCGATCTGCATCACGTCGCCCACCGACAGCAGCGCGCCGGCGCTGGCATGCGCCGCGAGATCGCCGCCCATCACCAGCTCCATGGCGATATAGCCCGAGTCTTCCTCGACCACGGCGTCAAGAATGCCGACGATATGCGGGTGGCGCAGCTTGCCGGCGAGCGAGGCTTCGTTGAGAAACTGCGTGCGGTATTCGGCGCCGAATTCCGGGTCAAGGAACAGCGCCGGATCAATGGTCTTCAATGCGACTTCGCCGCCCGAAAAGCTGTCCGTCGCGAGATACACGGTGCCGGTCGCGCCCTTGCCCAACTGTCTTTGCACCTCGTATTTGCCAATACGCAACTCGGGGCCGGCATCAATCGGTTTTTCTGCCACAACACTCCCTTTGGCCCCGAGGGGGCGGGTTTCAGTCACGCAGGGTACAGGGCAAAGGAGCGGTTTGTCACGCAATGCCGCCCGAGGCACACACCAGAGCGCCGGCACTCAAACGCCTCAAACACTCAACACTCAACTCTCAACTCTCAACACTCAACACTCAGACCGGCTTGCGCCAGACACTGGCAAGCCAAGGCTGCTGTTCACGCGGCAGGCCCTCGGGCCGGTAGTAATGGGTGATTTCATCAAAGCCGGCACCTCCCATGTAAGCGCGCCAGGCCTCGAGGTCGTGATAGGCGCCGTAACGACCGGCACTCCAGCCCTCCTCGTTCTGCCCGCGCGGATTGGAGCAGAACAGCACACCACCGGCGCGCAGCGTCGCAAAAAGCTGCGCCAGCACCCGCGGCAATTCCTGCGCCGGCACATGAAACAACACGGCGTTGGCGAACACGCCGTCAAAGCGCGCCGGCGGCAGATCGAGCTGCAAAAAGTCCTGCTGCCAGACCTCGCAGCCGCTGTATTCACGGGCCATGGCGGCAAAGCGTGCCGCGCCTTCGACGCCGACCGCGCGGTGCCCCGAGCCGGCAAAGGTCTTCAGATCGCGCCCCGGCCCGCACCCCAGGTCCAGAATATCCAGAGGGGGTGCAACGCTGACATGCGACAACAGCGCCGCGATGTTCTGGCTGACATCATGATCGCGGGTGCCCTGCCAGAACGCCTCGGCGCGGCCGTTGTAATGTGCCAGCGTGCCGGTGCTGATGGCGGCGAGGTCTTTGGCGGCGAGCGTCATCGGGACCGCCCGTGCGTTCTGGAATGGGTAGCTTGCATGGCGGGCGCCAGTATATCCGGTCGTCACAGCCTCGGGCAGCTTGGGCTTCCGGACGGCGCTGTTGGGCGTGCTGCTGGACTCTCACGGAATGTCACTCCGACTTACTTGTTTTTCACGCAGCGCACCACCACCCATCGAATCGAAAGCCGCTCCTCACATGGCTTTCCAGCCATTGACCTGCGCAACGGACACCACCGCGCTCAGGCACCCTCGATACGGCGCAGTGCCTCCGCGACATTGACGATGGGAATCTCCTGATAGTGTTGCAGTTGCAGCAGATGCCGATCGCCGGAGACGATGATATCTGCTTTGGCGGCTAGTGCGCAGGCAAGCACGTGATCGTCGTCCGGGTCGGCGAGGACCACGGACGCGACGGTTGCAGGCGTGACGATTTGCACGACGTTGAGATACTGCCTCATCAGCGCATCCGGCAGGCATCCAGTTGCCGCAATGGCCGCGGCCAGCTTTTCGCGCGAGAGAGCACATCGGCAAGCTCCGCAAGCAGTTTGGGGCTGGTATGGCGCGTGATGTCGCGGTGTTCCCCGACAACCGTCAGCAATCGGTGGGGCGAGCCTTTCCAGAGCAAACCGGAAACGACCGTATTGGTATCCAGAACGAGCCGCACGCCGGCCCCTGTTATCCAGCGCGGCGCCGTTCAGCCCGGTATGCTTCGATTTCCGCGTTGATCTCCGCCATCGACATCGGCGGAATGCCCGCAGCATCGACGCGATCGACGACGGACAGTAGCGCATCGAATGCTTTTTTGCGCAGTGCTTCGGCGATTAGGGCTTCGATGGCTTCCGCAGTCAGCAGGCCGGCAGCCTTTGCGTCGTTCGCAACCTTATCGGGCAGCGACAGCTTGATCTCAAGAACGGTCATGGCGGCGGCCTGAAATAACAATGTTCTGGTGATAGCCGAACGCCGCCTTCGATACCACGTCTGCCCTGATGCGCGCTACTCGTGATAACTCCCGCTTATAGACAATCTTGCTGTTCAAATTGTCGGCGATCTGCGTCAGACGGTGCGCCGCGTCGTAGGTGTCGGTCAGGGTACTGCCGTCGGCGACCCGCAACGCAATGACAATCTGAACCGGATTCCGGTTCTTGTGGACTTTCTGCGCAGCCGCGATGAGGAGCCTGCACTGATGCGCACCTCATGCACCGCCGCCCACAGCGCATTCGCCCATGTCTGGGACAACCCCAACGACGCCGACTATGACCGGCTGCGAGTTCGGCGATATCGCCCTGGTGCCGCTCCCCTTCACCGATCAGTCCGCTACGAAGAAGCGCCCGGCGGTCGTTGTGTCAAGCCCCGCCTATCATCAGGAGCGGCCCGACCTGATCGTCATGGCTGTCACCAGCCAGATGCGTCCGGTACATACCATCGGCGAAGTCACACGCAAGGATTGGAAGACCGCGGGCCTCTTGAAACCCTCGGCCGTCAACCCGGTCATCACCACCGTCGAATAGACGCTGCTCATCCGCACGCTCAGGCGGCTCACCGATGCGGATCAGCGCGCGCTCAAGCGCGCCAGCGGCTAAAAATGCAAACAACCCGCGCATCCTGATGGCGTCACTATCCCGATAGTAGTGATACACTGCGAGCGCTGATATTGATGATCCGCTATCCAAATAGTCCATGGATTTCTCCCCAGAACCTGATGTTTCGCCGTGCAATGTTGCAATGGTTCAGTGTTGCAGCGCCTTCTATTCGATACGCGCCCTCGGTACCCAGATGCAAAAAACAAGTGCGGCAGGCGCGCCAGCGCGCCCCTACGCCCCGGGATGAGTTGCAATAAATGAATCAGCCCGCCGTGCCGACCACACCGATTCGCTTGTTGCTAAACGGCGAAGCGGTGACAGTCGAAGGGATCGCGCCGCAAGTGACTTTGCTTCAGTATCTGCGCGAGTATCGCAACCTCACTGGCACCAAAGAAGGATGTGCGGAGGGTGATTGCGGTGCATGCGCCGTGGTCCTGGCGAGCCGTAAGGCATCGGCTGAACTGGAATTCCGCACCGTAAACTCATGCATTCGACTACTACCCACCATTGATGGAATGGCGGTGTTCACAGTGGAGGTTTTAAGCGGGACAAACGGGGCATTGCATCCCGTCCAACAGGCGCTCGTCGATACACATGGCTCCCAGTGTGGCTTCTGCACCCCTGGCTTCGTAATGAGTCTTTTTGCCTTGTATAAAAATACATATCGCCCGGCTCGCACAAGTATCGAGGAAGCGATTTCTGGAAACCTTTGCCGCTGTACCGGATACCGGCCGATTATCTCGGCTGCGGAACGCATGTACGATTTGCCTCCCGCAGCAGGATGGCGAGCTCCCGGAATCGAAGCCAATGCCTCCCGATGCGGGATCCCGGAGGAGGCCGGCATTTCGCTCACGCTGAAGCAGATGGCGCGAACGTCCAGCTTTTCGTACGCCGTAGCAGGACAGCGTTATTTCGCGCCCACATCACTCAAAGAGCTCACACGATTATGCGAATCAATCGAGCATGCGACCTTGATAGCGGGAGCGACGGATGTGGCGCTTCGAGTGACAAAGGAGCATCGCGACCTCGGTCCGATAATTTATGTCGGTGCCGTGCCAGAGTTGGCTACGATCGTTCAGGGGGCCGGGATAGTCGACATTGGCGCGGCGGTTTCAATCACAGACGCAATTGCCGCGCTCGATGAGGATTGGCCCGAGTTGCATGAAACTTGGGTGCGTTTTGCCTCACCGCCGGTACGTAATTCTGCAACTCTTGGGGGAAACGTCATGAACGCCTCTCCGATCGGCGATTCCATCCCTGCACTGCTCGCGCTTGGTGCATCTCTCAGGCTTGAGTCGGTGCTTGGTGCGCGGGAGGTCGCTCTCGAGGCGTTTTATCTTGGCTACCGTACCACTTTAAGAAAACAAAACGAGGTGCTCTCAACAATACGGATACCGAAACGATTACCCGGCACAATCATACGGGGCTACAAGGTAAGCAAGCGGACGGATCAGGATATTTCATCGGCCTATGTTTGTTTTCGCCTCGACTTGAGTGAACGGAAGATTATAGCGGCGCGCATCGGTGTCGGTGGTTTGGCGGCCATTCCCACGAGGGCCTACATGACAGAAGCCGCTCTTGTCGGTAGTGAATGGAGCGAGGGCACCGCTTGCTCCGCCGCCGAGATCCTAAGAAATGAGTTCAGCCCGATTGCGGACATGCGCGCCAGCGCGGGGTATCGTCGCGAGATCGTTGGGGCGTTACTGCAACGATTCTGGCTCGAAACCCGCATTGAAGGAGCACCAACGATGACACGGGTTAGCTCAGTGAGACCATAGACCGCCCTCATCAAAAGCGAGCAGTTGGGCTTCCGTTCCGCAAAATACTGCCTATCCCCCAAGCTTGACATCAGGAGACACCACATGCGAATCATGAGATTTACCGGAACATGGGTATTAGCCGTCTTTGCGATGATTCTCTCCCAGGGAACCTATGGACAAACCAATCCGACTTACCCAACGAAGCCGGTCAGACTTGTCGTGCCGTTTTCACCTGGCGGCGCCACCGACGTCATTGCTCGCGTACTAGGGCAACGCCTGGGGGAGCTTTGGGGCCAACCAGTAGTCATCGAGAATCGCGCCGGAGCCACAGGAGGTATCGCCCTGGAATTTGTCGCACGTTCGGCACCCGACGCTTATGTCCTGCTTCTGGGAACTGCTTCCACGCACTCGTTCTCACCCGCTATCAATGCGAAGCTTGCGTACAACACGGTCACCGACTTTGCGCCGATTTCCCTTGTCGCGACTCTACCGAACATGCTTGTGGTACATCCCTCTGTGCCTGCAGACAACGTCGCTGACTTCGTTGCTCTGGTAAAGGCCAACCCCGGCAAGTTTAATTTCGCGAGTTCGGGCACTGGAAGCTCAATGCACGTGGGGGGCGAGCTTTTTAATCTCATGGCGGGCACCAGCATGACCCACGTGCCATACAAAGGCAGTGGTGCCGCGATGGCCGACCTAATGGCCGGCCAGATTCAATTAGCCTTCGACAGCATGCCTGTTGTGTGGCCGCACGTGCAGGCGGGGCGGCTCAAGGCGCTGGGTGTGGCCAGCACTGAAAGGCACGCGGCTGCGCCGAACGTCCCCGCCATAGCTGAGACCGTCCGGGGATTCGAAATCAATTCATGGATTGGGATCTTCGCACCCGCAAACACTCCCGCATCACTCCTAAGGAAAATTTCTAGCGACATGGAACGTGTCGCGAAGCTAGAAGACTTTCGCAAGAAGCTATTCGAGCTCGGTGCGACGGCAGTCAGCAATACGCCAGAGGAGTTTGCTGCGTTTGTGACAAAGGACGCTGAAAAGTGGCGCAAGGTGGTGAACGCTGCAGGCGTGACGACGAAGTGAAGGCGACAATCAACCACGCAGGTCTGGGTATAGACCATGGGCGATAAGACGTGAATACTGCCCCCTCCCACAGTTGGCCGTTGTGTGCGTCCGAAGTGGTCGGTGAACAACCACCGCACGAAAGCGCGCACCTGCATGTAACGGGATCGGCAACGTACATCGACGACATGCCCGAAGTCCGCGGAACCCTACATGCTGCGTTCGGTCTTTCAGAACGCGCCCATGCACACTTGCGGCGGATTGACATTGGGAAAGTGCGGGCCGCCCCCGGCGTGGTGGACGTGATGATGGCCTCCGACATTCCCGGAACGAATGACTTCGGCGCCGCCGTCACTGATGACCCAATCCTCGCTCAGACCATTGTTCAATGCGTGGGGCAGCCCCTGTTTATCGTGGCCGCACTCACCGTTGAACAGGCACGTCGCGCGGCGCGACTGGCCGTCGTCGAGTACGAAGAACTGCCGGCTATCATAACGATAGACGATGCGCTCGCGCAGCGGTCTTTCGTTCTCCCAAGTGTCACCGTCGAGCGCGGCGAATGGCGCCATGCGCTGCAGTGCGCGCCGGAGAGGCTGAAGGGCTCACTTCGCACCGGTGGTCAGGAGCATTTTTATCTAGAGGGCCAGATAGCCTATGCGCAGCCGCGGGAGAGCGGCGACATGATGGTGTACAGTTCAACGCAGCACCCCGGAGAGGTGCAGCTTAAAGTCGCGCGCACATTGGCGGTGGATGCGCACCGTATAGTTGTCGAGTGCCGACGCATGGGGGGCGGCTTCGGCGGAAAGGAATCGCAAGCGACCCTGATTGCCTGCGCGGCGGCCTTGATGGCGCAACGTCTGCGGCAGCCAGTCAAGCTGCGTCTCGATCGCGACGACGATTTCATGATCACCGGTAAGAGGCATGACTTTCTTATCGAGTATGAAGTAGGGTTCCAGCCGAGCGGACAGATCGTGGCACTCGATCTGATGCTCGCCTCCCGCTGCGGCTATTCCACCGATCTTTCGCGCGCTGTGAACGATCGTGCCGTAACGCACGCTGATGGTTGCTACTTCTTGGAAAACGTCAGGATTGTTTCCCATCGCTGCAAAACCCATACACAATCGAATACGGCTTTTCGAGGTTTTGGGGCACCTCAGGGGATGATAGCCATCGAGCAAGTCGTCGAGGATATTGCGCAGCATCTTGGGCGTGATCCCCTCGAAGTACGAAGAAAAAACTTTTATCAGTTGGCGCCTCGCGACACCACCCATTACGAAATGCAAATAGAGGACTTCATCGCCGATCAACTCTCCGCCGAACTTGCGTGCTCCAGCCGCTATTCCGACCGTCGTGAAGCCATCCGCGCTTGGAATGTCACAAGCCCCATCATCAAGCGAGGGATCGCATTGGTGCCAGTTAAGCATGGCATCGCATACAGCGCATTAGCGATGAATCAGGCGGGTGCCATGGTGCACGTGTACACCGACGGAAGTGTGCTTGTTAATCATGGTGGAACGGAGATGGGCCAAGGCCTGTTCACAAAAGTGGCGCAGATCGTTGCGACAGAGCTTGGCGTTGACCTCGATAAAGTGCGGGTTTCCGCTGCGGATACCAGCAAGATTCCGAATGCCTCCCCTACATCGGCATCGTCCGGTACCGACCTGAACGGTAAGGCCGCTCAAGCGGCCGCTCGTGCGGTTAAGGACGGCATGGAAGAGGTCCGCTTTAGCCAAGGCAAGGTGAGCATCGGCAGCGAGTGCATCAGCTTTCGCAAGCTTGTCACCGATGCCTACAATGCGCGAGTGCAGCTTTGGGCGAGCGGATTCTATAAAACTCCAAAAATCCATTTCGACCGTGAGAAGTTTCGCGGTCGTCCTTATTTGTATTTCGCTTATGGCGCCGCCGTAACCGAGGTGGCTGTTGATACGCTGACAGGCGAGCTAAAGATTATCCGAGTCGACGTTCTCCATGACGTTGGCCGCTCCGTGAATCCCGCACTTGATATCGGACAAATCGAAGGGGGATTCGTGCAAGGTGCAGGCTGGCTGACTACTGAGGAACTTTGCTGGGATGGCAAAGGTAGACTCACCACCCACGCACCGTCGACTTACAAAATTCCCGTTGCGAGTGATGTGCCGGCGCATTTCGACGTAAAGCTGTGGGAGCGCGGGATCAACGTCGAGGACTCGATCCATCGCTCGAAAGCGGTTGGGGAGTCTCCTTTGATGCTGGCCATTTCGGTCTTTTGCGCGACCCGAGACGCGGTCGCGGCGGTGGGAACCTATCGACTTCTCCCTCGTTTGAACGCGCCGACAACGCCTCAGGAAATCCTCAATGCGATTCGGAGCGTGAAATCATCAATGCAATCGACTAATGCGCGGTGAGGGTCGGGCAACCCGCGAAACACCATCTCCTGCTGCGATCTGCAAAACGTCATAGGTCGCAGTCGATCAGTCGCAACTATTTACTAATCATGTGCGCCGGCATCTTCTGTGGCGCACCTTCGAGGACCCTAACCCCCTGAGTGTCTTCAATGTATCGAATGAATCGGTACTTCATCTCCAACCCGTCCATCGCCATCGCGGGCAGATCCTTGGCGCCTGCCGCCACTTTTGCCACAATAAACGTAGTTTCATCGCGATTCATCGCACTGCTGGCAGCGAAGCGGAATTCGTCCAATGTGTGAGTTGTCGTGGCGTGCTTGATGCCGGCCCCATGTGCGATTGCGGCCAAGTCAGTCCCATTCGCAGTATGCGAAGGAGTTCCGCCAATTGACTCGTAGCATTCGTTATCGACGACAATAATCGTTAAGTTGCGGGGACGGAGCGCGCCGACCGTACACAGCGCGCCCAGATTGAGCAGCAGACTACCATCAGTGTCCAGCGCAATGACTCGCGTCGCCGGAAGCGCTGTCGCCAAACCAAGGCCTGCTGGAATCACCGCTCCCATCATCAGCCGCATCGTTCCAGGTCCTGGGCGAAGATGGAACCATTCGTTCTCGATCCCGCCGATGGACATTACAACCAGCCCCTCTCCGACCATAGGAGCAAGCACCTGAAGACATTCAAATCTAGTTACCACAGCACTTCTCCTGCAGCTATCAAAGCGTAGTGATTCTTGGATCCCTGTGCGTTCTTGTATGCCTTACTGATTGCCCCCGACACCTGCTCTGGCTGCCGAAGGACGGTATATGGGATTCTAAGTGCCTTCAGCAAGGGCTCCATGACCACACCGTGGTTTACGGACCACCAATTGCCGTCACCGAGTTCGCCCCGGTAGCTCATGAGCATTAATACCGGAATTCCGAAACTTATGGCCAAGCGCGCCAGTGTTTCACTGGCGACTCGCAGTCCGGAATTCTCCATCAATAGTATCGGCTTCTTGCCCCCCATCCAGGCGCCAGCGCAAATCCCCGCGCCTTCTCCTTCGTTCGTAACAGCGATGTACGTGAGTTTGTCGTCTTCCTGCACAAGTTTAATGAGCGGGTAAAGTCCGCTGTCTGGCAAACCGACAACTACGTCAATGCCGGCATCCTTAATTTCTCTGAGAAACAGTTGTGCGATTTCCAGCTTCATGCGCTATGTCTTCCTCTTAGACGTCCGCAACATTCTTCCCGGTGCGATCTCCAGAATAATTATTACATGGCGCGGCTATGGCGGCACTGTTTTATTCACGCAGTTACATTCATTTGCGACTGCCAGTTTCAATATCCGTTTCGCGTCAACGGGCATGTCTGCGGCCCGGTGTCCGCATATCGATCGGCATAGCACATGGTAGTTCCCGCCATTGAGCACGTTGGGCGTCCAGACGGCGCTGTCGGGCGGGACGCCTGCGGGCAGCAGCATTACCGCATCGGCGATGGAATAGCCGTTGGCCACATCGGTGAGAGTCACCCTGGCGCTGATTCCCGCTGCATTTAATCAAGAGAGATAGGCTGGAAAGCCCCGCTGGACGGGCGTTTCCAGCAGACGTGCGAAAAAGAAGAGCCGGCAACCTGACACCATGCTTTCGCCGCCAATTTCAAGGGTAGACCCGGATTCCGCTGTCGCGGGTGCCCTGCCAGAACGCCTCGGCGCGGCCGTTGTAATGTGCCTGCGTGCCGGTGCTGATGGCGGCGAGGTCTTTGGCGGCGAGCGTCATCGGGACCGCCCGTGCGTTCTGGAATGGGTAGCTTGCATGGCGGGCGCCAGTATATCCGGTCGTCACAGAGATGAAAATTTATCACCGGCACCGGCTGGAAAGCCTCGCCAGACGGGCATTTCCAGCGCACATGGCTCGGCCGGGGCAAAGGAAAACCTGCTCCCTGGATATTCGAAAATCGAACTTGGCCTCGTTAAATTCTGGAGCGGAGCGCGGATCAGGCGGCCAGCTTGAGTGCGCGGACCTTGACCTTGGGCCGGCGCTTTTTGGCCGCATGCCACAGATCATGGGACGCCTGCAGCCGCAGCCACGATTCCGCGCTGCCGCCCAATGCATCCGCAAGGCGCAAAGCCATGTCGGCGCTGATAGCGGCGCGGTCATTCACGACACGCGACAGCGTGACGCGTGATACGCCGAGTGACTTTGCGAATTCGGTCACGCTCAGGTCGCCATCGCCGAGGACAGTGTGCTGCAATACTTCGCCCGGATGCGGGGGGTTGTGCATGCGCGTCATGACGTCAATTCCTCAGTGATAGTCCCGATAGCCCGCCAAAACAGCGTCTTCTGCTTCAAAGGGGAAGCTCATGCGCCAGTTTTCATCCACCCATACGGCCCAATGCCCGGCAAGTTCGCCCTTTAACGCATGACACTTCCAGCCGGGCATTGCCATGTCGGCGAAACCGGTCGCCGCATCAAGACGGGCAAGATGCAGGCGCAGCCTTGCGGCATGCTTGGGCTGGATCCCCGCTGTCGAGCCTGCGCGGAAATACCGGTCAAGCCCCCTGTGCCTGAAGCTCTTGATCATGTCACGCTGTATCGCCTAGCGATACGGCTGTCAATGGCGATGCGGACGCAGTGGGGTCTTCGGACAAGCGGGGGAATTCCAGTGCGATAATCGCCTTGGCTGGGCATTTCGCCGCAGCACTCCCCTTCCTGACGCAATTGATGCAACGCGCCGTCCTCATCCCGCTTATCGTCGCCTGTGCGCTGTTCATGGAAAACATGGACTCGACGGTGCTCGCCACCTCGCTCCCGGCCATTGCCGCCGACATCGGCGAGAACCCGCTGGCGCTGAAACTGGCGCTGACCTCCTATCTTGTCGGCCTCGCCATTTTTATTCCGGTCAGCGGTTGGGTCGCCGACCGCTATGGTTCGCGTACTATTTTTGCGTGGGCCATTGTGGTGTTCATGGCCGGGTCCATCGCCTGCGCCATTTCGAGCACACTGCCGGCCTTTGTGCTGGCGCGCTTTATTCAGGGGGTAGGCGGCGCGATGATGGTGCCGGTGGGGCGGCTGGTGCTGTTGAAAAGCGTGCCCAAGGACGGCCTGGTCAAGGCGCTCAACTACCTCACCTTTCCGGCGCTGCTCGGTCCCATCATGGGGCCGCCGCTGGGCGGCTTCATCACGCAGTACTTCGACTGGCGCTGGATTTTTTTGATCAATGTGCCGATCAGCATATTGGGCCTGGTGCTGGTGCTGCGCTTTATCCCGAATATCCGCGAGACCGAATTGCCACGCCTTGACGTGCGCGGTTTTGTGTTGCTGGGCCTGGGCTTGTCGCTGTCCATGCTGGGCCTGTCGGCGCTGGGAGGGCACCTGCTGCCGACCGGCGTCACCGCCGCCTGCATCGTCTTTGGCGGGATCGCCATTGCCGGCTACGCCTGGCACGCCTCGCGCGTGACCGATCCCCTGCTCAACCTGCGGCTGCTGCGCACGCCGACGATGCGCGCAGGCATCATCGGCGGCACGCTGTTTCGCACCGGCATGGGCGCGACGCCCTTTTTGCTGCCCTTGCTGTTCCAGATCGGCTTCGGCATGGACCCGCTGCACTCCGGACTGCTCAGCTGCGCCACCGCCGGCGGCGCGATGTTCATGAAAACCCTGACAGTCAGCATACTCAAGCGCTTTGGCTTTCGGCAGGTATTGATCGTCAATGCGCTGCTCGCTTCGGCCTCGGCGGCGGCCTTCGGCCTTTTTACAGCCGAGACACCGCACACCCTCATCGTTGCCGTGCTGTTGTTGAGCGGCTGTCTGCGTTCGCTGCAATTCACCAGCCTCAATGCCATCTGCTTTGCCGAGGTCAGCAAGCAGACCATGGGCCAGACTTCGGGCCTGCAAAGCATGTCGCAACGCCTGGCGCAAAGCGTAGGCGTGGTGATCGGCGCCTATACGCTGCAAATAGCCAGCACGCTGCATGGCCACGACGGCATCATGAGTTCGGATTTTCTATGGGCGTTTCTGGTCACGGCCGGCGTGTCCGCTGCGTCGCTGCTGTTTCACACCGGGCTGCCGGCCGATGCCGGCGCGGAAATATCCGGTCGCGGCAAGGGCAAGGACACGCCTCCGCCGCGCGTCTAGACCACCCGGCCGCTGGTCCACAAGAGCACAAGGACACCAGCTGGAAAGGCCCGCCAGTCGGCCCTTTCCAGCCATTTCATCTCAGGCCGGCGGGTCCAGTTGGGCAAAATCGGGCAGCGCATCCGTCACCAGGCGGCCGGCGTTGAGCACCATGCGGTCGGCCTGCGCGCGGCTGAGCAGTTCATTGAGACTGCGTGCATTGAAGGCGATCAGGTTGGCCGGTGCGCCCACCGCCAGCGTGCCCGCGGGCGCCATGCCCATCATGCGCGCCGGTGCCGCGCTGACCATGGCCGGCGCAGCGTCGAGACACTGGTCAAGGTGGTAAATGGCCACCGACTGGCGCAACAACTCGAACAAGTCGTAGTCACCAATGGGAATGAAGGCATCGCGCACATTGTCGCTGGCGATGGCAAAGGGGATGTCGCGCGCCAGCATCTCCTGCGCCAGCGTGACGCCGCGCAACCGCGGCGTTCGCCCGGGCGTGCGATCGTGCATGTAGAGGTTGGACACCGGCAGCGACACCACGCCCAGGCCGGCCTCGGCGCACAGCGCGAGCGAGGCGGCAATCTGATCGTCGCTGCGCGCTGACAGGCTGCACAAATGGCCGACGACGACACGACCCTCAAGGCCGTGGCGCATGACCGCGCGCGCGACCTCGTCCAGATGCGAGTCCCCGGCCTTCAGCGTCTCATCGACATGCAGGTCAATGGCGAGGCCGCGTTCCTTTGCCAGCGTGAACTGCGCGTCGAGCAGTTCGGCGATATTGTCGATGTAGCCGTAGTTGTGGTCGCTCGAGCGGCGCAGCACGCCGCCCAGCAGCCCGCCTGCGGTCGTCGCGGCAAGGTCGGCCAGCCGCCGGCCGTAGTCGCCTGCATACACGTCGATCGGCACCGAGGTGGTGGCCTGCAAGTCAACGCGGCCCTGCCAGGCGGCGCGCAGCTCGGCGAACACCGCCCAGCTCAGCTCGGCCTGGCCTTCGTAGGAATCGATATGCGAGCGCAGCGCTGCGGTGCCATTGACATAAGCGCAGCGCACCGAAAAATCCATGCGCGCGCGTATGTCCTCGCGACTCCAGTACATCTGGCGGTCCTTGACGATGGCCTCGCGCGCACTCTCAAACGACGCGCCAAGGCGGCCCATGCGCCCCCTGACCTGCGATTTGTCGATATGGGTGTGCAGGTCTGCCAGCGCCGGCCACAACTGGCGTCCGGCCAGGTCCAGCACCGGCAGCCCGTCATTGGGCGCCGCTGCCGCTGCCGCGGCCACCATGGCGGTCAGCGCGCCGCCTTCGATACGGATATCGAGCAACAGGCAGTCGTCGGTATCGGCATCGGCTGACGCCCCCGCCGGGGCGTCGCGGACCAGGCTGCGCGGCACCCGCGTCCGGCGTATCCAGTACGCTCCGGCCTGCGGCGGCGCGGCAAAGGCAGCCACTGGCAGCCTAGCCGCGCGACGGCGCGGCCGCCGGCGTGGTGCGGTTATAGCTCGCGTCAAACTCCTTCCACGAGCCAATCATGTGCTGTTGCATCATTGCGGCAAGACGTTTGCCGTCGCGCTGTTGTATCAACTTGAGGATCTGCTCGTGCTCGTCCAGCGCGCGCTGCCACGCCGCTTGCGGAATATCGATGAAAAAGCGGTCGCGCGTGATGCGCAGGCCAAGCGAGCGGTGCTGCGCGATCAGGAACTGGTTGCGCGCGCCGCGCACAATGCTGTCGTGTATGGACTGGTTGGCGCGGTAGTAGTCGCGGATGCGGCCGTGCTGGTGGTGATCGAGCATGGCCGCGTGCTCGCTTTCGATGAACGCAATATCTGCGGCGGTGAAATTTTCGCAGGCGAGCGGCGCGCACACCGACTCGATCGCACCGAGGACGTAGAACAACCCCTGGATCTCGTCCTGCGTCGGTGTCGCCACCACCGCGCCGCGGCGCGGCAGCAGCGTGATCAGGCCCTCGGCCACCAGTACGCGGATCGCCTCGCGCAGCGGCGTGCGCGAGATGCCGAACTGCTCACACAGTTCGGCCTCCTGGATGCGCGTGCCCGGCGGCAGTTCGTCCTGGATGATGCGCTCACGCAGCACCGCGACCACCTCGTCGTGCAGGTTGCCGCGTTCGATTCGGGCGGGGCCGTTCTCCGGTGCCAGCGGCACCGCCGGGTCGTCGGTCAGGTTCGCCATGGAATCTCCTTTTGCGGACGGTGCGGGCCGTTACGGCTACCCGAGACTCAGCGTATCGGCGAAAACGGCGCCGGCACCAGGATGCGGCTTTCCATCGCCACGACAATGTCGGGCGAGTCTTTGAGGTAATCGAGCCAGTCCTTGTCCTCAAACAGCGCGATGCGGCGCTTTTCACGCTCAGCCAGCGAGTCATAGCCCCACAGGTGCACGACGCGGTTGAGCTCGCCGATTTCGGTGTGAAAATAGCCGATCAGGTTGCCAAGGATGCGCGTCTGTATCGCCAGGCCGCGCGGATTGTAGTCCTGGTAGTACATGTGCACCGTGCCCGGCTTGAGGGTGTAGGTTCTTTCTTCGACGATCATGCTTTTCTCCTGGGTATCTGGGTATCTGGGTCTATGATTCTGTCGTGCTATTGCTTTTTGAGGATTCCAAGGGTGCGGCGGATCAGACCATCACATCGCCGCCGGCCGGGCACAGCGTCTGGCCGGTGAAAAAGGCCGAATCCTTGGTGGCAAGAAACATCGCGGTCGAGACCACGTCCTCCACCTCGCCGACGCGGCGCAGCGGATAGGTGCCGACGATGGAGTCGCGCACCTCCTCGGGCATGAAGTTGTAGAGGTCGGTACGGATGATGGCCGGCGCGATGGCGTTGACGTTGATGCCGTCCTTGCCCACTTCCTTGGCCAGCGCCTGGGTAAAGCCGATCATGCCGGCCTTGGCCGCCGACAGGTGGCTGAAATTCTCGCCGCCCAGCACGCCAAAGGTACCGCTCATGTTGATCACCTTGCCGTATTTTTGTTTCAACATGTGGGGAATGACAAAGCGCGTGCACAGGAACATGCCGCGCAGATGGGTCTGGATCATTTCGTCCCAGATTTCGACCGACATTTCCGCCAGCGGCACGGCATTGAGCAGGCCGGCGTTGTTGACCAGGATGTCGATCTTGCCAAAGCGCTTGATGCCCGCCTCGACCATGGCTTTGACATCATCGGTCTGGCCGACATTGGCCTTGACCGCGATGGCCTCGCTGCCGGCGGCCTCGATTTTTTTCACCACCGCATCGGCCGAGGCTGCGTCCTTGACGT
>CAYLPI010000010.1:0-4693 GCA_964385505.1 uncultured Bordetella sp.
CTGCGTTTCGGTATACGGTTTGGTGACGCGCGGGTCTTCGTGTATGCGCGTCACCGTCATGGCGAAATCGAGCGTCGATTGGCACACGTCGGTAAAGCCGATGACCGGCGCCGCGCTACCGGTGAGGGCGGTGCAGGCGAGCGGTATGTGACCTTCTCCGGCCATCAGCCCGGAAGTCGGGTCAAGTCCGACCCACCCGGCGCCGGGGATATAGACCTCGGTCCAGGCGTGCAGGTCGGTAAAGTCCCGGTCCGTGCCCGAGGGTCCGTCAAGCGACTTCTGGTCGGCGGTGAGTTGTATCAGGTAACCGGACACAAAGCGTGCGGCAAGACCCATGTGGCGCAGTATCTGCACCAGCAGCCAGCCCGAGTCGCGGCAGGAGCCGCAGGCGAGCTGCAGGGTCTCATCCGGTGTCTGCACGCCGGGTTGCATGCGCACGAGGTAGGTGATGTCGCGCTGCACGCGCTGGTTGGCGGCGACCAGAAAATCGACAATGCCCAACCCGGGTTTGAAACCGTCGCGCGTGAAGGTCTCGAGCCACTTCGCCAGCAGCGGTCCGGCCGGCTCCGGGTCGAGGTAGGGTTTGAGTTCCTGCTGCAGCAGCGCCGGGTAGGCAAAGGGGAAGCTTTCCGCATACGACTCGACAAAAAAGTCGAACGGGTTGATCACCGTCATGTCGGCGACGAGATCGACTTCGACGCAAAGCTCGCTCGACTTCTCCGGGAACACCAGCCGCGCGACATAGTTGCCGTAGGCATCCTGCTGCCAGTGGACGAAGTGCTTGGCCGGCAGGATGGTCAGCGAGTAGCTGAGAATGGGGGTGCGGCAGTGCGGCGCCGGGCGCAGCCTCACTTCGTGCGGCGACAGGCCGACGCTGCGGTCAAAGGTGTAGTGGGTACGGTGGTTCAGTGCGACGCGGATGGACATGGTCTTGGCCTTGGCCGGTGGTGATGTCTGCGCAGCGCGCTCAGGGTCGCGCCGGGCTGCGCCGCGGCGCCGGCATTACTTGAAAATCTGTCCGTGCTGCTGCGCCGGAATTGCCGTGCTGTCGTCCCAGTAGGGGTCGGGCAGTTGCGCGAACAGCCGGCGCAGGCCTTCGCCCCACTGCGTATGGATCATGTTGAAGTAGGCGTCGCTCTCGGTAATGCGTCTCTGCGAACCGACCTTGAGGCTGTTGTTCTCGTAGGTGACGAGATCTATCGGCAGGCCGACCGAAACGTTCGAGCGCATGGTCGAATCGAAGGACACGAGAATGCACTTGCTCGCCTCGACCAGGCTGGATGCGGGTTTGACCACACGATCGATGATGGGTTTGCCGTACTTGGTTTCGCCGATCTGGAAAAACGGCGTCTCCTGCGTTGCCTCGATGTAATTGCCCTCGGAATAAATCAGGTACAGGCGTTGCGTGTCGCCCGCGACCTGGCCACCGATGATGAACGAGGCATTCGAGTCGATGTTGTGCTGGGTCAGGTAGGGGGCATCGCGTTCGCGCACCTCGCGCAGGCAATCGCCCAGCAGGCCGGCGATTTCGAACATCGACTCGGCGGTGAACAGCGTGACCGCACCATCGTTCTTGCGGGCTTTTTGCTCCATCAGGTTGATGGCGCTCTGCGTTACCGACAGGTTGCCCGAACTCATGATGACGACGACACGGTCGCCCGGCCGGTCGACCACTTTCATCTTGCGAAACGTCGAAATCTGATCGATCCCGGCGTTGGTGCGCGAGTCCGATGCGAACACCAGGCCGGCGTCCAGGATGATGCCTACGCAGTAAGTCATTGCAATTGTGCGGTTGCGGAAACCTCAGAGCATAGAGGATGCGGTGGAGGCGGGCAACCAGCATTGAAGGGTTTATTGAACAATGACTTGAATTGCATCCGGGGGGTCAGGCGTAGGCCGGGGCGAGGAAATGGTTATTGACCTCGGCGTTGAGCGCATCCATCTGCTCGACAAAGTCCATCAAATACTCGTGCAGGCCCAGTTCCATGATCTTTTCGGTGCGGCCGTAATGCAGTAAGGCGTGCATTTCCCCGGCCAGGCGTTCGGGTTCCTGGCTGGCTGTGTCCGAGAGTTCGGTGAAGATTTCGTAAATGGCGTTCATGCAGTGGTGCAGCGAGCGCGGCACGTCGGCGCGCAGGATCAGCAATTCGGCGACACGGAAAGGCGTGATGACATCGCGGTAGATCTTGCGATAGGACTCGAACGCCGACACCGAGCGCAGCAGCGCACCCCATTGGTAGTAGTCAACCGCGCCGCCGACGTCCTCGACCGTTGGCAGCAGCGTGTGGTACTTGACGTCGAGAATGCGCGCGGTGTTATCGGCGCGTTCCATGAAGGTGGCGAGACGGATGAAGCGGTAACCCTCGTCGCGCAGCATGGTGCCGAAGGTGACGCCGCGAAACAGGTGCGAACGCATTTTCACCCACTCGAAAAACTCGCCTATGCCCTGGCGCTGCAGCTTGGAGAAGGTGGTGTTGCGCAGTTCCAGCCAGGTGGTATTGAGGCTTTCCCACATTTCCGATGTCACCGCACCGCGTTGCGCGCGCGCGTTCTCGCGTGCCATCTGCAGTGACGAAATGATGCTCGACGGGTTGGTGGCGTCGAGCACCATGTATTCGAGGACGCTTTCGGCGCTGAGGTCCGTGTGGCGCTCGTAGTAACCGGTGGCAAGCCCGGTATAGACCAAGGGTAGCGACCACGGCTCGGCCCACTTCTCGCCCTGGTCGAGAATGCGGTAGGGCAAGAGCGACATGCGATAGGTGATGTCGAGCATGCGCGCGGCGTTTTCGGCGCGCTCGACGTGGCGTGACATCCAGAATAAATCGTTGGCGGTGCGGCTTAGCATGAGGGGCGGTGAACGCTGGATGGTGAACGGTGACTGGTGTATCGCGCATGTGCCCCCGGCGTCGCGTGGTTGGCGCGTTTGCCATTCACCATGTTCAATTTCCTGTTCACTGGTTCAACTCTCCAGTACCCAGGTGTCCTTGGTACCGCCACCCTGGGAGGAGTTGACGACCAGGGAACCCTCGGCGAGGGCAACGCGGGTGAGGCCGCCGGGCACGATGTTGTTGCCCTTTCCCGAGAGCACGAAAGGCCGCAGGTCAAGGTGGCGCGGGGCGATGCCCGTTTCGACAAAGGTGGGGCAGGTCGACAGCGACAGCGTCGGCTGCGCGATGTATTTTTCCGGCGAGGCGATGATGCGCTGGCGAAAATCCTCAAGCTGCGCGGCGCTCGACGCCGGGCCGACCAGCATGCCGTAGCCCCCGGCGCCGTGCACTTCCTTGACCACCAATTCCTTCAGGTGCTCCAGCACGTAGGCGCAATCGTCCTTTTTGCGCAGCTCGTAGGTCGGCACGTTGTTGAGGATGGGCTTTTCGCCGAGGTAGAACTTGATCATGTCGGGGACGTGGACGTACATCGACTTGTCGTCGGCGACGCCGGTGCCGATGGCGTTGGCGAGGGTCACGCGGCCGGCCTTGAAGGCCGAGAACAGGCCGGGCACGCCGAGGATGGAGTCCTCGCGAAAGGCGAGGGGATCAAGAAAATCGTCGTCGACGCGGCGGTAGATGACGTCAACCTGCTGCGGTCCGCGCGTGGTGCGCATGAACACCGTCTCGTCACGCACGAACATGTCCTGCCCTTCGACCAGTTCTATGCCCATTTGCTGCGCGAGGAAGGTGTGTTCGAAATAGGCGGAATTGAACGAGCCGGGGGTAAGCAGCACGACAGTCGGATTGCTCGCACCGACCGGAGCCACGGCCCGCAGGTTCTCCAGCAGCATGTCCGGATAGTGCTCGACCGGCGCGATGGCATGGCGCGCGAACAACTCCGGAAACAAGCGCATCATCATCTTGCGGTTCTCCAGCATGTAGGAGACGCCGGAGGGTACGCGCAGGTTGTCTTCGAGCACGAAAAACTCGCCTTCGCCGGCACGCACCACATCGACGCCGGCAATATGGGCATAGACGCCGCCGGTGACGTTGAGGCCGTGCATTTGCGGCCGGTACTGGGTGTTGTTGAGGACTTTCTCGGCGGGCACGATGCCCGCCTTGAGGATGTCCTGGTTGTGATAAACGTCGTTGAGGAACAGGTTCAGCGCGCGCAGGCGTTGCTTGAGCCCGGCTTCGAGCGTGCGCCATTCCTCTGCCGACAGCACGCGCGGAATGATGTCGAACGGAATCAGCCGTTCGGTTCCCGAGTCTTCGCCGTACACAGCGAAGGTGATGCCGACGCGATGGAACAACAGTTCCGCCTCGACGCGCTTTTGCGCAATTTGCTCGGGCGGCATGGCGCGCAGCCATTCGTCATAGGTACGGTATTGCGGTCGCACCGTGCCGCCCGGGCCGTTCATTTCATCGTAGAACGCCGGTCGTTGCGCGCCTGCGGATTGGGATTGGGATTGGCTTTGTGACATGTCAGCGGTGGCGCGGCTTCATCTGGAGTGCGATTCCTGGTAATTCCGGTCGCGGATTGCAACTGTCACGGCGTTGCCAGAGTTAAGCACTTTGGTTAATTCTTAGCAATCAAGACTTAGCAATGCCCATGCCACCAACGGGTGCGTGCCATCAAGCGACTGATAATGCGCGTGAATACCCCGGGTTGCCGGGAGCCAGCGGCGGTCCGTGCACCAATTGTGTGCTGCGAACTTTGGCGAGGCAAAGCGATGGTGCGGTTCGCACCAACTTGAAAAGTG
>CAYLPI010000010.1:4793-12626 GCA_964385505.1 uncultured Bordetella sp.
TGATTGAAAGTGCTGATTGAAAGTGCTGATTGCCGCTTTGCTATACTCGGACCGGTGCAGCGGTGGGGGGATTCCCCGCCCGGCTGACGCGTAGTTTCGCGCCTCTTCGTGCCTCTTCGTGCATCTTTGTACCTGTACCTTCCCAAGCCAGGAAAAATTTTGCCGGTTCCGTTTACCGCCGCCGTTACCGTCACCGGAGATGCCGGCTTGCTGCAGGCTTACCGTGCGCGGGTGCGCGAGTTGCTCGATGAAGAGCAGGTCGCTGATTACCGCGAGTTGCATACCGCAACGCAGTTGGACTGGCGTTTCAAGCTCAAGGGCGGGGTACCTTTCCCGGTTTTTGTCGACAGTTCCGCCGAGTTCCCGGATTTGCTGGTGAAGATTGAATGGTCGAGGCCGGCAGACGGGCAGCGGGGCCTCGCGACCATACAGAACGGCAGTGTCACCCAACAGTCGGCTGAAGCGGCGAATCATGCCGGCGCGGAGCAGGCCTGTTATGACCTTGGCGTCGCGGCGGACGGACGATTGAGGCTGGCGCTGGCGGCGCGAAGCTGGGGTAAAGGTGAACTGGTGGGCTATGCGCTTGGCGACGACCAGCATGCGTGGTTTTGCGTCAGCGGCGCGGGTGGCGCGGGTGGCGCGCAGGTGCTGAGCGCCAGCGACGGCATGGAGCCGGAGTGGGCGGAGCGCTGGACGGTGGCCGACGGCCATGCACACTATGAAGAACTCGGCGTGCGCGAGACTATCGATGCCGCCATGCTCAAAGAACTCGAAAAACTCGCCCGCGACCTGTGCGCGGAGTGGATATGGTTTGCCGCGAGCCCGATCGAGGAAACCATTGTCGAGCGCCGGCGTTATGAACAATACGGCATTGCAATGCACGAGGCCAACGTGCGCTCGCTCAAGCTGCGCACGGTGATGCAGGCCGTTGAGGGCGGCGGCCATATCCACAAAACGGCGCGGGCCGATGTCGCCGCCGCACGCGACTTGTTGCTGCGCTGCTGGGTGCGCGGCGCCTGACCACAGCCGGAAAGAAAACCATGACTGAAGCGTTTCGCCGCAAAAAAGTGCAATGCGCCACCCCATCGGGTCTGCACCGCATGGCCTACCTCGAGTGGGGCGATGCGGCCAATCCACGCGTCGTCATCTGCGTCCACGGCCTGACGCGCTGCGCCCGCGACTTTGACTTTCTGGCGGCGGAATTGTCGCGCGACTACCGCGTCATCTGCCCCGACGTCGCCGGGCGCGGCGATAGCGACTGGCTGAAAAACCCGATGGAATACGCCGTTCCGGTTTACGCGGCGGACATGATTACGCTGATCGCGCGCCTCGACGTTGCATCGGTGCAATGGGTGGGCACGTCGATGGGTGGGCTGATCGGCATGATGATCGCGGCCCTGCCCGAATCGCCGATCACGAGAATGGTTCTCAATGACGTCGGCCCGCTGGTGACAGCCGTGTCGCTGGAGCGCATCGCCACCTATGTCGGCAAGGCGCCGCGCCTGCCCTCGATTGAGGCGGCGGAAATGCTGGTGCGCACCGTCAGCGCGCCGTTCGGCCCGCATACCGACGCCGAGTGGCGATTCCTGACCGAGCATGTGGTGCGACGGCAGGCCGACGGCAGCTACAGCATGCACTACGATCCGGCCATTGCCGTGCCCTTTAACGCCACCGCGCCGCACAAGGACATCGCCTTGTGGCCGTTCTGGGATGCCATCGCCTGCCCGACGCTGGCGATTCGCGGCGAACTATCGGACTTGCTGACGCGCGAAACCCTGGCGCAAATGGCGAGCTGCGGTCCCAAGGCGAGCACGCTTGAACTGGCCGGCGTGGGCCACGCCCCGACGCTGATTCACGCCGACCAGATTGCCCCCGTAAAGGACTTCCTGCTCGCCGTTTAGGGCTCGTGTGCCGCGACCAAGGGCCAACGCAGGGCCCCGCATGGGTATTCGGATACTGTGAAATCGGGCTGCACCAGCCGGCTTATGCCGCTGGCATGCCTTGCGTCAAGTGCCAACTATGTCACGCTTTTACGCAATCGCCCGTGCTACATTAGCCACACGCAAAAAACCGAAAAAAGAAAACCTTTTCAAGTGCTTGAATCCAGACGTCCAGACGTCCAGACGCGGATGCCGATGCAAGAATGGCGATTTCCGGGAGGAAGCGCAAAGGGTCGGAGATGGCATTCCGTCACGGGTTCCTGTTCGTCTGCCTTTGCGCACTGTATGTGGCGGGATTTCCCGTCTTCGCGCAGACCAGCGGCGTGCTGATCACCAACATCAGCGGTGTGGTGTCGGCGCAAACACCGGGCGGTGGTTCGCGCATCCTTACCGGTAACGGCGAGGTGCAGGCCGGCGACACCATCACCACGCAAAACGAGAGTTTTGCGCGGGTGCGCTTTTCCGACGGCACCGAGGCGGCGTTGCGCCCCAATTCGACGCTGCGCATCGATTCGTTTCGCTACGACCCGGACGCGCTGCAGGCCGACAACCTGGTGATGTCCCTGTTCAAGGGCGGCCTGCGCGCGATTACCGGGTTCGTTGGCAAGCGCGGCAACCCTGACTCGCACAAACTGCGCACCACCACTGCCACCATAGGCATACGCGGCACCGACTACATCGCCCGCCTGTGCGAAGGAGAGTGTGCCGCAGAGAACGCCGCCGGGCAGAAGGCGGCGCGGCGCGCGCCGGTGCCGCCCATCATTGCGCGCGTCGCCAACCTGCAGGGCACGGCCACCGCCGAGCCCAAGGTCGGTGAGCAACGCCAGCTCGTCGTCGGTAGCGCGCTGTACGTCGGCGAGACGGTTGAGACCGGGCCGCAAACCTTTGCCGTGCTGGTATTCCTCGACGAGAGCAAGATCACGCTGTAATCGGCGACCAAGTTTGAACTGGACCGCTTTCGCTACGACGCGTCACAGCCCTCGAATGGCGAAGTCATCTGGAAGCTGTTGCGCGGCAGCCTGCGCGCGGCAACCGGGCTGATCGGCAAGGCGCGGCCGGAGCGCGTGCGCATGACCACGCCGACGGCTACGGTGGGCATACGCGGTACCGGCTGGGACGTGGTATGCGTCGCGGCCTGCGTCGATCCTTCTGCGCCGCCGACCGGCGAGCCGGGCGGTGACGGGCTTTACCTGTCAACCTGGGAAGGCACGGTGGAACTGACCACGCCGCAGGGCGCGCGTCTGTTGATACCCAACGGTGCGGTCGGCTTCATTACGCCGAACGGAACGGGCTTTTTTGCCGGAGGCGTGCCGGCGGTTGCCGGTGTGAATCTGTTGGTTGCGTACGGCGCGGTTCCGACCGGCGGTATCACGGTGTCCGAAAGCCTGCTCGCACCCTTATTGAAGGCGGCGGAAAAGAACACCATGTCAGAAAAGGAAAAGGAAAAAGAAAAGGAGAACGCCAACAAGGCGGACGGTGGTGCGGTCGAGCGCGCCGCAGTGACCATGGCCGATGCCTTCGAGGAGGAAACAGGCCTGCCCGCGGGTGGCTGCAAGTAAATCGATTCGCCCCCATCATCGCCCGGAAACGCCCGCCAGGCGGGCCTTTCCGGGCGATTGCGCTTTGGTGACCGGTGACCGGTGACCGGTGGCCGTTGGCCTAGGCGACCGACCCGGCGCGTTTGAGCAGGCGAGCGCGCACCAAGTCGATATGGGCGCGCAGGTTGTAAAGGTAGTCGCTGTAGGCGAGCGGGGTGGGGATGCGGCTGACGCTTTTCTCGATCACATCCAGTCTTTCCTGCAGCGACCTGACGTCCAGCGCTTTGTCGGCATTCTCCATGTCCACTTCCAGTACCTTGAGCTTGCCGTACCAGCGGTAAATGCGCGACTTGATACGCCAGGCATAGGCCGCAGGTGCGATCTTCATCAGCGGAATCAGCACCGCCAGAATGGGTATGAGCATCACCACCAGCCGGTCGAGCAGCACGGCGATCCAGAACGGCAGGTGGCGCTGCAAAAAGGGCGGCCCGTCCTTGATATGGCGCTGCGCGTCGAGGCTTTGCGCGATGTCGAGGTATTTGGAGGACGGGAACTCGCCGGCCTTGTTCAGCATGCGGGCCTCGCCATGCACCTCGTCGGCCGCCTGCATCAGCAGTGAGACCAACGCCGGATGGATGTCGTCGCGCACCACAAGGTTGGCCGTCGGGGCGATGAGGTGCACTTCGCGCGCCGGAACGTCTTCCACCAGATCAATGCCGCCCTTGGGCAGCACCACGTGCGACAGGAAAGGCAGGTAGCGGGTGTAGGCCTCGGCATGGCTGAAGTTCATCAGTTGCACCGACCGCGCATGCATCAGTTTGTGCACCACTGCAGATTCCGGCGTACCGATGACGAAGGCGACATCGATACTGCCCTTGATCAGGGCGTCGGCCGCGGCGCCGGCGCCCAGCGGCAGCAGGCTGGTGTTTCCGGCGTCGAGCCCGGCTAGTTTGAGCACCTGCAGTCCGAGCGCGCGCGTGCCGCTACCCTGTGGGCCGATGGCGATTTTCTTGCCGCGAAACGCGCGCAGCCGGTCGTACTCGGGGCCGCGGCGATAGAACACCCACAGCGGCTCGTAGTAGAGGCTGGCAAGACTCATCAGGTCGGCGCCGTCTGCCGCAGTGGCGATACCGCCCTGCACGAAGCCCACCGACACGCCGGAGGACTCGTCCTTGAGCCGGTCAAGGTTGTCCACCGAACCGGCGGAGGGCCGCAACTCGACTTCAATGCCCTCGCGCGCGAGGATGTCGCGAAACTGTGTGGCAAAGCCCTCGTAGGCGCCGCCCTCGGCGCCGCTGGTCATGATGATTTTTCGCGGCGGCGCCGGCTGCACGAACTGATAGGCGAGCCAGGCGGTGCCGGCGATGATGGCCACCATGGGCAGCGCGGTGTGCCAGAAATCGCGAAGAATGAACCACTGGACGAGTTTGGTCATGACAAGGCGGGGAGGATTGCGATTGTAGAGAGTGTAAAGAATGCAAAGAGTGTGGCAAGTCCGGCCTCAGGCCGGCTGGCGCGCCAGCGGGTCCTGCCGATAAAAGGCCTTGAGCTCGCGGTAAATGGCCGGGAACTCCTGGTTGAGTCCGGCCGCATCGGTAAAAAAGGTTTCGCTCGCAACGGCGAAGAACTCCGCCGGATTCTCGGCCGCGTAGGCATCCATGCGCGTGGCGAGGCCGCGTTCGACGGCGCCGCAAAAGCGCGCGTAGGCGGCTTCGAAGGCGAGTTCCCAGCGCGCAACGTCCATGCCGGCGTGCGGTTGCGGAAAACCGTCGTCGCCGCCGCGAAGCATGTGGATCTTGTGCGCGAACTCATGGATAACGACGTTGTAGCCGGGCTCGGCGAGACTGGCGTCCTGCCACGACAAGACCACCGGACCGTCGGGCCAGGCTTCACCGGAGAGTTCGTCATCGAACTCGTGCACGACACCGTCGTCATCGACAATGGTGCGCGCCACCTTGAACTCGCCGGGGTACACGATTACGCCCACCCAGCCCTCGTACCATTCAAGGCCGAGGTTGAGCACCGGCAGGCAGGCCTGGGCGGCAATGGCAAGGCGTGCCTCGTCTGAAATGCCGAACTCTGCCGCGCCGTGCAATTGCTTTTCGTGCAGGAACAGCACGACCAGATCGCGCAAGGACTGCATCTCGATCGCATTGAGCGCCGTAATGAAGGGGTAGGGGCTGATGGCGCGGCGCCACAGCGACCCGTCCAACGCGTGATCACGCAGAATGCGCCTGCGGCGCCAATCGGCAAACCAGCCCAAGTTCGTGCCCGCCGCCGGTCGCCGGTGCCTGCGCTCAGGCCGCCCGGGCCGGGGTCTTGATGGCCTCGTTGACGCGCGGCATGACCTGCGTCGCCATCAATTCCATCGAACGCCTGGCCAGTGCCGGATCGACCCAGTCCATGCCGGCGTAGACGATCTCGCCGAAGTGGCCGGCCTGCTCGCGCAGCGCAAGAATGCCGTCAACAACCTTGTTGACGCTGCCGGCGATCACCAGTTCGTCGCACAGGCGATCGACGGTGACGGCACCGTCGTCCTCGTCGGCGTGTTTCTTGAAGATGACATGGCGTTTGGCCATCATCATCTTGGTGCGAAGCTGCTGGTAGTAATAGCGATAGGGGTTGTCGGGCGTCTTGTTGCCGTAGGCCGCGGCAACCTTGTCGTCGTCAGCGACGAAAATGGTGCGCGCGACGCGCCAGTCAGCCGGGTCGGCGAGCTTGCCGACCCGCGCCTTGCCCTCGGCGTAGTTGGCCCAATGCGAGGGCAGCCAGTGCGGCAGCAGGAAGTTGGCCGACATCGGATGAAAGTCGCGCTCGCCCATGGCGATGACGCCCTTGGAGTGCGGGGCGACAACGGTGCCGACGATTTCCGGACGCGGCTTCTGATAGGGCTTGTACATCACGCCGCGACCGATTTCGGGCTTTTGCGTTTTCGCCGTCGAGACCTTGAAGCGGTTGTCCGCAAAGTCGATGTCATAGGGCGGATCACGCTCCCAGATGGCGAGAATGACGTCGATCGATTCGGCGAACAGTTTGTTGCGCTCCTCCTCTGCAAGTCCGAGGCCCAGCGCCTCGGCGTCCGAGGATAGCGCGCCCGGGCTGATGCCGAAAATGAATCGGCCTTTGGCGAGGTGGTCAAACATTGCCGCGTGGGCGGCGACCAGGGTCGGGTGGGTATGCGACAGATTGGACGTGCCGGTGCCAAGCAGGATGGACTTCGTTTCGCTGATCAGCGTGGCGAGAAAAATGAAACTGTTGGTGACGTTCTCCGCACTGTCGGTCAGGTGCTCGCCGACAAATGCGTCGTGAAAACCGAGCTTGTCGGCGAGGATGACGGCCTCGCGGTCTTCCTGCAGCGTCACCAGCGGGTCGCGCCCGAACGGGTGCAGAGGCATGGTGAAATAGCCGAGTCGCATGAAGCTGTCCTTGGTGGGAGTCTTTTTTTACGGGCTAGAGCATAGCACCGGCAGGGTTGATTTCGCATTCGCGCCAGCCCCGAAAATTCCCCGTGCAAATGACTGGAGATGCCCGTCCAGAAAGGCTTTCCAGCGTATTACCCGCTTCAGTCCCGATGCTGCTGCCGGGACGCTGGCAGAAATAGTCGCGAATTACCTTGACCCCTTGACATTACCTGCGTACAAGGGACCAGCAGGATTTTCTAAAGCAGTGCTCGCTGGTCCGTTGTAACCGCAAGCCGGTCCCCTCCAGGTCGTCGTGTCTCTTCTCTTGAATCTCTCGCAATGTTTCACCGGGCGTTTTGCCCAATTAATTTTTTCAGGAAGAACAGATACATGGCTACCGGTACAGTTAAGTGGTTCAATGATGCCAAAGGTTTTGGCTTTATCACCCCCGAAGATGGCAGCAAAGACCTTTTTGCCCACTTCTCGTCCATCAGCGGCGACGGGTTCAAATCTCTCAAGGAAGGCCAGAAGGTCTCCTTCGAAGTAACCGCCGGCCCCAAGGGTGACCAGGCAGTGGCCATCAAGGCGATGGACTGATCGTTTTGCATGCGCAGTAAAAAAGCCCGGGAAACCGGGTTTTTTTTCGCCTGCATTTTTTCGCCGGCAATGAGGCGGTGCCGCAGCGATTTGATCTTGATGAATCGACGTGGCGCGAATTCACTTGATCCCCAGCGGCGCTTCGTCCATCAAGGCACTCTGCTCCTTGAGTTCGAGTATCCGGTCCTGCGCCTGAAAGGAACAAGGGGACGATGCCCCCTTGTTGATCCCCCGAATCGGTTTGTACTTACTTGATTCGCAGTGGTGCTTCGTCCATCAAGGCAATCTGCTCCTTGAGTTCCAGTATCCGGTCCTGCGCCTGAAAGGAACAAGGGGACGATGCCCCCTTGTTGATCC
>CAYLPI010000010.1:12726-42326 GCA_964385505.1 uncultured Bordetella sp.
TGGTGCTTCGTCCATCAAGGCAATCTGCTCCTTGAGTTCCAGTATCCGGTCCTGCCAGTAACGGTGTGTGTTGAACCACGGAAAGGCAGCCGGGAAGGCCGGGTCGTGCCAGCGGCGTGCCAGCCAGGCCGAGTAATGGATCAGGCGCAGCGTGCGCAGGGCTTCGATAAGGTGCAGTTCACGCGGATCGAATGCATGGAAATCCTCGTAACCTGCCAGCACGTCGGCGAGTTGCCGGGTCTGACTTGAGCGGTCGCCTGATAGCAGCATCCACAAGTCCTGTACCGCCGGCCCCATGCGCGCGTCGTCGAAATCGACGAAATGCGGTCCGTCTGCGGTCCACAGCACGTTGCCGGCATGGCAGTCGCCATGCAACCTGAGGTAGGCAATGTCGCCGGCGCGCTCGTAGCTGTTCTCCACGCCGGCGAGGGCGAGGTCAACGGCGCTGGTCCAGGCCTCTTCAAGATCGCCGGGAATGAACCGGTGCTCGAGCAGCCAGTCGCGCGGCTCGTCGCCAAAGCCCTCGATATCGAGATCGGGCCGCTCGACAAACGATGCCAGCGCACCGACGGCATGGATGCGGCCGATAAAGCGTCCCATCCATTGCAGGGTTTCCCTGTCCTCGAGCTCCGGGGCGCGACCGCCGCGGCGCGGATATACGGCAAAGCGAAATCCGGCGAACTCGTTCAGGGTCTTGCCCCCAATGGGCGTTGCGGCGACCACCGGCAGTTCGCCTGCGGCGAGTTCACGCACGAACTCGTGCTCCTCAATGATTTGCGCGTCGCTCCAGCGCTGCGGACGGTAGAACTTGGCCACCACCGATTCGGGGCCGGATGCGCCCTCGTCTTTTTCCAGATAGATCTGATAGACGCGGTTTTCATAGCTGTTGAGTCCGAGCATGCGCCCGTCGCCGCGCAAGCCGACGCTCTCGAGTGCGTCGAGTACGGTATCGGGCGTCAGTCCGGCATAGGGCGCGGGCACTTCGGGGGCGGACGCATGGTTTGCCATGCCGGCATTGTACGTCCGCCGCAGCGGCCGACCGCAGGAAAGGACGGTGCAGGCCCTGTGCCGCAGCGGCGATAGCGTAAAATTCGCCACAACCAGAAAAATTGCACACCCTGCAAACCCTGCAATTCACAAGGAGAAGACATGTTTGAATTTTCACGGCGCGCGACAGTTGCCATTGCCGCGGTGGTCGGCATCGCCGCTAGCGCCTTGGTCATGCAGGCTTCGGCGCAGGCGCCGGTCTGGCCGTCCAAGCCGGTGCGTGTGATCGTGCCTTTCGCACCGGGCGGATCAGCCGATACGCTGGGCCGGCTGGTATCGCAAAAACTGTCCGAGAGTCTGAAGCAGACCTTTGTCATCGAAAATCGCAGCGGTGCCGGCGGCGTTATCGGATCGGATCTGACGGCCAAAGCCGCGCCCGACGGCTACACGCTGGTGGTTTCGGGTGTGGCTTCGCACGCGATTGCACCGGCGTTGTCCAAGGATGTGCCGTTCGACGCGCTGCGCGACTTTACTCATATCGCGCTGTTCGGCGGTCCGCCCGGCGTGCTGGTGGTGCACCCCGGCGTTCCGGCAAAGGATTTCAGGGAGTTCATCGCCCTGCTCAAGGCGCAGCCGGGCAAAATGAGTTATGGCTCGCCCGGCAACGGCACGCAGGGCCATTTGCTCGGGGAACAACTCAAGCAGATCGCCGGCGTGCAGATGACCCATGTGCCCTACAAGGGCGCCGGTCCGGCGGTGGCCGACATGATTGCCGGTCACATTCCCGCCGGTTCGCAAACCCTTTCCTCGGCGGCGACGCAGATTCGCGCCGGAAAGCTGCGCGCGCTTGCCGTCAGCTCGGCCAGGCGCCTGCCTGATTTTCCCGATGTGCCGACCTACGCCGAATTGGGCTATCCCGAACTGACGGCGACGATCTGGTTTTCGCTGTCCGGGCCGGCCGGCATGCCGCGCGAGATCGTCAACAAGCTCAATGCCGAGGTGCGCCGCATCCTGCAACTGCCGGACGTGCGCGAACGCCTCAAACCCGAGGGTGTGGAACCCGGTGATCTCGACCCCCAGGCCTTCACCGCATTTGTCGCCGGCGAGCTCAAGCGCTGGGCACCGGTGGTGCGCGCGGCGGGCGCCCGCGTCGACTGACACCGGATACGCGGTAAATTCTGAAAGGAAACATCGATGCTGAACCAGGAACAAAGCGGGCAATTGACCAGAACCGGTCGCGGCTCCCTGATGGGAGACCTGCTGCGGCGCTACTGGGTGCCGGCGCTGCTCGCCGAGGAAATCGCCGAGGCGGATGGCCCGCCGGTGAAGCTGAAGCTGCTCGGTGAAAAGCTGATCGCGTTTCGTGACAGCGCCGGTCGGGTCGGCGTGCTGGATGAGCTCTGCGCGCATCGCGGTGTGTCGCTGTGGTTCGGTCGTAACGAAGAGGGCGGTATCCGCTGTCCGTATCATGGCTGGAAATACGATGTGACCGGACAGTGTATCGACCTGCCGTCCGAGCCGGAGGCGACCGGCATTCGCAAGGACATGAAGCTGACCTCGTATCCGGCGCTGGAGCAGGGCGGTGTGGTGTGGATCTACATGGGCCCGCCGGAGCTGCAACCCGAACCGCCGGAACTGGAGTGGACGCTGGTGGCGCCGGAGCGCCGCTTTGTGTCAAAGCGGTTGCAGGAGTGCAATTTTCTGCAGGCGCTGGAGGGCGGCATTGATTCGAGCCACGTGTCCTTTTTGCACGGCGGCGCGCTGCACAAGGACCCGTTGTTTACCGGCAGCCGCGGCAACATATACAACCTGCAGGACCGCATGCCGCATTTCGATGTCGTCGATTTTGACGGCGGGCTGCTGATCGGTGCGCGGCGTAACGCCGACGACGCGCGCTATTACTGGCGCATCACGCCCTGGATCATGCCCTGGCACACCATCATTCCGCCGCGCGCCGGCCATCCGCTCGGCGCCCATGTCTGGGTACCCATTGACGATGAGAACTGCTGGGCCTGGAGCATCAACTACCATCCTTCGCGCGCACTGAGCGAAAAGGAAGTGACGGCGATGAACAACGGCGCCGGGATTCATTCCAGGTCGATTCCCGGCACCTACATCCCGCTCGCCAATAAAACCAATGACTACCTGATGGATCGTGCGGCACAAAAGCGCGGCGACACCTACAGCGGCATCGAGGGCATTGCGATGCAGGACGCCTCCTTGCAGGAGTCGATGGGACCGATCCAGGACCGCAGCAAGGAGCACCTGGTGCTGACCGACAAGGGCATCGTGGCGACGCGGGCGCGCCTGCTCAAGGCGGCGCGGCTCAACCGCGACGGCAAGCCCGTCCCTGCACTCGATGGCAAGTCGCAGCGCGTGCGTTCGTGCGCCATCGAGCTGCCGCATGCCGTGCATTTCAAGGACGGTGCCATGGACGGCTTGTTTCGCGAACTCGATACCGATCCGGTGTCGGTCTGAGCGCAATGGGCTTGCCGCGCATTGCGCTGGCGCTGGGCGATCCGGCGGGCATCGGGCCCGAAATAGCGCTCAAGGCGGCGCTGGATGCGCGCGTGCACGGCATCTGCCGGCCGCTGCTGGTGGGCCACCGCGGCGTACTCGATGAACATGCCCGTTTGTGCGGCCTGAGTCCGCAGGTGCGCGGCTACCGCGACGCCGCAGCCGTCGATTGGGATGGCGAGGACGACACGCTCGCGCTGCTTGAACTCGAGCCTTTGGCGGCGCACGAATTCGCGCTGGGCGAGGTGCGCGCCGCCCACGGCAGGGCCGCCTGTGATGCCGCGCGTGCCGCGATCGCGGCGGCGCTGGCCGGACACGTGGATGCGGTGGTCGCCGCACCGCAGACGGAAACCGCAATCAGGCTGGCCGGCATCGCGTTCGACGGTTATCCCTCCTTTGTCGCGCGCTGTACCGGTGTCGCGCCCGAGGACGCCTTCCTGATGATCTGCTTTGACGACACGCGCATCGTCCATGCCACGCTGCACGTGAGCCTGCGCCAGGCGATCGGCCTGGTGACGCGCGCGCGCGTGGCGGCGGTGATTGGTGCCGCCGATACCGCGCTCAAACGCATCGGCATCGCACAGCCGCAACTGGCGGTGTCCGGACTCAATCCGCACGCCGGCGAGGATGGCATGTTCGGCTCGGAAGAGCTGGAAATAATCGGGCCGGCAATCGCCGCTGCGAAGGCCGCGGGTATCGCCGTCGAAGGCCCTTTCGGCGCCGACACGATGTTTCACAAAACCGGCTTTGACGCCTTTATCGTCATGATCCACGACCAGGGCCATATTGCCGCAAAGTTGCTGGCACGCAACAGGACCGCGGGTCTGACCATAGGCACGCCGGTGCTGTTTTCGTCCGTGGCGCACGGCAGCGCCCTCGATATCGCCGGAAAGAATCTGGCCAGTCCGGCGGCGCTGATCGAGGCGGTGCAGCGCCTCGCCGGTGCCGCAGCGGTGCGCCAGTCCGGCTAGAACGCCAGCCTGGCGTTGATGATGACCGACATGCCGCGCCGCGGTCGCGAGTCTGTGCGACGCCGTGTAGTTGCACAGTCGCGACATTCGCAAGCCACGCTTGATGCGGTGCCTGACGGAAACCGGAACGCGGTCCGCCCTCCTCCGGCTTGCAAAGCCGGGTCGCGCGACGGGAGGGCGGCGATTCGGGGTAAAATTTGCGCTCTGATTTGAGGATGACGCGTACGTGAATGCCGTTTCAGACACGCTGGTCGATGTTTCCGGGTTGCGCTTTGCCTTTGGCAGCCATGAGGTGCTGAAGGGGCTGTCGCTGCAGGTGCCGCGCGGCAAGGTCACCGCCATCCTCGGCCCCAGCGGCTGCGGCAAGAGCACGCTGCTGCAGCTTATCGGCGGTCAGATCGAGCCGGCCGGCGGTACGGTCACGGTCGATGGCCGCGTGGTGAGCGAACTCGATGACGCCGCCCTGTACGCGATGCGCCGCAAAATGGGTGTGATGTTCCAGGTCAGCGGCCTGTTCTCTGATTTGTCGGTGTATGAAAACATCGCCTTCCCGATGCGTGAACACACGCAGTTGTCCGAGGGCATGATCCGCTCGCTGGTGTTGATGAAGCTCGAGGCGGTGGGATTACGCAATGCGCGCAACCTGATGCCCAGCGAGTTGTCCGGCGGCATGCAGCGGCGCGTCGCGCTGGCGCGGGCGATTGCGCTCGATCCGATGCTCGCCATGTACGACGAGCCCTTTGCCGGGCTCGATCCGATTTCCCTCAATCAGGTGGCCGTGCTGATCCGCGAACTCAATGACGCGCTGGGCACCACTTCCATTGTCGTCAGCTATGACCTCAGCGCCTCGCTCAGGCTCGCCGACTACGTCTATGTGATCTCCGGTGGCGTGACTGTCGGACAGGGCGAACCCGGTGAAATGATGAGTTCGGAAGATCCTTTCCTGAAACAGTTTTTTCACGCGCTGCCGGATGGTCCCATCAGCTTCAACTTCCCGGCGCTTCCCTATGCCGAGGACCTGGGCTTCAAGCCCGCCGCCTGAAGCCTGCGCATGCCGGCAGCTTGCGCTGCATTGCGGCATGACAATGCTTTCTGGTGTCGTGCGCTGCGCCGGAGTATGATTTTGAAAATCGCCCGACGCTGAAAAAGGAGGCGCCATGCTGGTCAAGGAAGTTCTCAAGGTCAAGGGCAGCACGCTCTACACCGTCACGCCCGATACGCAGTTGTCGGACGCAGTCATCAGCATGGCCGAGCACGACATCGGGTCGGTGGTGGTGATGCAAAGCGGCAAGCTGGTGGGCATGTTGACGTTTCGCGAAGTGATTGCCATGCTGGCGAAGCGGCAAAAGGAAAAGCGCGTCGGGCCGACGCCGCCGATCTCCGAATTCAAGGTGAGCGAGGCGATGCAGTCCGATCCGGTTACCACCGATCCTGCGATGGACGTCGATCAATTGCGCAGTGTCATGCTCAGACATCACGCCCGTTACGTGCCGGTGCTCGAGGGCGAGGTGCTGCTGGGCGTGATTTCCTTCCACGATGTGGCCAAAGCCGTGCTGGAAGAAAAGAATTTCGAAAACAAGATGCTCAAAGCCTATATCAAGGACTGGCCGGAACCCGAGCAGGCCTGAAGCACGCGGGGGAGGGCCGTCTGACGGAGCCGGCAGGGGAGGAGACCCGAATGCGTCAATCGGTATTTGCTGCACTGGACCCGGTCCGCGCTTTGCCGGCCTTGCTCGCCATGCTTGCCGGGTGCGGGCTGTACTCTGCGGCCCTGGCACAGGAATTTCCCGCCAAGCCGGTCACGCTGATCGTGGCCTTTCCTCCCGGCGGGTCCACCGACCTGACCATGCGTGTACTGGCCGAGACCACGCAAAAGCACCTCGGCCAGGGCATCATCATCGAAAACAAACCCGGTGGTGGCGGCACACTGGGACCGGGCAACATGGCGCAGACGGCCAAACCCGACGGTTACACCATTTCGCAGGCGCCGCTGGGCCTGTACCGCGTGCCGCACATGCAAAAGGTGGCCTTCGATCCGCTCAAGGACTTCACCTACATCATCAACCTTACCGGCTACACCTTCGGTTTTGTCGTGCGCGGCGATGCGCCGTGGAAGACGTTTCGTGAATTTCTCGACCACGCCAAGGCCAATCCGGGCAAGGTCAGCTACGGATCCACCGGCACCGGTACCTCGCCCCACCTGATCATGGAAATGATAGGCAGCAAGGAAGGCATCGAGTGGCAGCACATCCCCTACAAGGGCAGTGCCGACGGCACGGCTGCGCTGCTCGGCGGGCATATCACCGGCATGTCCGACGCGACCGGCTGGGCCCCGCATGTTGATGCGGGGCGTTTCCGCCTGCTGGTGACCTTTGGCGCCGAGCGTACCAAGCGCTGGCCCGCGGTGCCGACCGCGAAAGAACTGGGCATGGGTATCGTCGCCAATTCGCCCTATGGCCTGGTCGGCCCGAAGGGCATGGACCCCAAGCTGGTGAAAATCCTGCACGACGCCTTCAAAAAAGGCCTTGATGATCCGCGTCATCTCGCATCAATGGAAAAATACGACCAGGAATTGTTCTACATGGGCCCGACCGACTACGCCAAGTGGGCGGCCGACACCTATCGTGAAGAACGAAAACTGATCGAGCGACTCGGCTTGCTGGCAAAATAGCCACCGTGCCCCGGCCCTCGCGGCGGGGGCTTGATCCCGAAGGGGTGGCACGTTCATGTCGCAGGGTGGTCAGTTCGGTTTGTTGTCGGAGCGGCGTTTCGGTCCGTTTTTCCTGACCCAGTTCTTCGGTGCCGGCAACGACAACATTTTCAAGTTTGCGCTGACCGTCCTCGCCACCTACAACGCGGCAGACTGGGGCGGGCTCGATCCGCGCTCGGCCGGGGCGGTGATAGGCGGTATATTCATACTGCCTTTCGTGCTGTTCTCGGCCACCTCCGGCCAGCTTGCCGACAAGTACGAAAAATCGGCGCTGATCCGCTTTGTGAAGAACTTCGAAATCGCCGTGATGCTGCTGGTCGCAGCGGGCTTTGTCTGGCACATCGTCTGGCTGCCCTTTGCCGGCGTGTTCCTGATGGGCCTGCACTCGACGCTGTTCGGGCCGGTGAAGTACGCCTATCTGCCGCAGCACCTGAGCCAGGCCGAGCTGACCGGCGGCAACGGCCTGGTCGAATCGGGCACCTTTGTCGCCATTCTGCTCGGCACCATGCTCGGCGGCGCGCTGGTGGCGATACCCGGAACGGGCGCGCTCTACGTCGCCGCGGTGTCGCTGGTGCTGGCGGTGTGCGGTCGCGTCGCGGCAGGACATGTGCCGCATTCGCCCGCGCCCGACCCGGGTCTGATCATCAACTGGAATCCGCTCACCGAGACGCGCGACAACCTGCGCCTCGCGCGTGGCAACCGCACGGTGTTTTTGTCCATGCTGGGTATTTCCTGGCTGTGGTTTTTCGGATCGATTTTCCTGACTTCGTTCAGCGGCTTCGCCAAGACCGTGCTCGGTGGCGACCAGGCGGTTGTGACCCTGTTGCTGGCGGTATTCTCGGTCGGCATCGGTGCCGGTTCGCTGTTGTGCGAGCGCCTGTCCGGGCGCATGGTCGAAATCGGACTGGTGCCCTTTGGCGCCATCGGCATGACGGTGTTTGCAACCGACCTGTTTTTTGCCACGCACGGCCACGCGGCGGGAGGCGAACTTGTCGGCATCGCCGTGCTGCTGGCCGACGTACAGCACTGGCGCGTGCTGGCCGACCTGTTTTTGCTGGCGATGTTCGGCGGCTTTTACAGCGTGCCTCTGTACGCGCTGATACAAAGCCGCTGCGAGCCGCACCACCGCGCCCGCATCGTCGCCGCCAACAATATTCTTAACGCCCTGTTCATGGTGGTGGCCTCGTTGATGGCGGCGGGGCTGCTCGCCGCCGGCTTCTCGCTGCCGCAGCTTTTTTTGCTTACGGCGCTGCTCAACGCGCTGGTCGCGATCTACATTTTCGGGCTGGTGCCTGAATTTCTGATGCGTTTTCTCGCCTGGCTGATGATTCATTCGGTGTACAGGCTGGACAAGCGTGGGCTCGCGCATATTCCCGCAGAGGGGGCCTGCGTCGTGGTCTGCAATCACGTGTCCTTTGCCGACCCGGTGGTGTTGCTGGGGGCCTCGCCGCGGCCGATACGCTTTGTCATGGATCACCGCATCTTCAAGGTGCCCGTGCTCAATTTCATTTTTCGCACCAGCCGCGCCATTCCGATTGCGCCGGCAAAAGAGGATGCGGCGATGATGGAGCGGGCATTCGACGAGGTTGCGCTGGCGCTGCGTAACGGCGAGGTGGTGGGCATTTTTCCGGAGGGGCGCATCACCGATACCGGCGAGCTCTACCCGTTCCGGTCGGGCATCACGCGCATCCTGCAGGCGACACCGGTGCCGGTGGTGCCGATGGCGCTCAAGGGATTGTGGGGATCTTTTTTTTCACGCAAAGGCGGCGCGGCCATGCGCAATCCCCTGCACCTGCGGCCGTTCCGGCGCGTGACGCTGCTGGTGGATGCGCCGCTGCAAGCCGACCAGGCGACTCCCGAAAGGCTGCAGCAGACCGTGGCGGCCTTGTTGTCGCAAGGGGAAGGCGACGCTGCGGCGCGATGACCCCGGTGTCTGGAGCCTGGAGCCTGGAGTCTGGAGTCTGGAGTGTGGAGTCGGTTGTCACCGTTTTTTGTCCCAGACGTAGCGAACAAAGCGCTGCCAGCGTGACACCGGCTGTTTTTGGCGCGCAAGTTGTGCCTCACGGTCGCGTGCGACGCTTTGCATGACCTGTTCGTGCACCTGCCTCAGACTGAGTCCGCCGGGACCTTTGATCTGCTCGGGATCGTGCTTGGGCATGGGCTTCCTTTGGATATAAATTGGGATATAAATCAGTCTGTTATGCTACACTCCTGAGACGTTTTTGGCGGCATCTCTTTCTCATTTCGCACGGCGAACGACACCATCATGTCTGGCAATACCCTGGGAAAACTGTTTTGCGTCACCTCGTTCGGCGAGTCGCATGGTGCGGCGTTGGGCGGAGTGGTGGACGGCTGTCCGCCGGGCCTGGCGCTGACCGAGGCCGACATCCAGAAAGACCTCGACCGGCGCAAGCCCGGTACCTCGCGTCATGTGACGCAGCGTCAGGAATCGGATCGCATCGAGTTGTTGTCGGGTATTTTTGAAGGGCGCACCACCGGTACGCCCATCGGCTTCATCATCCGCAACGAGGACCAGCGTTCCAAAGATTACAGCGCCATTGCCGAGACGTTTCGTCCGGGACACGCCGATTACACCTACTGGCAAAAATACGGCGTGCGCGATTATCGCGGCGGCGGCCGCTCGTCGGCACGCGAGACGACCATCCGTGTCGCCGCCGGCGCAATTGCGCGCAAATGGCTGCAGGAGCGCTATGGCGTGACCATACGCGGCCGCCTGTCGCAAATCGGTCCGCATGAACTGGGTTTCAAATCCTGGGATGCAGTGACGCAGAATCCGTTTTTTTGCGCCGACCCGGACATCGTGCCCACGCTTGAAGACTTCATGGATGAATTGCGGCGCGACGGCGATTCCTGCGGTGCCAGGGTCACGGTGGTCGCCGAGGGCGTGCCGGTCGGCTGGGGCGAACCGGTATATGACCGGCTGGACGCCGACCTTGCCTACGCCATGATGGGCATCAATGCGGTCAAGGGCGTGGAGATTGGCGCCGGTTTTGCCGCCGTCAGGCAACGCGGCAGCGTACACGGCGACGAGATGACCCCAGGTGGTTTTCTCAGCAACCATGCGGGCGGGGTGCTGGGTGGCATCTCCACCGGGCAGGACGTGGTGGTCCAAGTGGCGCTCAAGCCGACTTCATCGATACGACTGCCGCGTCGCTCCATCAACAAGCAGGGCGAGCCTGTCAGCGTCGAGACCACCGGCCGCCATGATCCCTGTGTCGGCATTCGCGCCACGCCCATCGCCGAGGCGATGCTGGCGATCGTGCTGATGGACCACGCCCTGCGGCATCGCGCGCAATGCGGCGATGTGCTGCCGCCGACAAAGCCTATTCCGGGAAAAATCACCTGAGTCGCCCTGGACGTAGCAGGTTTCTTCGACAAGAGTGCATGTCGCCGGACTGTTTGCAAGCCGGTGTGTTGAGGATGGTATATGGGGGAAGCGCATGAAATCCGATGTGGTCGTCATTTTCAATTTCATCCTGAGCCAGTGGAGTTTTACGCCTGGCGCCTTCAAGGAGGCCATCGTCAATGCCGCCTTCGCGAAATTCGTGCTGTCGGCCATCTGGTGGTTGACGCGCTTCATGGTCGGCAGGTTTCCAGGCAACCAGGCGTTTTCAGTACTGAACGCCTTGCTCAACACGCGCCCGGCGAAACTCACGGTCATCGTCCTCGACGTAACCCTGATTGACGTGTTCCTGTTTTTTGCCGCCGTGTCCCTGCTCGACCTGCGCCTGCAGTTTTCGTTTTTCTCGCTTTGGTCGGCCGCGCTGTTTTCGTTTTTGCTGGTCTATATGTTCATCGTGACCCACGCCGACATCAAGCGTTATTGAGCAAGACCGCCTGGAAACGCCCGCCAGGCGGGTGTTTCCAGCCTATGCCTGCGCTACGCCGGGCCTTAGCGCGCGGCTTTCTCGGCGTGTGCCTGCAGCAGGCGCAGGCTGGGGTCTGCGTCATCCTCGCCGGCAACCGACTTGCCGTAACGCTGCCACAGCGCCAGCGCCGCAGGCTTGTCGCCCAGACTGAGGAAGCCGGTCATCGCGCTGGTAAGCAGGTAACGGCGATGGCCGCGTGGCAGATTGGACGTCTGGCCGAGCAGCGTCTCGCCGATGCTGCTCATCTGCTTTGCGTCGCGCGCACCGACGGCGGCAAACAGGCTTATCCAGGTGCGGTACTCGGCCGGAAGCCTGGCATAGCATGGCGTGGCGGCGAGCTTTTGCCAGATATCCTGCGTTTGCACGCGTGTCAGCCACGGGTTTACCAGGCGTGCGACCTCGTAAAGGCTGTGGAACCAGATATCGAAGCTTTGCGGGTCCTGGCATTCGAAGCCGCGCATGCGGGTCAGTTCAAGATCTTTTTGCAGCGCGCGGGGTAGTCCGACCGGCTCCGGCGGCTTCAAGCCGGTGTAGAAGTCGTGGGCGTAGTGCGCCCGGCGCGACAGCTCGATGCGTGCCATGAATTCCTGGCCGTCGTGCGAGGGCATGCTGCGTTCCGGGCGCTGCTCGAGCATGGGCAGCGCGGGAACGCCGCCTATGCCAAAGTTGACGAACTGGCGCGCATCGGTTTGCAGGAAGCGGAATTTTGCCGCGTGGATGTCGAGGTAGGGGTAATAGTCGGAATTGGCCGGCACGGCAAAGCTGTTGAAGTAGGGCTCGAGCACGCTGCGACCGCCGATGCGGCGCAGTTCCACGTCGCCGAGGGTGCGCACCTGCACCCGCGCCAGTTCGCCGGCGAGGCCGGGGATTTTGGTCACATCGGCGATGGGTTTGGCCAGCGTGGCCTGGTCGCCGGCGACGATCAGCAGGTCCGAGTCGTTGGCGGCGTAGATGACGTAGTCGTCGAAATTTTCGCCCAGCGCCTTCATCACAGAGGCGAGCAGCGAGATGTCGGTTTCATACATCTGCAGCCATTGCACCAGCACGCCGCCCTCGTTCAGATAGCGTTTGGACAGGCGGTAGAACTCGGTGGTGAACAGGCTGGCGACGCCGCTTACCCAGGGATTGGATGGTTCGGACACGATGATGTCGTAACGGGCGTTGCGCAGCGAGAACGCGGTTTTCGCATCGTCGAAAATCAGGCGGCTGCGCGGGTCGACCCAGACCGAGCCGTTGCGCGCGGAAAAATAACGCGAGGCCTCGGCCATGGCCGGTTCGATCTCGACCGTATCGAGGGCTTCGAGTTTGAGGTTGGAGAGCAGCGTGTGGCTGGTGAGACCGGTACCGATACCAATGACCGCGGCACGCCTCGCATCGGGTTTGTAGGCGAGCGGAATGGCACCGGTCATGACCATGGTGATTTCATCGGAAATGCGCTCGCCTTCGTTGAGGTTGATGGCGCCGTCGGACTTGCCGTTGGTGCGCAGCGACAAGCCCTCCTGGAACTGCATCAGGCTGACCGAGGTGGTTTTACCGTCCTTGTAATAGACGAGTTGCGCGCTCTCAGGGCCATAAACGTCGCCGCGCCGGAACACGCCGGAGGCCATCTTGTAGAGGTCGAGGTTGAACAGTGTCAGCGACAGTACGATGCCCAGCACCGAGGCCGTCGCGGCAATCCAGACCGGCTTTTTGGCGCGGATTTTCGCCAGCAATGCGATGCCCAGCGCCATGTCGAGTGCGGCGCCGGCGGTGATCATGCCCTTGAGCCCGAGCAGCGGCATGGCGATATGCGCGGCGATGATGATGCCGGCGATGGAGCCGATGGTATTGGCGGCGTAAACCATGCCTATGGATTTTTCACCATGCCCGGTCTTGAGCAGCGCGGCGCTTATAAGCGGCAGCGTCATGCCGGCGCAAAACGCCGCCGGGAACATCACCGCAAGGGCGATGGCATCGCTGGCGAGCAGGAACAGGCTGTAGCCGGTGTCGGTCTTGCCCAGAGTTTTGACCACCTTGCCCATGAGTCCGAACATCTCGCCATACAGGGGCAGCGTCGCCAGCGCCAAGAGTCCCATTATCACCTGCACCACGCCCAGATAACGCTGTACGTTGGCGATATGGTCGATGCGGCGCTTGATCCACAGGCTGCCCGCAGCAATGCCAAGGATGAAGGCCGATAGCATCAGTTCGAACGAGTGGGTCGAACTGCCCAGTACCACCGACAGCATGCGGATCCAGCCGATCTCGTAAATGAACGAAGCCGTGCCGGTGAGTGCCGCGATCAGCAAAAACAGGTTGATGCTGCCCGTCGCCGCCGCCGGTTGCTGTGCGACGCCCATCGGTTTTTCGTTGCGCGGAAAGGCCACCCAGATCAGCACCGCGATCAGCAGGTTCAGCGCCGCTGCGGTCTGGATGGTGCCGGGCAGTCCGGTGTGTTCGATAAGGAAGAATCCGGCGGCGAGCACGCCCAGGGCGGCGCCGAAACTGTTGGTGAAGTAGAGCATCGCCAGTGTGCCGCCGGGCTCGGACGGGGCGCGGCGGATAAGGCCCGCGCTCATCAGCGGGAAGGTCATGCCGAGTAATATTGTCTGCGGCAGGATCAGCAGCGCGGCCAGCATCCATTTGAGCAGTGCCGCGGTCATCTCGCCGCCCGCCGCCGGCAGCAGGCTGTCGTAGGCGAAGTCGGTGACGGCGACAAACACCGGATGAAATACCAACGCGGCGAGGCCGATCAGCGCCTCGGCAATGGCATAGCCGCGCAACAGGTTTTTCCAGTTGGCTGAATACCGGCTCGCGAGCCAGGCGCCGGCACCCATGCCGCCCATGAACAGGCCCAGCACCAGCGTTTGCGCGTAGGCGGCGTGGCCGAGGAACAGCTTGAGGTAATGGGTCCAGATCGATTCGTAAATCAGCCCGGCAAAACCCGACAGCATGAACAGTGCGAAAAGAAAGGCGCGCTGCATGCGCGACAGCGTGCCTGCGCGTGCGGGCGAGGCGGAGCTCTGGGTGGGGTTCAAGGCATTCCCGGGGAGATGGGGGCGCAGCCGTTAGAATGGCGCGCATGTTCGGGGATTGTTTGGCTTAACTTTGGCGCGACCATGACGCAGTACGTTCCGTATTGGAGGCTTTCGGCTTTTTACTTTGCGTACTTTGCCTATGTAGGCGCATTTTCGCCCTATTTTAGCCTCTATCTCCAGCACCTGGGCCTTGGCACGTTCGCCATCAGCGCGTTGCTGGGCCTGCAACAGATGATGCGCATGCTCGGGCCCAATCTGTGGGGGCGCATGGCCGACGCCCGCGGCGGGCGTCTGGGGTTGCTGCGCCTCGCCATGGTGTTGATGGCGGCGAGTTTTTCCTGCCTGTTTCTTGCGCGCGATTTCGCATCCCTGTTTGCGGTGATGGCCCTGATGAGCCTGTTCGGCAGTGCGGCGATGCCGTTGCATGAATCGATGACCTTCATGTGGCTCAGGGATCGGCCGGAACGCTACGGTCCGATCCGCCTTTGGGGCTCTGTCGGTTTCATTGTCGCGGTGCTGGTGCTCGGGGCGATGCTGGACCGCCTTGGCATCGGTGCGCTGCTGTGGCTGACGCTGCCACTGATCGTTGCGATGCTTGCGTGCAGCTTCTTGTTACCGCAACCGGCAAGGCCGGCCGAACAGATGGTGCGCGAATCACTGTGGCCGGTGTTGCGGCGAACCGAGGTCTGGGCGCTGATGCTGTCATGCTTCCTGATGGCAGTGGCGCACGGGCCGCTGTACACGTTTTATTCGATTTATCTCGCCGGCCAGGGCTATGGGACAAGCACCATAGGGGCGCTGTGGTCGCTCGGGGTGCTGGCTGAGATCGTGGTGTTCCTGGCCATGCCGCGCCTGGTCAGGCGCTGGGCCTTCTCGGGCATACTTGCGGCAAGCCATGTCTGCGCGGTGGCCCGTTTTCTTTTGATTGGCTGGGCGGTTGAATCGTTTGCGCTGATGGTTGTGGCGCAACTGCTGCATGCGGCAAGTTTCGGGTCGCATCATGCCGCAGCGGTGGGTCTCATCAACACCTGGTTTCGCGGCGGCAGGCAGGTCGGTGGGCAGGCCTTGTACCTGTCGCTGTCCTTCGGTGCCGGGGGCATGGTGGGCGGCCTCGGCTCAGGCCTGATATGGGATGCTGCGGGTCCGGCCATAACCTTTACGCTGGCTGCGGTCTGCGCCTTTGCCGGCTTGCTGTTGATCCTTTGGCAGGGTGCGAACTTTCCGCGCGAAGCGAAGCCAACGGCCTGATTGCCCCGGTTTCGGGGAATAACAACGAAGGTGATGCGGAGATGGCGATGAAATACGGATTTTCCGGTTTGCTGGTTCTGGGTCTGGGGGCGGTCATGCTGGCCGCCTGCGAGTCTGTCCAGACCACGCAATCGGGCGCGGTCGGGGTTGATCGCAAGCAGTCGATGCTGGTGTCCTCGGAGCAGATCAACCAGAGTGCGGCGCAGGCCTACCGGCAGGTGTTGCAGACCGAGGGCAAAAAGGGCGCGGTCAATCACGATGCCGATCAGGTGCGGCGCGTGCGGGCGATCGCCGCGCGGCTGATACCGGCCACAGGGGCATTCCGCAGTGACGCGCCGGGCTGGAAATGGGAGGTGAACGTCATCTCTTCGAAGGATGTCAATGCATGGTGCATGCCTGGAGGCAAGATCGCCGTCTATACCGGCTTGATCGACCGGCTGAAGCCCAGTGACGATGAACTGGCGGCGGTGATGGGGCACGAGATCGCCCACGCGCTGCGCGAGCATGGCCGAGAGCGCGCCTCGCAGGCGGCGGGGCAATCGGTTGCCGCGGGGCTGATCGGCGCCGTGCTGGGCATTGGCAGCGCCGGCACCGACCTCACCGGCACCGTGCTCAACATCACCTTCGGCCTGCCCAATTCACGCTTGCACGAAACCGAGGCCGATCGCATCGGCGTCGAACTGGCAGCCCGCGCCGGATACGATCCGCGCGCCGCAGTAAGCCTGTGGCAGAAGATGGGGCAACAGGGTGGCGGGCAGCCACCGCAGTTCCTGTCGACCCACCCGTCGAACGAAACGCGGCAGCAGGACTTGCAGGCCTATGCCCAGCGCGTTATGCCGCTCTACGAGCAGGCGAGACGCAGGTAGCACACCTGGCGGAGCCGGCGCGCTGCAGATCGGCGGTGCCCGCTTCGGTTATAATTTCATTCCTTTTTGCTCACCAAAAAAGAATCAGACCGATGGCTCCACAAACCCTTTACGACAAGCTCTGGAACAGCCACGTTGTGCATGCCGAAGAAGGCGGTACCTCGCTGCTTTACATCGACCGGCATCTCGTCCATGAAGTCACGAGCGCACAAGCCTTCGAAGGCCTGCGCCTGGCCGGCCGCAGGCTCTGGCGCACCGACTCGGTGGTCGCCACCGCGGACCACAATACGCCGACCGACCATTGGGAAGAGGGCATCAAGGAGCCGGTGTCCAGGCTGCAGGTGGAGACGCTGGACGCCAACATCAGGGAATTCGGCGCCAAGGTGTATTTTCCCTTTCTCGACAAGCGCCAGGGCATCGTGCACGTAATCGGTCCGGAGCAGGGCGCAACACTGCCGGGCATGACCGTGGTTTGCGGCGATTCGCATACCAGCACCCACGGCGCCTTTGCCTGTCTCGCGCATGGCATCGGCACCTCCGAGGTCGAGCACGTCATGGCGACGCAGTGCCTGGTGCAACAGAAAATGAAGAACATGCTGGTCGAGGTCAACGGTGCGCTCTCGCGCGGTGTCACGGCCAAGGACATCGCGCTAGCCCTGATACGCAAGATCGGCACCGCCGGCGGCACCGGCTGCGCCGTCGAGTTTGGCGGCAGCACCATACGTGCGCTGTCGATGGAAGCGCGCATGACGCTGTGCAATATGGCCATCGAGGCGGGGGCACGCGCCGGCATGGTCGCGGTCGATGAGGTCACCATCAATTACCTCAAGGGACGGACCTTCGCGCCGCAGGGCGCATTGTGGGATCAGGCCGCCGCCCACTGGCGCACGCTGAAGTCCGATGCCGGCGCGAAATTCGACTTCACCATTCAGATCGATGGCAGCAGCGTGTCGCCGCTCGTGACCTGGGGCACGTCGCCCGAGATGGTAGTGAGCGTGGATGACCGCGTGCCCGATCCGGACAAGGAAAAGGACGCGACCCGGCGCGAAGGCATGGAGCGCGCGCTGGTGTATATGGGGCTCAAGCCGAACACGCCGATGACCGACATTCTCATCGACAAGGTGTTCATCGGATCGTGCACCAATTCGCGTATCGAGGACCTGCGCGATGCGGCCATTGTCGTGCGCGGCAAGCATGTCGCGCCGAGCGTCAAGCTCGCGCTGGTGGTACCCGGATCCGGCCTGGTGAAAGCGCAGGCCGAAAAAGAAGGGCTGGACAAGATTTTCACCGACGCAGGTTTCGAGTGGCGGCAGCCGGGTTGCTCGATGTGTCTGGCGATGAATGCCGACCGCCTTGAGCCGGGCGAGCGTTCGGCCTCGACCTCGAACCGCAATTTTGAAGGGCGCCAGGGCACCGGTGGCCGAACCCATCTCGTCAGTCCGGCGATGGCCGCGGCGGCCGCCGTGGCCGGTCATTTTGTCGACGTTCGTTCCTGGAAATGAGCATGGAAAAATTCACTGTCGTTAGCGGGCTGGTGGCGCCGATGGATCGCGCCAACGTCGATACCGACGCGATCATCCCGAAGCAGTTCCTCAAGTCGATCAAGCGCACGGGCTTCGGTCCCAATCTGTTCGACGCCTGGCGTTACCTCGATGAAGGGCAGCCGGACAAGCCGAATGAGGGCCGCCCGCTCAATCCCGATTTCGTGCTGAACCAGCCGCGCTTCAAGGGTGCGGGCATTCTTGTCGCGCGCAAGAATTTCGGTTGCGGCTCATCGCGCGAGCATGCGCCCTGGGCCTTGCAGGAGTTCGGTTTTCGCGCGGTGCTGGCGCCATCGTTCGGCGATATTTTTTACAACAACTCATTCAAGAACGGTTTTTTGCCGATCGTCCTCGCCGAGGCGCACATCGACCGGATATTCAACGATGTCGCGGCGTTTCCGGGCTTCAGGCTGGAGGTCGACCTGCCGGCGCAACTGGTGCGTTATGCCGACGGCAGCCAGGCTTTCGAGTTCGAGGTCGATTCGCACCGCAAGGAATGCCTCATCAACGGCTGGGACGATATCGGGCTGACGCTGCGTCATTCCGACAAGATTCGGACCTACGAGGAAAAACGCAAACTCGAACAGCCCTGGTTGTTCACTTGATCACCAAGTGAAGCGCCGGGGCGAGAACGCCCCGGCGCTTTGCTTTTTGGGGGAATGAAATGAAGATTGCAGTCTTGCCGGGTGACGGCATCGGCGGTGAAATCATGGTGCAGGCGCTCAAGGTTCTCAAAGCGCTCGCCAGCGACGGGCTCAAACTGCAGTTCGAAGAGGCGCCGGTGGGCGGCGCCGGATACGACGCGGCGGGAGATCCGCTGCCGGCGGCCACGCTCACGCTCGCGAAGGAAGCCGATGCGATTCTGTTTGGCGCCGTCGGCAACCCGAAGTACGACACGCTGGAACGGGCCAAGCGCCCGGAGCAGGCCATCCTGGGCCTGCGCAAGGAACTCAACCTGTTCGCGAACCTGCGTCCGTCGATTGTTTATGAGGAACTGGTCGATGCGTCCACGCTCAAGCCGGAGGTGGTGTCGGGGCTCGACATCCTGATCCTGCGTGAGCTGACCGGCGACATCTACTTTGGCAAGCCGCGCGGCATCCATGTGCTCGCCAACGGTGAACGTGAGGGTTTTGACACCATGCGTTACAGCGAGCACGAGATCCGGCGTATTGCACATGTCGGTTTCCAGGCCGCGCGCAAGCGTGGTCGCAGGCTGTGCTCGGTTGACAAGGCCAATGTGCTCGACACCATGCAATTGTGGCGCGACGTTGTCACCGAGGTCGGAACGGAGTACCCCGACGTGGCGCTTTCGCACATGTACGTCGACAACGCGGCGATGCAACTGGTGCGCAATCCGAAGCAGTTTGACGTCATTGTCACCGGCAATCTGTTTGGCGACATTTTGTCGGACGAGGCATCGATGCTGACCGGTTCGATCGGCATGCAGCCCTCGGCGTCGATGAATGAAAAGGGCGGTGGTTTGTATGAGCCGATTCATGGTTCGGCGCCTGATATTGCCGGCAGGGACATCGCCAATCCGCTCGGCACCATCCTGTCTGCGGCAATGATGCTGCGCTACAGCCTCAACAATGAGACGCTGGCGCTGAAAATCGAAGCCGCCGTGAAAAAGGTCCTTGCAAGCGGCCTTCGCACTGCCGATATTCATCAGGCCGGCACAACCCGGGTGGGGACGACGCAAATGGGCGATGCGGTGGTGGCGGCGCTTTAGCCCGCCGCAGTGCTTTGCCGATTGCCGCTGAAAGAGCATAATTTCATGTTTACGCTAATTTATTTCTATAAGGAAAGATGATGCGGGCCGGTTTTGTCGGATGGCGCGGTATGGTCGGGTCGGTGCTCATGCAACGCATGATGGCCGAGCATGATTTTTCGCTGATTGAGCCGGTGTTCTTTTCGACATCGCAAGTCGGCGGAATGGGCCCGTTCGTCGGCAAGGAAACCGCCCCGCTGAAAGACGCCAACAGCCTCGACGATTTGCGCGCCATGGATGTGATCCTGACCTGTCAGGGAGGGGATTACACCAATGAAGTGTTTCCGCGCCTGCGTGCCGCCGGCTGGAAGGGCTACTGGATTGATGCCGCAAGCGCGTTGCGCATGCAGGATGACGCGGTGATCATTCTTGATCCTGTCAATCTCGATGTCATCAAGACCGCTCTTGCCAGGGGTGGAAGGAATTTCATCGGCGGCAATTGCACCGTCAGCCTGATGTTGATGGGCTTGCATGGTCTGTTCAAGGCCGGCTTGGTCGAATGGATGACCGCCATGACCTATCAGGCGGCCTCCGGCGCCGGGGCGCAGAACATGCGCGAGTTGCTGGCGCAGATGGGTGCGTCCAATGCATCGGCAAGCCGGCTGCTTGACGACCCCTCATCGGCCATTCTGGAGATCGACCGCACGGTTGCCGAGGCGATGCGCAGCAGTGCGTATCCGACCGAGCAGTTCGGCGCGCCGCTGGCCGGCAGCCTGCTGCCCTGGATAGACAAGGACCTTGGCAATGGCCAGAGCCGCGAAGAGTGGAAGGGCATGGCCGAAACCAACAAGATACTGGGTAGCGGGACGGCGATTCCCGTCGATGGCATTTGCGTGCGTATCGGCGCCATGCGCTGTCATAGCCAGGCGCTTACCATCAAGCTCAAGCGTGATGTTCCACTGGATGAAATCGAGGGCATGCTGGCTGCGGCCAACCAGTGGGTCAAGGTGATCCCGAACACGCGCGAGGACAGTCTGCGGGAGTTGACGCCTACGGCGGTCACCGGTGCGCTCAGCGTTCCGGTGGGGAGGCTGCGCAAGTTGCCGATGGGGGGCGAGTATTTGTCGGCGTTCACGGTCGGCGACCAGTTGCTTTGGGGGGCGGCGGAGCCTCTGCGTCGCATGCTGCGGATTTTGCTTGAGAAGTAAGTCCGCCGGACCGGGGCTCGAATGACCGAAATAGCGTCTCCAACGTCAAAATAGACTGATAAATTGGTTACTTGACGCTAATTCTCAGAAGAACTATCAGCTTGCATGGCTAACACTATGATGTTATGTTAGTTACCTTCGATTAGTGTGTCCAAGGGTGGCAGTGTGGGAAAAAACACCGTAAAAATATGCTTATCGGCAATAGCGCTTTTGCTGCTGCCCATTTCCGCCGGTGCGGCGGGCCTTGGCAAAGTCACGGTGCAGTCCGCTCTTGGGCAGCCGCTACGCGCCGAGGTTGAAATATCCTCGGTGCAGCCGGGCGAAGCCGATTCATTGACGGCGCGCATGGCGCCCTCGCAGGCCTTCCGTGACGCCGGCATTGACGTCAATCCCGCCCTTGGCACCGTCAAACTGACCACTGAGCGCCGCCCGGAAGGTCGCTACGTTGTTGTTATCACTTCGACTTTGCCCATCAATGAGCCGTTTCTCGATCTTTTGATTGAGTTGTCCAGTTCCACCGGGCGGCTGATTCGCGAATATACCTTTCTGCTTGACCCACCCGAGTACAAAGTGCCGCAGGCTGTAACGCCACCGGTGGCCGTTGTGGCCCCGCCGGTGGCCCGGGTACAGCCGGTTGAGCCGCCAAGGCCGCCCGAGACACGTGCCCGCCCTGCCGAGGAAAGAATGGTGGCGGCGCCTCCCGTCAGCGCCGCAAAACCCAAAGACGCAGCAACGTATCAGGTGAAGCGTGGCGATACGCTGGCCAAGATCGCCGGCAGTACGAAGCCCGATGGTGTGAGCTTGCAGCAGATGTTGATTGCCCTTTACCGCGGCAACCAGGACGCCTTTGACGGCGACAACATCAACCGTCTGCGTGCCGGCCGCATACTGAACGTGCCGGACCGGGAGACGGTAGCCGCTATTGACCAGAAGGACGCGCAGCGTCTTGTTATCGCGCAAGGTCAGGACTTCAACGAGTACCGGCGCAAGCTCGGCGGTGTGGTCGCTGCAGCGCCGGCCCAAGCGGACAGCCAGCGCCGCAGTGCCGGTGGCAAAATTACCGCCCGGTCGGACAGCGTGCCGCCGCCGGCGAAAGATTCGAAAGACCAGTTGAAGCTGTCCAAGGCGGATGCAGGCAAGGCCGGTACCAGACCCGCGGCCGAGGACCTCATCGCCAAGGATAGGGCGCTGAAGGAGGCGAGCGAGCGCGTCAGCGATCTTGAAAAGAACGTCAAAGACCTGCAAAAGGCGCTTGAACTCTCCAACAAGTCGATGGCCGATCTGCAAAAGCAGGCGCAGGCAAAGTCGGCAGTCGCTCCGGCACCGGCTGCACCCCCCGCTCCCGCAGCGCCGGTTGCGGCCAAGGCTGATGCGGCCAAAGCCGAACCGGCAAAAGCGCCTGTGGCGGCGCCAGAGGCGGCCAAGTCCGCTCCGCCGGCACCAGCACCAGCGGTTGTCGCGAGCGCTGATGCATCAAAAAACCCGCCGGCAGCCCCTGTAGCCGTGCCTGCAGATTCGGCCAAGGCCGCCGAGGCGCCCAAGGCAGCACCGGCGAAGGCTGCACCAAAAGCGGCAGCCCCGAAGGCGCCGCCGCCGCCGCCGCCAAGCTTCGTCGATGAGTTGCTCGAAGATCCCGCCATGTTGGGCGGTGCCGGTGTTGTCGTCCTTGGTTTGCTCGGCTACGGTGTGTTTGCATATCGCAAGAAGCGCAAATCGCAGTTCGATAACAGCGTCATGGGTGCATCAACGCCGATGGATTCAAGTTCTGTGTTCGGCGCTTCCGGCGGTCAGAACATCGATACGGGCAGCAGCCAGTTCCAGACCGATTTCAGTCAGGGCGGCGTGGGGACCATAGATACCGACGAGGTTGACCCCATTGCTGAAGCCGATGTGTATATGGCTTACGGCCGTGATGCGCAAGCTGAGGAAATTTTAAAGGAAGCCCTCGCCAAAGACCCGTCGCGCCATATCGTGACGGCAAAGTTGCTGGAAATCTACGCCGCACGCAAGGATCTCAAATCGTTTGAAGCCACCGCGTCGGGTCTCATTGCGGCAACCGGCGGGCAGGGGCCGGAGGCGGAAAAGGCCATGGCGCTTGGGCTGTCCATTGATCCGCAAAACGCACTTTATGGCGGTACCGGCGGGGCTGCTCCCGCGGTGGACCCATCGGCCACAGTCGCGATGGCGGCGGCAGGGATGGCAGAACCCGACATTCCCCTCGATGTTGCGCTAGAGGAAGTTGCAACGGCTCCGGGGATCGACTTTGACCTCGGTGCCCCCTCCGAGGATGCATCAAGCCAGGCGGACATGACGCTGGACATCACGGCCGCGCCCGCCGACGATGTGCCCATCGACCTTGGCTTCGACCTTGGTTCTGACGCAGCACCGGCAGCAGCGAGCGTTGAATTCTCGGCTGAAGCAACGCAAGTCATTGCGCCTGCGGCAGAGGAGGCGCCCGCGACCCTTGCGGAAGCTCCATTCGATTCAGGCTTGGACATCAGTTTCGACCTGCCCTCGGACAGCGTCCCTGCGGCGGCGGCCGAAGCCTCCCCGGATTCCGGCTTAAGTGGAGCGTCGATTGATTTTGATCTTGCCCTCGGTGAGCCCGAGAAAGCGGCTGAGCCTGCGGCAGCGGCCCCGCTGGAGATGGATTTGTCGTCAATCAGCTTTGATCTAGGTACGCCCGGGGAGCCGGCTGCTCCGGTCGGAGATGCGCGATGGCAGGAAGTCGCCACCAAGCTCGACCTGGCCAGAGCGTACGAGGAAATGGGTGACAAGGATGGTGCCCGTGACCTGCTCAAGGAAGTGATGAAAGAGGGAGATGGCGCGCAACAGCAGCAGGCACAAACGCTGCTCGCCGCCCTGGACTGAACCGCTGCTCCGCGCGAAACAATCGGCGCCGCAGGCGCCGATTGTCTTTTTGTGGAGGAAAAACTGACATGACCAATGCGCAATCCGAACACCCGCCGGTGCCGGCGCGAACGCCTGTTGCCGCGGGCTGTTGCCACGCAAGCCTGAGGAACGCATGAGGGTCGCGCTGGGCATTGCTTACGATGGCACGCGTTTCGAAGGCTGGCAGAGCCAGCCGTCCGGAAATACGGTTCAGGACCATGTCGAGCGGGCGCTCGCCGGTATTGCCGGGCATCCTGTGCGTGTGACCGCCGCCGGACGCACAGACGCCGGCGTTCACGCCATGGCGCAGGTCGTGCATTTCGATACGGCCATAACGCGGCCCGACAGCGCGTGGGTACGCGGAGCCAATGCGGCGCTGCCGGAGGCAATCGCGATACAGTGGGGCGTCGCCGTGGGTGATGATTTTCACGCACGTTTCTCCGCCGTATCGCGTACTTACCGTTATCTGCTTCACAATCATTCGGTACGTCCCGCGGTACTCGCCCGGCGCAGCGGCTGGTATCACGGTGTGCTCGATCTGGAAACCATGCAGGCGGCGGCGAAGCTGTTGCTCGGTACGCGCGACTTCAGCGCGTTTCGCTCCTCCCAGTGCCAGGCGAAATCCCCGGTGCGAAGCATGCTCAGCGTTGATGTCGCGCGGCAAGGAAAGTATTTTGTCTTCACTTTCACCGCCAACGCCTTCCTGCACCACATGGTTCGCAATCTCGTCGGATGCCTGGTGTACGTAGGCAAGGGCAAATTTCCACCAGAGTGGCTCGGCCTAGTGCTTGAGGGACGCGATCGTGCAATCTGTGCGCCGACCTTTGCACCGGACGGACTTTATCTTTCTGACGTTGATTACGGCCACGGCATCAGCCTGCCCGGGTTTGACCCGGTGCTGCCGCTGTTCCCGTCGAAGTGAGGTGCAAGGCATGAGAACCAGGGTCAAGATTTGCGGTCTGACAAGGGTGGAGGATGCGTTTGCCGCGGCGGACGCCGGCGCTGACGCGATCGGGCTGGTGTTCTATGCACCCAGCCCGCGTTGTGTCGCCCCGGGGGTCGCGGCCGCAATCGTCGCCGGATTGCCGCCGTTCGTCAGCAGCGTCGCGTTGTTTGTGAATCCGTCGAAAGCCGAGGTCGATGCCGTGCTCGCCGCCTGTCCGGTCAGCGCGTTGCAGTTTCATGGCGAGGAAAGCGCTGCGTTTTGCAGGCAGTTCGGCCTGCCTTTCCTGAAGGCGGCAAGGGTTCGGGCGGGACTCGATCTGATAAACTATCTGTCTGAATTTCATGATGCTTCGGGCTGGTTGCTTGATGCATTCCACGAGGACGCATACGGTGGCAAAGGCGCTGTATTCGACTGGGAACTGATACCGGCGGGCTTGCAGCGGCCGCTGGTGCTGTCGGGCGGGCTCGATGCCGCCAACGTTGCCGAGGCGGTGCGGCGGGTGCGTCCATGGGCCGTTGACGTATCCAGCGGTGTCGAGGCGGGCAAGGGAATCAAGGATGCGGCGAAGATCGCGCACTTCATCAGAGAGGTAAAGAATGCAGATGTATGACCTACCGGACAACAGCGGGCACTTCGGGCCGTATGGCGGGGTATTTGTCTCCGAAACACTGGTGCACGCGCTCGATGAACTCCGGCTTGCCTATGAGCACTACTCAAAGGACCCGGAATTTCTCGAAGAATTCAGCTACGAGTTGAAGCACTTCGTTGGACGCCCCAGCCCGGTTTACCATGCGCGGCGTATGTCCGAACTGTGTGGCGGCGCGCAGATTTACCTCAAGCGTGAGGATCTCAACCATACCGGCGCCCACAAGATCAACAACACCATCGGCCAGGCGCTGCTCGCCCGTCGCATGGGCAAGAAGCGGGTGATCGCCGAAACCGGCGCCGGACAGCACGGCGTAGCGAGCGCGACGGTGGCTGCGCGCTTTGGCATGGAGTGCGTGGTGTACATGGGCTCTGAGGACATCAAGCGCCAGGTGCAGAACGTTTACCGCATGAAGCTGCTCGGCGCTACGGTGGTGCCGGTCGAGTCAGGCTCCAAAACGCTGAAGGATGCACTCAACGAAGCGATGCGCGACTGGGTGTCCGACGTTAACGAAACCTATTACATCATCGGCACGGTCGCCGGTCCCCATCCGTATCCGATGATGGTGCGCGATTTCAATTCTGTCGTGGGCAAAGAATGCCTGACGCAGGTGCCCGACATGACAGGTCGTCATCCGGACGCGGTGCTGGCCTGCGTCGGAGGCGGTTCCAATGCAATGGGTATTTTTTATCCCTACATAGCCCACGAGCACGTTCGTCTCATCGGTGTTGAGGCGGGAGGGCATGGCCTTGCCAGCGGCAAGCATTCGGCGTCGCTGACGGCCGGCAGCCCCGGTGTGTTGCACGGTAACCGGACCTACCTGCTGCAGAACGAGCATGGCCAGATCATCGAGACGCATTCGATTTCGGCCGGACTGGATTATCCGGGGGTAGGTCCGGAACACGCGTGGCTCAAGGACTGCGGGCGCGCGCAATACGTGACGGTGACGGACGAGGAGGCGCTCAAGGCGTTTCACGACCTGTGCCGCCATGAGGGCATCATCCCGGCGCTCGAATCGAGCCACGCGCTCGCCTATGCCGCACAACTCGCACCGACCATGCGCAAGGATCAGGTGCTGCTGGTGAATCTGTCGGGGCGCGGCGACAAGGACATGCAGACGGTCGCCGAACAGTCGGCACTCAAGGTCTGAGGCACGCGATCGTATCCATCCACAACGAGGACTTCCTGTCCGGTATTGCCAGGGTAGCCGACGGCTCGGTGAACCTCGTCGTTGCCGACCCGCCGTACGGCCTCGGCAAGGACTATGGCAACGATTCGGACCGGCTCTCGGGGGCGGCCTACCTTGACTTCAGCCGGCGCTGGATAGATGCGGTCATCCCCAAACTCACGCCGCGCGCCTGCCTGTATGTTTTTCTCTCTTGGCAACATTCGCCAGAGGTATTCAGTCATATCAAGACGCGCATGACCATGATCAACGAGATCATCTGGGACCGCCGTGTTCCGAGCATGGGCGGGAGCACCCGGAAATTCAGTTCGGTCCATGACAACATCGGGCTGTTTGCGATGTCGAGGGACTACCACTTCGACCTCGACGCGGTGCGGGTGCCCTATGATGCACAAACCAAGAAGAGCCGCAGCCGTTCCATTTTCGTGGGCAAGAAATGGCTGGAGATGGGCCACAACCCCAAGGACCTCTGGAGCGTGTCCCGTCTGCACCGGCAGGACCCGGAACGCGAGGAGCACCCGACGCAGAAGCCGCTCGAAATAGTCGAGCGCATGATTCTTGCGAGCAGCGCCGCGGGCGACCTCGTGCTCGATCCTTTCATGGGCAGCGGCACCACAGCGGAGGCCGCTTTGCTGCACGGTCGCCGGTTCGCCGGATTCGAGCTGAACCCGGAATATTTTTCAATTATCCAGAGCCGTATTGCACGCCTTCGGGACAAGTCGTCGCACAATGCCGCATCCCTAGATACTGTATTGAGAGCCTGAGCCTTATGTCGCGTATCCAAGCTGTATTCAAATCACTATCTGAAAAAAAACGCACCGCGCTGATCCCCTTTGTCACGGCGGGTGATCCCGACCCCGGGACCGCGGTGGAACTGATGCATGCCCTGGCTGCCGCCGGTGCGGATGTGATCGAGCTCGGCGTGCCTTTTTCCGATCCGATGGCGGACGGCCCGGTGATCCAGCGCGCAAGCGAACGTGCGCTGAAAAAAGGCGTGAGCCTGAATCATGTTTTGTCCTTCGTGGCCGAGTTTCGCAAGCGCAATACGCTCACGCCGGTGGTGCTGATGGGTTATGCCAACCCGATTGAACGCATGGGCACCGGGGCCTTCGCCATGAAGGCGCAGGCGAGTGGTGTTGACGGCGTGCTGGTCGTTGATTATCCGCCCGAGGAATCTGTCGAATTTGCAAAATTGATGCGTGTACACGATATCGACCTTATTTTTCTGCTGGCGCCCACGTCCACTGATGAACGCATCGCGCAGGTTGCCAGGCTGGCAAGCGGTTATATTTATTACGTCTCTCTCAAGGGAGTGACCGGAGCGAAGACGATTGACTTGACGGCTGTCGCAGCAATGTTGCCGCAGATTCGCAAGCACACCAGCCTTCCGGTGGGGGTGGGGTTCGGTATTCGTGACGGCGAAACGGCCAGGGCGGTTTCCAGTCTGGCTGATGCGGTGGTGATCGGCAGCCGTATTATCGAGCAAATGGAGGGCGCCCCACCAGGCCAGCAGGTCGCCCAGGCACGCGACTTCCTCGCCGGCATTCGCAAGGCACTGGACGCATGAGCTGGTTGCAAAAGCTGCTCCCGCCCAAGATCAACCGGTCTGGTACGGGCGCCAAAAAAATGGTTCCGGAGGGGCTGTGGAGCAAGTGCCCGTCCTGCAGTGCCGTGCTGTACGCCACCGATCTTGAGAGTAACGCCAGCGTTTGCCCGAAATGCAGTTATCACATTCGCCTGCCCGCGCGCGCGCGCCTCGACATGCTGCTCGACCCCGAAGGCCGTTTTGAAATCGGCGCCGAGGTCGTTCCCGTGGATACGCTGCGGTTCAAGGACAGCAGAAAGTACAGCGAACGCCTGGACGAAGCGCAGTCCGCAACAAGCGAGAGCGACGCACTGGTGGTGATGCAGGGGGCGGTCAAGACAGTGCCGCTCGTTGTCGCAGCTTTTGAGTTTGATTTCATGGGCGGGTCAATGGGCTCGGTCGTTGGCGAGCGTTTTGTTCGCGGCGTGCATGCCTGCCTCGACCAGAACCTGCCGCTGGTGTGTGTGGCCGCCAGTGGCGGTGCCCGCATGCAGGAGGGGTTGCTGTCGCTGATGCAGATGGCGAAAACAACGGCCGCACTGACGCTGCTTTCCAATCGCAGGCTGCCCTTCATATCGCTGTTGACCGACCCAACCATGGGCGGGGTCTCGGCAAGTTTCGCCTTTTTGGGCGATGTGGTGATTGCCGAGCCGAGGTCGTTGATCGGATTTGCCGGACCGCGGGTCATTGAGCAGACGGTACGTGAAAAACTTCCGGAGGGATTTCAGCGCGCCGAATTTTTGCTGGAAAAGGGCGCGATTGACATGATCGTGGACAGGCGGCAGATGCGCGACAAGCTCGCTACTTTGCTGACGCTGCTGATGCGCCAGCCACCGGCGGGCACCTAGGTGGGCGAAGCCCCACGGTGCAACTGCCCGCCGCTCCGACGCGCAGCAATAGAATCCAACGCAGCGGTATGTAGTCGCGGCTGGCAGCGATGACGTCTGATCTGGCGGGTTGGCTCGGGCACATTGAAACCTTGCATCCACGCGCCATTGAACTTGGGCTGGACCGCGTCGGCGCGGTTCGGCGCGCGCTGGCAGCAGATCTTTCTTGCCCCGTCATCACCGTGGGTGGCACCAATGGCAAGGGATCCACATGCGCGATGCTCGAGGCCATCCTCCTTGCCGCAGGGTATCGTACCGGCGTTTACACATCCCCCCATTTGCTGCGCTATAACGAGCGTGTGCGCATCGACGGCCGCGAAGTCGGGGACGAACAACTTGCGGCGGCGTTTTCAAATGTCGAGGCCGCCAGAAGCGGCGTGAACCTGACTTATTTTGAGTTCGGCACACTGGCTGCGTGGGATCTTTTTTGTCGCAGCGCGCTTGATGTGGTCATTCTCGAGGTCGGGCTTGGCGGCCGGCTTGATGCAGTCAATCTTTTTGATTCCGATTGCGCCATTCTCACCAGCGTCGATCTTGATCACATGGAATGGCTTGGTGACACGCGCGAGCAAATCGGCTTTGAGAAGGCGCATATTTTCCGTGACGGCCGGCCGGCCATCTGCGCTGATCCGCTGCCGCCGCAAAGCGTAATCGACTACGCCGACGCTATCGGTGCCGATTTGCAACGCATCGGCCGCGATTTTGGTTACCAGGGTGACCGCCAGCAGTGGGGATTCTGGGGGCGCGGCGGCAAACGGGCGGGGCTCGCCTATCCCGCACTGCGGGGGGCAAATC